>DATKFU010000068.1:0-3571 GCA_035511215.1 Bryobacteraceae bacterium | reverse complement strand
GTCCGCGTCCGAGATCACCGTCACCGCGTATCCATAGAGGCTCGCCTGGAGAGCCACGTCGACGACGATAAGGCTATCGGACGCCGGAGTGACGTCCTGCGAGTCGCAGCCGCCCGATATGGCGCCGGTGCTTGACAGTGGGCAGATTTGCACGGTATCCGTCGCCCCACTGCTCGGGTCGTCAAAATTAGCCCCCGCAATTTGGATCGATGCGGTGACATTGGGTTGAATCGAGCTTGGACTTAGGCTGTAAATCACGGGAGCGGCTGGCGACCCAGTGCCGCCCCCCGGACAGTGGCATGAGAAATCGAAGGGCTGGAGCGCCGTACCGGATATCGCGGTGAAGCCGAGGGTCGCGGAGGAGGCGGTCTGTTGGATTATCCTTATCGACACTACCTGCACGGTTGGGCCGCACTCCTCCAGGGCCCTCGCGTCGCCCCCCGCGAAGGTGTACGTGTAGGCAGCTTCGCCACCGTTAGTGTTTACGTATGCGACGGGGCCGGAAACCATTTGCAGGCCCGAGGAAATTCCTTGCGTGCTGATCACATACGTGTAGGACTGCGGCGTCAGCGCTACGCCGGCTGGCGTGGATGAAGTCAAAGTTACGTACACCGTCTGGCCGATCGTGCTCGGCAGCGACACGGTGGCGCTCTGCGCGGAACTCGCGCTCCCCGAGTAATAGGTACCGGCGCCGGGCGTTGCGCCAACCGTCAGCGTGAACTGCGACGCCCCATTGCCCGAATTCCACGTGAATTGGGTGGCGCCGCCTGGAAGAAACTGCCCGGGCGGAGGCGTCGTTATGGCGGCCGGCGCGACCGGAGCCACTCTCAGGTTAGCCACCGTGAAATTCGTCGTGGCGCCGGAGGTCCCCGCGATCAAGATAGGAATTGTCCCAAATGGCGCGGTCGGCGATGCCGTGACGGTCAACGTCCCTGGCGATGCGGAATCCACCGAGGGGGTTATCGAGGCGGTGGCTCCTGCAATCGCTCCCACGTTTAAGAATACCCCGGTATTGCCGAAGCTGCCCAATGGGGTCACCTGGATGGAGTAAGTGGCGGTGCCGCCGGGCGCGACCGTCTGCGGATTCTGTAGGGCCGTGAGGGTGAAGTTCGGCGGAGAGGCTGATCCCTGGATCGTGGTGGGGTCGGTTGCGCTGGCCACCTGGGAGTTGCTGCCCGTGACGGTCACCTGATTGTACACTTGCGACGGCGCGTTCAAGCCCACGTTGACGGGGATGGTGATCGATGGGTAGCTGTTGCCCCCGGCCAGCGCGGTACTTTGCGTACAGGTGTTGCCGCTGCACGTCCACCCTGTGCCAGACGGATTGGATGCCAGTGTCAGCCCGGCGGGAAGATTATCGGTGACGGTCACAGTTCCGCTGGTAGCCCCTGCGCCCGACTGATTGGTCACGGTGAGAGTATACGTGCCGGACTGGCCAACGGTAAAGCTGCCGGAGTGGGTGGATGAGACGGAGAGTATGGAGCCTGGGCTGGAGCCAACCGTAAACCAGGCGTTGGCGGAGTGTTGGATTGCCCCGCCCTGCCCCAAACTGCTCTGCGCCAAAATGGAAAGCTCGTTCTGTCCGGAGGAAAGCCCGGACGGGAAATTAATGGTGAATGAGGTAGTTGCGGTACCGCCCGCTGGGAGCGCTAGCTGCGGGATGCTCTCGACCACGCCGTTAATCACCGTTACATAATTCGACGGCAGGCCGACAAGGGCGACGTTGCCGGCGAAGTTGTTGATGGAAGTGAGCGATATCGTAAAGTTGCCTGAGCCTGGAGAGGAGACCGTCTGGATTGGCGACTGCGTGAAGGAGACAGTGAAGTCTTCGGCGGCGATGGAAACCGAGCCCGTCACGTTGTGCGACAGGCCGGGGGCGCTGCCGTTTATCGTGTAGCCGTAAACGTTGGTATACGTGGTGGAGGGTACGAACCAGGTGAAGGTCACGGGTCCGCCGCCTGGGGTTACGGTGCCTCCGGGGAAGGTTGCGCCGAAGCACGTGGGGCAGGTCTGAAGCTGGGGCACGCTCAGGCTGAAGTTGACCGGCGTCGAATAATTGTTCAATCCGGCGGTTAGGGTGAAATCCTGGACGGTCAAGGGAGCGGCGGCGGTCGCGGTGTTGGTCAGGGTTCCGACGGTGGCGGCGCCGGCGACGGAGGCGGTGAGGCTGACGGGTGAGGTAAGGGTCATCGTGGATGTGCCCGAGCCGCCGGAAATAATCGCGGGATTGAAGCTCGCCGAGGCGCCGGATGGCAGTCCTGGAGCGCTGAGGCCGACGTTGGCGGAGAAGCCGCCGACGAACGCGCGGGCTTCTTTATGCGGGATGAGCGCTCATTTCCAGAACACCTGGAGCGTTCCCGCAAAAGGGCTGATGCCCCAGGTACCCGACTTGGTGATCTGCGCCTTGGCGTCTTCGAATTGCGATGGCGTCGTTCGCCCTTGCGCCTGGCTGGCGAGTTCGGGATGCCTTATTGCGACAGCCGCCATCAGGCCCGCGTACTCCCGCTCCGAAAACAGACCCTGACTTGCCAGCAGCAGCTGCTCAGGCCATCGAATCGCCGCAATGGTCGCGCAAACGATTCGTATGTGGTCGTTGGCGGATCCGAGATTCTTGAGAACCAATGGGCCGACCGCGCTGCCTCTGAGGACCATGAGCGTTCGCAGGATAGTCGCATTCTTGGACCAATACACCCAGTCGTCGAGCTCCTTTCCGGCGGGATGGGATCGAAATACCTGCGGCAGCATCTCCGCGAATCCTTCGTGCTCCAGCCGGCTGAGGAATCCTTGCATCTGAGATACCGCGAACTCGGCAGCTCGGCTGTCCACTGACTCCAACGCACTCGCCGCAGCCACGCGAGCGAGCAAATTGACGTTCTGATCCTGGTATGTGGATGAGCCCAGCTCGGCGAGTTCTGGGGTGACCACCCCAGCGCCGGAGACGGCAAGCCACGAGCCGGCCGACCGTGGGTCGCGGCGCACTAGGCCCGGCAGGATCTGTCGGTCGGAGGCGGATCCGAAATTCTGAAGAAGTAGAGCCGCGATGCCCACCGGGTCAACGGGTGGGTCTCCGCCGTCGGCCTGCCTGGCATGGTCGTCGATCGGCGCTGCACGTGCGAGCGCTCGCGGGATTTCGAGTAACACCGGCCTAGTGTTCATAACGCTGCCGAGAACTCCGCTCTGGCACCCGGCGGACCAGTTCGCGATCTGCAAGCCAATGATTTCAGCCAGGCCCGCGTCGCCTTGGCGGATTCCATAGCCCGCAGCCTCGCAGGCGAGATCCTCACGGGGAGACACTATTAGTTGTTTCAGAAGATCTTTCCGATCTGCAGTCGTGGCTGCCTCAAGCGCCGCGTAGAGCCAGTCCCAGTCGATTCCCTGGTTAGGTTTCTCAGAGAGGGTCTCGATGTCTGTTCGGGTGAGGGCTGCTGGCTTTTTGGCGACCGTTTGTGCGTGAATGCCTTGGCAAGCCATTACAGACAAATGCGTGGCCAGAACTATCTCGCGTACAAGGGCCGTGTGACGCGTCATTATATTGGACCTCTTAGGTTGATTGTCAGTTGCAAGACCCCCC
>DATKFU010000067.1:0-22638 GCA_035511215.1 Bryobacteraceae bacterium | reverse complement strand
GGGAGGGAGCAAACACGCCTACGGCCTCACGCAAGTGGAGCCGGCCACCGGCCGCGCCCTGGCCCGCCGCGCCGGCATCAAACGCTTCAGCAATCGGTCCCTGTTCCAGCCCGCCATCAACCTGAAACTCGGCGCATATTACCTGCGTGGGTTGCTCGATCAATGGGGCGGCCAGTGGGAACAGGCCTTGGCTTCCTACAATGCGGGAAAGTCGCGTGTGAACGACTGGATTACCTGGAACCAGTACCGCGAACCTGCTGAATTTGTGGAATCTATCCCATTCACCGAAACCCGGGAATACGTGGAAGCCGTGCTACGAAATGCAACGGTGTACCGGCAACTCTATGCAGCCAAAGCGCCTCCCGGCCGGACGCCAGGCGCACGGCGCAAGCCCGCGGTTGTCACGGTGCGCAAGTCGCCCGCCGTGTAACCCATAATTCATGTAATTCGCCTTCCTTTTTCACAAAAAATGTGCGAATCTTAATTTAAGAGTTAGCACTGTATACAAGGGAGCCGAAACTCAAGAACGCGACGGATTGGAGTGTTGTATGCTACCAGGTTTTCTACTTCCTGAAACGACCATCCGCGAGGCCGGTACCGGCCCCGAAATAGACCTGGGAGATTCCCGGGGCGGTTTGGTCCTTCTGACTCTCGGCATCACTCGCATCATTGAACAGGAAAGCCTGGATATTTCCATCTGGGGTTCCGCCGATAATGTGGAGTGGGGTGCCAAACCCATCGTCTCCTTCCCGCAGAAATTCTATTGCGGCACGTATCAGATCCTTGTCGACCTACGGGCCCACCCTGACGTGCAATTCCTGCGCGCCAAATATCACGCGCAACGCTGGGGCAAGGGCGAACCCAAGCCGCTCTTCGGCGCCTATGTCTTCGGGCAGGGCGTCCAGCAGCAAATGCTCAGCATGACCGCCTGACATAATGTGATCACGATATAATAACGACTTAATAATGACTTCCTACGCCGAAGCCCTAGACCTGTTCCGCTCCGACGATCTGATCGGCATCGGCATGGCTGCCGACGCCCTCCGTAAGCGATATCATCCCGAAGGTGTGGTATCGTACATTATCGATCGCAACATCAATTACACAAATTTCTGCACCGAATACTGTAGCTTTTGCGCCTTCTACCGGCCCATGGGCCACGCCGAAGGCTACGTGCACGACCACCAAACCATCTTCGCCAAGATCCAGGAAACCCTCGACCTCGGCGGCACCGGCGTGCTGATGCAGGGCGGCCTGCACCCCGGCTTGAAGATCGAGTGGTACGAAGACCTGCTACGCGCTATCAAGCAACGATTCACGATTCATCTGCACTGCTTTTCCGCGCCGGAGATTACCAATATCGCTGAAGTCAGCGGCCTGAGCCTGCGCGACACCATCGCCCGCCTGCGCGACGCCGGTCTCGACTCCATTCCCGGCGGCGGCGCGGAGATTCTAGACGACGGGGTCCGCCACCGCATCAGCCGGCTGAAGTGCAACACCTCCGAATGGATCGACGTGCACCGCACCGCGCACGCGCTGGGCATGCGCACCACCGCCACGATGATGTTCGGATGCGGCGAGACGCTGGAGCAACGCATGAACCACCTGCAGATCGTGCGCCGCATTCAGGAGGATACGGGCGGCTTCACGGCTTTCATCCCCTGGACGTTCCAGCGCGAGAACACCGCGCTCGGCCATTTCGTGCATGAGGAAGCCACCGCCGTCGAATACCTGCAAAACCTGGCTATCTCGCGCATCTACCTCGATAACATCGAGAACATCCAGTCGTCCTGGGTCACCCAGGGGCTGAAGACTTGCCAGCTGGGCCTACGCTTTGGCGGCAACGACGTGGGCAGTATCATGATCGAGGAGAACGTGGTCTCCGCCGCCGGCGCGCATCACCGCGCCAGCGAAGAAGAGCTTCGCCGCATCATCCGCGACGCCGGCTTCATCCCCAAGCAGCGCGACACGCTCTACCGCACCTATTTCCTGAATTGACGGTGGCCCAGGCCTGAAATCCGAGATTCCGGACGAGTCGGCTTTCGGCCGGCTTTTGGAGTCTTTACTTATTGAAGAGCACGCCACAGCTCATGCCCGTCGAACCCCTCACGGCATCTCCCGTTTACGAAAGCCGCGCCGCCAAAATGCTGCGCGAGGTCTTCGACTCCGGCCGGCCGCTCACCTACATCCGCTCCTCCGAAGAACAGCGCGTCGCCAGAGTGCTCCGTGAAGTGAGCCTGCATCTGGCGTCCACTCCCACGTCCGTCTGGACGTGGACCCTCACCGAGGGAATGCGCCGCGATGGAAGGACCGCCGAAGCCGGAACGCAATCCCCGCGCGAAGCGCTGGACTTCATCGCCGGGTACGCGGACGCCGCCATCTTCCACTTGAAGGATTTTCACGAGCCTTTGCGGGAATCTGCGGAGACCCGGCGCCGCCTGCGCGACATCTACGAAAGCTGTCGCGACCAGCGTAAGTTTATCGTGATCAGTTCCCCGGTGCGCTCTATTCCGGAAGAGGTCGAGCGCAGCCTGCTGTTTATCGAGCTCCGCCCGCCGGATCTGGTCGAGCTGGTCGACTTCCTGCGCGACGAGCTTGCGCTCACTCCGGACCCGAGCGGCTTGCGGGATTCGGGCGACGCGAACCTGAACCAACTGGCGCGCTCCCTGCAGGGTCTCACGCTCGATGAAGCCCGCTACGCGCTGCGCCGCGCGCTGGCCGCCAGTCCGCACCTTGGGCCGGAATGCATTCCGGCGCTGCTCGAAGAGAAGCGCCTCCTGGTCAACCGCAGCGGCACCGTGGAATTCATCGCCGAGGGCGGCAGCATGGGCAATATCGGCGGACTCGAAACGCTGAAGAAGTGGCTGACCGAGCGCCGTAAGCTCTTTCAAATGCGCGACACCCTCAGCGCCGACATCGCGCCCAAGGGCCTTCTGATGATGGGCATCCCCGGCTGCGGTAAGAGCCTGTCGGTCAAGGCGATCGCCTCGTACTTCGAGCTGCCCCTCTACCGCATCGACATGATCGAGATCTTTTCCGGCAGGCATGGCCAGCCCGAAGGAGCGTTTGTCGCCGCCTGCAAGATGCTGGAGGACATGGCACCCGCCGTCCTCTGGTTCGACGAGATTGAGATGGGCATCACCTCCACCGAATCGAGCGGCGAGCAGGGTCGCATCTTCGCCTTCTTCCTGACCTGGATGCAGGAAAAATCGCGCGGTTTGTTCGTGGCCGCTACCGCCAACCGCATCGACCTGCTGCCGGCCGAAATGATTCGCAAGGGCCGCTTCGACGAGGTGTTCTTCGTGGACCTGCCGCTCGATGACGAACGCATAGATATTTTCAAAATTCATCTCTCCCGGCGGGGCATCGATCCGGCCGGCTTCAACCTTCCGCAATTGACCGGGTTCACGATTGGCTGGACCGGCGCCGAGATCGAGCAGTGTGTGGTTTCCGCGCTGACCAAGGCCAAGCTGGCAGACCGCGAAATCGGCGAGGACGACCTCTTAAGCGTGGCGGTGAGTATCGTGCCGCTGTCGCGCACCATGAAGGAGCAGATCAATCATATCCGAAGCTGGGCGTTCGAGCGCGCCATCCGCGCGTCCCCGCGCCAGGGCGGCCAGTGGTAGGGCCGCCAGCGGCAGGTCAGATCTTTGGTGTGACAGGCGGGAGGCCGGCCCGGGCCTCCGCCGCAGCCACCGTGTTGGACATCAACATGGCGATGGTGAGCGGGCCAACGCCGCCGGGCACGGGTGTATAAGCCGACGATTTATCCTGCATTGCCAGCGGATCGACGTCGCCCACCAGCACGCTGCCCTTGCGCTCCAGCGCGGCCAGGCGGTCCGGCGAATTGCGGAAAATGCGCGCGGCTTCGGCGCGCTCCGTAATGCGGTTCATCCCCACATCCACCACCACCGCGCCCGGCCGGATGTAATCGGCGGTCAGCATGGCGGGCCGTCCCATGGCGGCCACCAGGATCTCGCCTTCCCGGCACACGCCTGGCAAGTCCGCGGTCCGCGAGTGACAGATGGTGACGGTCGCGTTGGCATGCAGCAGGAGCAGCGCCATCGGCTTGCCCACAATGTCGCTGCGCCCCACCACTACGGCGCGCTTGCCCGCCACAGGGATCTCGTACTGCCGCAAAAGCTCCATGATGCCGGCGGGCGTGCAGGGTCGCGGGCCAGGCCGTCCGGCCACCAGGTTGCCTATGTTCATGGGGTGGAATCCGTCCACGTCCTTTTCCGGCGAGACCGCCAGCAGTACGCGCCGCGTATCCACTTGCGCGGGCAATGGCAACTGCACCAGGATGCCGTCGATATCGGGCCGCTGGTTCAGGCCGTCGACGATCTCGAGCAGATCCTCTGTGGCGATGGTGGCAGGCGGCGTCAGGCTATGGCTCGCGAGACCCAATTCCGTGCAAGCCTTCACTTTGTTGCGCACGTAGATTTGCGATCCTGGGTCGTGTCCCACCAGTACCACGGCCAGTCCCGGCGGCCGCGAGGCCTCCGCCAGCGCCGCCACGCGCGGCCGCAGATCGCGCAGGATCTGGTCGCGGACGCGATTTCCATCCAGAATTGTAGGCATCAGTCCTAATCATAGCGGGGGAGAATCGGCGATTGACGTGCTTCAATAATATTGAGATGAGGTGTAGATGCGCCTGGGGTGGGTGATTCTGTTCATATCGGCAAGCCTGGCGGCGTTTGGCCAGGAAGCTACTTTCCGGACCGACACGCGCCTGGTGGTGCTGAACGTATCCGTTTTTGACCAGAACGGAAAGGTGGTCAAGGATCTTTCGAAGAGCGCCTTCACCGTTTACGAAAACGGCGACAAGCAGACCCTCAGCGTCTTCCGGCAGGAGGACGTGCCGATCTCGCTGGGGCTGATCGTCGATACCAGCGCCAGCATGACCGATAAGCGCGACCGGGTAGCCTCCGCCGCGCTCTCCATGGTGAAGGCGTCCAATCCGCAGGATGAGGTCTTCATCATCGACTTCAACGAATCCGCGGTCCTGGCGGAGGAATTTACCAGCGATGTCAAAGCCCTCGAAAAGGCTTTGCGCGATTTCGACGCCAAGGGCGAAACCGCCATGCGCGACGCGTTGCTGCTGGGGATCGAGCACCTCCGGCACCGCGCCCATAGAGACAAGAAGGTGCTGCTGGTGGTCACCGACGGGGAAGACAACAGCAGCGTGGAGACGCAAGCGCACCTGGTCGAAGTGGCGCAACAGAACGACGTGATCGTTTACGCCATAGGCCTGCTGGGCGCCGAAGAGGCGGAGAGCGCCGCGCGCGCCCGGAAGCAGCTCAGCGAGTTGACGCAGCAGACCGGCGGGCGCTCCTGGTTTCCGAACGATGTTGCGGAGATCGCCAATATTACGCCCGAGATTGCGCATGAGATCCGCAATCAATACATCCTGGCGTACACGCCCACGAACCTGGCCGCCGACGGCAGCTTCCGCAAGATCCGCGTCGACGTGGACGTGCCCGGCGCGCTGGTGCGCACGCGCGCGGGCTACTACGCGCCGCGGTAGCACAGTTGTCCCAGCGATGGCGGAAGCATTATAGTTGGGATGAACGATGAATATCCCGAACCTGCTTACGATCTTGCGGATCTTCTTCGTCCCGTTGCTGGTCGCCGCGCTGGTCCAGGAGCGCGTGGCGCTGCACTTCCGCGGCGCTACGATCACCAACGTCTGGCTGGCCCTGGGCATCTTCCTCTGCGCCGCCAGCACCGACCTTCTGGACGGCTACCTGGCGCGCCGCTGGCGCCAGATCACCACCATCGGCACGCTGCTCGATCCCATCGCCGATAAACTGCTAGTATCTTCGGCGCTAATTGCCCTGGTGCAGGTGGGCGCGGTCCAAGCCTGGATGGTGATCCTGATCGTGGGGCGCGAATTCGCCGTTTCCGGACTGCGCGCCATCGCCGCCGCGGAAGGCTACACCATCAAAGCCAGCGATCTGGGCAAGACCAAAATGGTGTCACAGGTGGCCGCCGTTTCCTGCCTGCTGCTCAGCATCCGGTACCCGGCACTGGTGCTGCCGGGAAAGGTGCTGATGTGGGGCGTCGTGGTGTTCGCCATGCTTTCGGCGTTCAGCTACTTCCGCAAGTTCTGGCGCAAGATCGACGGGCGGATCAAGAAGCGCCGCCGGCGTGAATTGCTCCTCACCGAGCAACGCAAGAAACAGATGGCTATGCGTCAGAGCGGTTCCGGCGCCGGTGCGGGCGCAGGTTTGGGCGGCGGCGGCAGGATGTGAACCCCGTCGCGAGTCACCTCCAGCACGCGCACCTGGCCCTTGGGACCCAGCGGCCCCGCCGGCTTCCCATTCACTGTGACCTGTAAGCTGCCCGCGTTGCCCGTACGGATGCGGATGCCTTCCACCGCCGCCACCGTCTTCGCCACGTTGGGCTGCAGTACGCCGATCATCACGCTTTTGCCGTCCGCCCACACTTGTACCCAGGCTTCGGCATCCGCCGTTAGCGAGACCTGTAAAGTAGCCGCGGGGTTAGGGTTCTCGACCGGCGCCGGGGCGGCTTCCTGCGCGGGCGCTGCCGATGGCACGGATACGTCGGTCTGTGCAACCGCTTCCGCGTTATTCGCCACTGCCGGCGTCACCGGCGATAGCTCGGCGGGCTTAGAGGCTGGCGTGGGCGCCCTTTGTGCGGCGGCAATCGGCGGCCCCGGCGGCACTGGCCGGCGGCTCCTCTGCCACAAGGCATACACCCCTGAACAAACCAGCATCACCGCCACCACCAACGCCAAGGCGGGCAAAATCGAAGAATTGGAGCGGCCGCCGTCCTCCCATTCGAGCACTCGCGGTACTTTGAAGGCAGGCTCAGGGGCGCCTATAAAGCCGGGCAGATCCCCTACGGGGCTGACCGCCCGCTCCACTTCGGAGGCCATTTCCTCTTCGTCCAAGCCCAGGAAGCGGGCGTACTGCCGCACGAAGCTCTTCGCGAACACGCCGCCGGGCAACAAATCGAACTGGTCCCTTTCGATGGCTTCCAGCAGGCGGCCGGAGATCTTGGTTTCGCGGGAGATCTGCTCCAGGGTCAAGTCCTTCCGCAGACGTTCCCGGCGCAAGGTTTCGCCGACGGAACTCATCCTCGATGCGCCTCTGAAGCTATAATACAACAGTACGCTTGTGAATCCGCTATTTCGAATACGCCGGCGAGAGCGATCGCGCCATACATGATGGCCTGCCTGGCCTGTGGCCATGCGGGGTTCCGTGCGCTATTGACGGCCACCGATCGCTTGTACGGAACCACACCGCGCGAATTCCGGATAGTCGCGTGCGAAGGCTGCGGGCTGATGCGCCTGGCGCCACTGCCGACACCGGAGGATCTGGCGCGCTATTACCCCGCGCACTATTGGTACGCGCCGGATGGCAGCTTCGCCGCCGGCCTGGAAGAACGATACCGGCGCCTGGTGCTGCGCGATCACGTGCGGTTTGTGGGCCGCGCATTGGCCGCATGCGGAGAGTCCGGCCCGGTGCTGGACGTGGGCTGCGGCGGAGGCCTGTTTCCGCGCCTGTTGCGCGAGCGCGGCTTCGCTGCCATCGGCCTGGATTCCTCCCCGGAAGCCGCGGCGCTCGCCTGGCATACCAATGGCGTACCCGTGTTCTGCGGCGATCTGGCGCAATCGCCGCTGGGCGCCGGCGTCTGCGCCGGCATTACTATGTTCCACGTGCTGGAGCACGTTTACGATCCGCGGGCCTACCTGGCCGCGGCGCGTGTCCTGCTGAAGCCCCACGGACGCCTGATCGTGCAAGTGCCAAACGCCGCCTGCTGGCAGTTCCGCCTGTTGGGCTCCCGCTGGAACGGAGTGGATGCGCCCCGCCACCTTACCGACTTCCGCGCCCGCGACCTGGAAGCCCTGCTGGCCGCCGCCGGCTTCGAAGTGCTGCGCCGCAAGTATTTCTCCTTGCGCGATAACCCCGCAGGCCTGGCCACCAGCCTTGCGCCTACGCTCGACCCCATGGCGCGCCGGGTGCGCGGTGTACAGGAAACGCCGCCGGCCAGGATGCTCAAAGACCTGGCGCATTTCATGTTGATCGCCGCGGCCATCCCCTTCACCCTTCTGGAGGCGGCTTGCCATGCCGGATCGACCGTCATGATCGAAGCGCGCAAAGCGCGATAACATAGAGCCGCCCGCCAACGTCATGAGCTACACCGCCATCGTGGACCGTCTGCCCGGCTGGCTGAGCCGCCACATCCTGCACTTCGAAGCCGCCGTTGAGGATGCTATATCCGGCTTCGCGGCCAGCCTGCCGGCGGGTGCGCGCGTGCTGGACGCCGGCGCGGGCGAGGTCCGCCACGCCCGTTACTTCACCCGCCAGCGATATTGCGGAGTGGACCTGGCCGTGGGCGATCCCAAATGGAACTATAGCCGCCTGCATGCCGTGGCCGATCTGACGCGCCTGCCGTTCGCCTCCGGGTGCTTCGATGCCGCTATCAACATCGTCACGCTGGAGCACGTGCGCCAGCCGGAGTCGGTTTTGCGCGAGATGGCGCGTACGCTCGCGCCCGCGGCGCGGCTGCTGGCCATCGTTCCGCACGAGTGGGAAGTGCACCAGTCGCCGCACGATTACTTTCGCTTCACCCGGTACGGCATGTTGTACCTGCTCGAAAGTGCCGGCCTGATCGAAATCGAGATCCGTCCGGTGGGCGGATACTTCCGGCTGCTGGCCCGCCGCCTGCTGAACGGGCTACAATTCTTTACAGGCGGCATGCGCTGGCTTGGCTTTATTCCCGCCGCTTTGTTACTGGTTCCACCCGCGCTCCTGATCCCATACCTGGATTTCCTTGACCGCGACCGCAACTTCACACTTGGATACATATGCACCGCAAAAAAATCGTCCCGATCGCGCTGATTGTGACCGCCGGATGGCTGGCGCTGGCCGCGCAGTCCCACGAATTCAGTGGCGCGCACGCCATGGATTATGCGCGCAAGGCCGTCGCGTTCGGACCGCGTCCGCCGGGATCGGCCGCGCTGCGCAGCCTGCGCGCCTACATCGTGGCGCAGTTGAAGCCGCGCGGATGCGAGGTTTCGCAGGATAGCTTCTCCGGCCACACGCCGCTGGGCGAGGTTGCCATGGTCAATATCGTGGCGCGCTTTCCGGGTAAGTCCGGCCGCGCCGTCGTGCTCACCGGCCACTACGACACCAAGAAGATGGCCGGAGTCCGCTTCGTGGGCGCCGACGACGGCGGCTCGTCAACCGCATTCCTGCTGGAGATGGCGGAAACGCTGCAAGGCATGCCGCACAACGACGACATCTATCTGGTCTGGTTCGACGGCGAGGAAGCGTTCGGCGAATGGTCCGCCAACGACAGCCTCTATGGCAGCCGCCACCTGGCCGAGCGCTGGGCGGCCGATGGCACGCTGAGCCGGATCAAGGCGCTGATCAACGTGGACATGATCGGCGGCAAGGATTTGCACGTGATGAACGAGGAGAACTCATCGCCCGCGCTGCGCAAGCTGATCTGGGGCACCGCCGAACGCCTGGGCTACGGCAAGTATTTCCTCAACGGCGAAGGCGCCACCGACGACGATCATATGCCGTTCGTCAAGATGGGAGTCAACGCCGTGGACCTGATCGACTTCGACACTTCCAAGAAGACTTACTGGCACACTCCGGAAGACACCCTCGACAAACTGGCCCAGCACAGCTTCGAAGTGTTGGGAGCCGTGCTGACCGAAGTCCTGAAGCAGCTGTAAGCTACTCAGAATCCCTCCCACACGTAGGCGAAGAACTTACGGATGGTGGTGAACCCGACATCTTCATACAGCTTGATGGCTTCCCGATTCGAGGCGGTTACGGTGAGACTGGTTTTGCGGCAGCCGGCCTCGCGCAGCAAAGTGAGCGACTGCCGCAACAATTCGTAGCCCACGCCGGTCCCGCGTACCCAGGGGGCCACGCAGATTTGGGTGATGTGGCCGCAGTAGGGCATCACCAGGCTGGCCAGGCAGATGCCGCAGAGCCGTCCGCTCACGCGCTCGAAAGCCGCCACGGACGCGGGCTTGTAGAACGTTCCGCATCCCGGATACTGCACGATGTTGAACAAGAATCGCCGGGCCCCGCCCACCGAGCGGTATTGATCGTTGATGAGGCTGTCCACGTGATCCTGGTAGGCCGCCGCGATTAACTGGGCGGCCGGCTCCTGGTGCTGGTCGGCCCACTTCTCGAAGTAGACGCGGCTGGTGGCCGGGACCAGGGCGCGCCCCCAGCGGCGTGCGGGACCCAGAACGGCCCGCGGCATTTCGAGCATCATGAAATTGCGTTCGAAGGAGTTGAGATAGCGGGGCATGGGCAGGCCGCCGGTCGAATGGCACATCATGAGCTGCGACTCGATCCGGCCGACCTGAGGCGCGGCGATCAGGGACGCCAGAACGGACTCCAGCAGCCGGTTCTCGTTCTCGACGGTGCGGAAGGCATCCCGCACGAAGATATCGCCGATCAATCCCTTGTGTTCTTCGAGCACATAATAGGCATAACCAGCGGCCTCGCCGTCGCCCACCAGCGCGAATCCGCTGAGGGCCCGCATGTCCAGGAACCGGCGCACCAGTTCAGCCGATTTGCCGAAGTCCCAGTCGAGGAGTTGGCGCCAGGTTTCGACCTCTTCGTCGAGCAGGAGACCGAGGTCGCCGGAGCGCAAATCGCGCAGATCCACCAGGCTCAGGCTGGGCGCTCTGGGAGCGGGTTCGAGGCGCGCGGCCATTCTGCGTCATTGTAGCATCAGGGCTCAGCGGCCATGGCCATTCGGCTGAGGTGGTGCGACATCATACGGTCGGGAAGCAGCAGCGTATGTTCGAAATACGCGCGAGCGGGGGCAGGCTTGCCGAGCGCCGCCTCCAGCATACCGGCGGTGTAGGGCGATCCGGACACGGCTTGCGCCGACGCCAGGGCCAAAGCCGCTTCCAGCCGCTGGGTCCACTCCGCGTTGTTGTAACCGTCGAGTTTCCTGGCCGCTCTCGATGCCCAGACCAGGTCCGCTATGCCTGTGGCGGCGGCGACGCGGCGCCAACGCTCGGCCGCCTGGGGAGCACGGCCGCAGCGCGCCTCCACCTGCCCGATCAGATACTGCGTGCGGGCGGCATCCACGAAGGGTTCGAGGCCGTCCTTGGTGAATGGCAAGCCGGGAGCCGCGGCGCCGATGCCATCCACGGCGGCCTTAGCGGAGTCGCACTGGCCCGCGGCGGCTTGGCTGAACGCTTGCAGGATCTTCACCTCCACCCAGACCTGGCGGACATTGGTGCCGCCTTCCTCGCGCGGAAAAAAACGGTCGTGAAACAGCGCCGTGGCGTCGTTGAATTCCAGGGTTTCGGCGCGCGAGAGCGCCAGCGCGTACACCAGTTCGGCGGGCATGTGCGGCAGGTCCGGATAGCGCTCCAGCGATGCGGCCAGCTCGCGTGCGGGATGCCCCATGAGGCTGAGCGCTTCATCCAGGCCTTCGTAGAGCTTGCGGTTCAGCGGATCGACGGGCAAGCCCTCGCGGAAGGCCTGCAGCGCGCCGCTGGAGTCGTGCTTCTCGCGCAGCAGGGCTTGTCCGATATCGGCGTGCAGGACGGGAATGCGGGCGTCCGCACGGCGCGCGGCGTTCCATTCGGCCAAG
Organism: Bryobacteraceae bacterium; assembly: GCA_035511215.1. Lineage (GTDB taxonomy): Bacteria > Acidobacteriota > Terriglobia > Bryobacterales > Bryobacteraceae > Bog-159. The sequence goes on along the minus strand of DATKFU010000067.1, from coordinate 11,028 downwards.
GCCTCGTCGACCAGGCCTCGGGCGAAGTATTGCGTGCCCAACAGGTAGCGGGCGGTCATGTCGGCGGGATTGGCTTGGACTGCGGCGCGCAATACTTCCAAATCCTCGTCACTGCTTGGGAAAACGTACATCGTGGATAGCTTCTGCGCGGCTGCATAGTCCGCCGCCGCGGATTCGCCCAGCTTCGCGCGGCAATAACCGCGGTAGTAGGCGACCAGCGGATGCTGTTGCGGGAGAACTGCGCCCGGCTCGGTTTCATCGGCTGGGACTGGCGGAAAGTCGCGCGCCAACAGATCCACGGCGGGCCGGTACAGGCCGAGGCGCATGTACCCGGCGGCGATTTCGAGTACCCGCGCGGGGTCGGCGGCCAGGAAGCGCAGCAATGCCGGGTCGTCGTGCGGCCCGGCCGCCCATTGCAAGAATGCGCTTTGCGGCGCCTGCCCGGGCGACTCGCGCGCACCCTCCAGCACCACGCTCTCTTCGGTGGTGCGCAGGTCGCTGGCGGCGGCATGCAGGAATCGGAGAGCGCCCTCGCGGTCGCCTTCGCGTGCCATTAGCTCGCCCAGTTTCAAGCTTGCCGCGGCGCGCCAGGAGGGCATGCGCGCGGCCGTTTCGTAAGCGGGGCGGGCTTTGGCGTAGTCGCCGGCGCCATGGTAGGCGAGCCCGAGGTAATAGGCGATCTCCGGATCCCAAGTGGCCCGCGCAGCGGCGGGCTCCAGATAGCGGATGGCTTCGGCATAGCGCTGCAGGCCCGCGCACAGCCGTCCGGCGGCGATGCTCAGCGCAAAATCTCCGGGGGAATGTTGCAGTCCGTCCCGATAAGAGCGCAACGCGACCAGCAATTCACCCTGCAGTTCCTGGTCGGTGCCCCGTTTGAGCCAATCGTCCTCGGCGGGATGGGCCTGCGGCCCCGTGTGGACTTCCGCTGCGGGCGTCCAATCGTATTCGCCTTCGGTATGGCGGAGCAACAGGACGCCGCCGGCGTCGCGCAATTCGAAAGTGCATGGTTCGGCAGCGATGTTCCGGATCTCATGCGTCCAGGTATGTTCCGGCGTCAGGCCGGCGGTCTCCTGTGCGAGGACGCGCTGGCCCTGCAGAATGCGGATCGATGCGGCCGCGATGTTGTGGTTGGCGTTGAAGCCGGCGATGAGTCCGCCATCCCGCCGGGTGAGGTTCAATATGCCGGCAAGGTTGGCGCGGGCAATGCCGCCGATGCCGCGCGCCGGCATCCAGTATTCGGAAAAGCGGATGGTCTGGCGCGGCTCCAGGAAGGCGTAGGTCTCCTGGTTGCGGAACAGGCCAGCCTGCACCTCGACATAAGCGCTGTTGTTATCGGAGAGCGCGCGCCGCCAGTCGAGGCCATCGGCGTCCACACCCCACGACCAGATTTTCTTGGCGGGAAGCTCGGCGTAATCGGCGAAGTGCACCGTGCCAGAGTTGGTGTCGGGCCGCCAGACACCCATGAACGGTTCGCGGCTGCCGTGGACGAAGCGCGAAACGGGACCGTCGGTCTGGTTGCGGATCAGGCTGAGATCTTTGCCGGTGGAATCGACCGGCCAGGTATCCACGTCGGTAAAGCCGTGGCTGGCAGTGAAGCGCATGGGATAGTAGATGCGCGAATCGTCTTTCACTTCAATGCCCGCGTTGTTCCACCAGTAGAAGCGATGGCGCACGTCGCTGCGATTGTTCAGGGCGACACGCTCTTCGAGAACCGTGCTGCCGGGGCGGAGGCGTAGCTCCACCAGCCACTCCATGCCGTAGACGCGGTCGATGTTGCCGACCCAGACCGAGGCGCTGCCGTCGGGGTGGTTGGCAAAACTGAATTGCACCGGCGACATGGAAACCCAGTTGTGGGAGACCGGAAAATTGAACTCGATACCGAAGGCCGCCCAAGCCCCGCGGTAGCCGATGTTGGCCTTCTTGATCGACGGGTTGGCGTAGAACATGGGCTGGCCGGCGATCTTGTCGAGGCAGGTATACACGTGGCCGCCGATATCGGGGAGGACGGAGCATGTGAGATATTCGTTCTCCAGATAGACGGCGCGCCAGGCGTGCGGGACGGGGTGGTTGGTGAGGTTCTCGCGCAGGGTGTAGGGGTAGCTGAAGCGGCTGGTGGAGAAGGCGTCGAAGGGCGGGTTGGGATCGGGCGCACCCTCTTCGTAAGTGGGCAAAGTCAGGGTGGCCTGCCAGACGCGGACCTGGGCGTGGGCGAGCGGGACGGTGAGGGTTAATAAGACGAAATAGGTGCGCATGGGAAAAGAGCGCCAGACCGAATTCTATCGCAGCGCGGAGGCGCCGAGCTATCGAGGACGCCGGCCGCGGGACTAGGAGTCCCGCCCCACTAACTCGCGTACGATGTGGTAAATCGACGCCTGCACTTCCTGGATACGTGGAATATAGTCGGAGTGAACCACGATGGGGAAATCAGCTAGGCCCCGGCGCAAGACCTCGCCACCGTCATAGCCCAGCAGTGCTACAGTCGTGAGCTTGCGCTTGCGCGCCTCTTCCAGCGCCATGACAATGTTGCGCGAACCGCCGCTGGTCGAAATCCCCACAGCCATGTCGCCGGGATGCGCCTGAGCGATGAGCTGCCGCAGGAAGATCACGTCCGTGCCCACGTCATTAGCGACGGCGGTGATATTGGCAGGCTCCAGAGCGAGCGACACTGCCGGGATTGGCCGGTAGCCCTCGGGAGGGGACACGCAGTCGAGCGCCCAATCGTTGGCGTCAGTGGCCGATCCGCCGTTGCCAAACAGAATCAACTTGCCGCCGCCCAGGACGCATTGCCGGATGGCCTGCGCCGAGGCGGCGATGGCTTTGGCCTGCTCCGCGGCTACCTGCGTCCGCAGGATTGCGTCGTCCTGTACTTTGAGCCGGATGGATGCGGCCACCTCGGCCAGCACGTCGTCCGTCTGCTGCTTCTGTTGTCCCAGGAACGGATAAAGGAAGCCGGCATCGCCCGTGTCCAGTCCCAACTCGCGGTGCTCGAAGAACACATGCACGGTCTCCCAAAGCACGTGGTAGAGCATCTCGACGATCTCCTGATGCATGAAAGGATGCTCGGTGGGCGCGGCCACGGCGTAATCGCCTGCTAGTCCGGGCAAGGCGAATGTCATGACCCGCCGCGCGCGCGCCATGTCCAGCGCCGACCACACTTCCGGATCGCCATCGGGAGGGCCGAACCCCATCGCCATATCGTCGGCGCGCAGAATGGCTTCAAGCCAGGGCCGGAAGGCCATGTACAAGTCCAGGGCCGGCAGAGCCCGCTTGCCGACGATTACAGGATGGACGAATTCGACCGAGACGTGCTGCGCATCGGTGGCGTAAGGACCGCGTCCGAAGGCCAGCAGGCGGCCTCCGCGCAGGAAGCGATCCGCCATCTCACGCGAGGCCTGCGCCAGGCGCGGCGCTTCCGCGGCGAAGAATTCGTCGCATAGTTGGTTGCGTTCGAGGAGGCCATCTGCAATGCGTTTGGCGAGATCGGTATCGAGGTTGGTCATGCTACAAGCTCGAGCACATGCATCCTTAACAAATGCGTGGCAGCGGGTCACCCACCAGCATGTCGATCACGCGCGTGCCGCCGTACAAAGTGGAGACCAGCACGGTGGCGGCCGGCTGCTGGCGCACTTCGCCGATCATAGCCGCCGCCTGTCCCCCCGGCGCGGCCTGCAACGCGGCCAGCGCGGCGTTCGCGAATTCCGGCGCGACGACCGCGAGAAATTGTCCCTCATTGGCGATGTGCATGGGCTCCAGGCCGAGCAGCTCACATGCGCCGCGCACACTCTCGTGAATGGGAATCCGTTCTTCGGCCAGGCAAATGCCCAAGCCGCAATCGAGCGCCAGCTCGTTCAGCGCGGTAGCTACGCCGCCGCGGGTAGGATCGCGCATCCAGCGAATGCCCGGCGCGGCCGCCGCCGCGATAGCCTCCACCAGAGGAAGCACCGAGCGCGTATCGGAACAAATCTCGGCTTCGAAATCCAACTCTCCCCTGGCTAGCAGGATGGTGATGCCGTGGTCTCCGATGGGGCCGGAGAGGAGAATCCGATCGCCTGGACGCACGGATTGCGCCGACACCTCGACGCCGTCAATCAACCGGCCGATACCGGAACTGCTAATGTACATGCGGTCGGCTTTACCATGCTCGACAACTTTGGTGTCGCCACCGGCGATGACTACGCCTGCCCGGCATGCCGCGGCGGCCATGGCGCGCACTTCCTGTTCGAGCACATCCGTGGGGAGTCCGGCCTCGAGTATAAAGGTGACGACCAGCGTTTCGGCCCGCGCGCCCGATACCGCCAGGTCGTTCACCGTCCCATTGACCGCCAGTTCGCCGATGGAGCCGCCCGCAAAGCGCAAGGGCTTCACCACGAAGCTGTCGGTGGTAATGGCGAGGCGCGTGCCATTCATCCGCACGTAGGCGGCATCGCCCAAGGGCCCGGCGGGCAGCGCGCCCAGCAGGGGCACGAACAGCCCTTCGACAAGCCTGCGGCTGGCCTTGCCTCCCGCGCCATGCGCCATCTCGATCTGTGTGTCACGGAACCGGATCTTGGGGACCGCCTGCATGCGCATACCGCCTTCAGGGCGCCGGGGCCGGCATAGTCAGAGCTGTCAACGCGGCCTTGCGATGCTCGTAATTGTAATATGCCGCACAGGAGCCTTCCGAGGAAACCATCAGCGCGCCCACGGGCCGCTCCGGCGTGCATTCGTTGCCGAAGAGTTTGCACTGGGCCGGTTTCAATACGCCTTTGAGAACCTCGCCGCATTGCGCGGCCTTGGGATCGGTCACGCGTATGCCGGGAATCCGGAAGCGCTGTTCGGCGTCGAATTCCGCGTAGCTATCGCGCAGCCGCAGCGCCGACTGCGAGATGAAGCCCATGCCGCGCCACTCGAAGTACGGACGTAACTGGAAGACCTCGGCCATGGCGTGCAACGCCGCGCGATTTCCTTCCCATGGAACTACGCGCTTGTATTGATTCTCGACCTCCGCGCGGCCCTCCCTTAATTGGCGCAGCAGCATCACGATGGATTCCAGCAGGTCGAGCGGTTCGAAGCCCGAAACCACTATCGGTTTGCCTTCGTGGCGCGCGATCCACTCGTACGGCCGGCAGCCTATTACTGTTGATACGTGCCCCGGCCCGATGAATGCATCGAGGCGCATGTCGGGCGAGTCCAGAATGGCGCGGATGGCCGGGATGATGGTTACGTGATTGCAAAACACCGAGAAGTTCCGGACTCCCTGGGCCCGGGCGCGCATGAGTGTAAGCGCGGTGGAGGGCGCTGTAGTCTCGAATCCGATGGCGAAGAACATGACGTGCCGGTCGGGATTGGCCTGGGCCAGCTTAAGTGCATCCGCGGGGGAATACACGAGGCGGATATCGGCGCCGCGGGCTTTGTATTCGAGCGGGCTGCCGCGAGTACCCGGCACGCGCATCATGTCGCCGAACGCAGTGAAAATCACGTCCGGCTGTTCCGTCATGGACAAGCCGTCGTCAATGCGGCCCATGGGCAGTACACAGACCGGGCAACCAGGCCCGTGAATCAGTTCGATGTTAGGTGGCAGCAGGTCCTTCAGTCCGAAGCGATAGATCGCATGCGTGTGGCCCCCGCAGACCTCCATTAGCCGGTAGTGGCGCTGGGAGTCAGCCAGCCGGCGGATCTCCTGGGCCGCCTTGGCGATCAGTTCGGGTTCGCGAAATTCATCGACGAATCGCATGGACTAGACCGTATCCTTCGATCTCCTGCATGGCCGCCTCGTCCTCCCCCAGCATAGCAAGCACGCGCATCTGGTCGGCGGCATCGCGCTCGCTGATTTTGCTCATGGCGAAGCCCACATGGATCAGCACCCAATCGCCCGCCTTGGCCGGATCTTCGGCAAGGAGCCCGACATCGATCTTGCGCCGGACGCCGGATACCTCCACTAACGCGAGGTTCTCCCGCTCCGGCAGAAGCTCCACGATCCTTCCAGGGATAGCCAGACACATGTTGGTCTACTCCGTTTTCCTGCGATTCACGATGTCGCAGTTTGAAATTCACTTGTCGAGCCGTCCACCGGCTGAGCGACCTTCGCGATCAGCGACTCGACGATGGCGATCGCGCCGCCGACCGCCGATTCGACCGGGGCGCTGAGCCCCATCGTTCCCTCGAACTCGCCGCCGAAGGTGGCAGGCTCACACCCGACCACCAGCACCTGCCTGGGCCGTCCGCCCATGGCCCTCACCATGTCCAGCACACGCATGGGGTCCATGGCGTGCGCGTCCATTGAGACGGATTGAGGCCGGTCCGCGTCCACGTCATTCAACTCCGGCTCCAGAACATACAGCGTGCCCGGGTCTCCGCCCTGCCCAGTTGCGTCCACCAGGATGGCCACGTCATAATTGTCCAGCAACGCGTAAGCCAGGTCCAGGCCGCGGATCCCATAGTCCACCACACTAACGCAACCCGGCAACTCGCGGTGCGACAGCCGTTTGACTACCTCGACTCCGAACGCGTCGTCGCCCAGGAAGATGTTCCCGATACCGGCAACCAGAATGCGCGGCGAATTCATTTGGCCGGCTCCACTTCTTCCGGGTCGAAGAAAAACCGGTGGCCGGGCTGGCGCAGCATGCCCATGTCCCGCCCCGGATCTTCATCCAACACTACCGCAAAATGAAACTTCCCTTCATAGTTCTGTTCAATGCACTCGATGGTGGCGATCTTGCCCTCCAGCGCCAGGTCGAAGACATCGCCACCCTTCCGCGGGCGCAGCCGGACACGGGAACCCGTTCGGAGCTCGACCCCGTTCACCGGGAGGCATTCCACCGGACTCCTGTCTTCGAGCAGTTGCCATTCCCACTCGTTCACTGCGCTTCCTCCACCGGGCGCAATCCGCGCAGCGCGCCGTGCAGCTTCATGAATTGCTCCTGCGGCAGCATCTCCGTCCGCTCCAGAATGCGGCGGGCGCGCTCGTCGCCGTTGCGAATCTCCGCCTTCTCATCTTCCGTGAGAGTCATGATGCGCAGCGTCAGTATCTCGTCGATCTCGGTTCCATCGAACAGGTCTCCGGGACTCTCCGCAGCGATCTGCGGGTAATCGTAGAGAATGATGGGCGAGGAAAGCATGCAGCCGCGTTGCCCGGGTTCACCGGCCAGCACCGGCCAGGTACCGGCGTTGCGACATTCCGAAGCCGCCTCCCGCAGTTCATCGGGCGGGTCGAGCAGCGAAACGAACCCGCCATCGCGCACTGCCAGAATCGTGTGGGCGGCCGCCATCGAATACGGCAGTACCTCCTCCCGGCTGAGTTTTTCAGGAGACTCCAAAGGCGTGCGGTTCACTACGTGCGCGGCCACCTGGAACAACTCCGGCTGTAGAGGCCGGGCCATCACGGTTACAGCGCCGTCGACGGAGTAACTTCCGGGATCGCACGCCGGAAAATGGAACTGCTCCCGCCGCCCGTGGGCCGCCAGGTCGTGCAGGCGACAGTCCACCAGGCGCACCTCCCGCTCGACCGCATTCTGCCACGATTCCGGCAACGGCCCCGGCATCACTTGCAGGAATCTAAGGTGCACATCCAGCCTGGTTTCAGGGCCTCCGCAGACCAGGCACTCGGTGCGCATGGTGGACGACTCGGCGCCGGACTGCAACGCGCTGTAGGCCGGGGGAGGCAGCACGCCGAAGTTGAAACGGCGCTGGTTCTTCACCGACGAGGGGCGGTACGGGTACAGCATGTAACCCTCGTAGAGTAAGGCGTTGGCGATGCGCTCGACCAATTCCAAGCTCATGCGCGCACCTCTTCCTCCTGCCCTTTCTGCAGGCCTTCCAGAAGGCCTTCCAGCGTCTCTTCCCACGCCGGCGTACCCATACGGACCTTGTATCGATAGAGCCGCTCGAAGACGTCGCGCCGGAGGCAAAGCCAGGCGCTGTTCGGATAATACAACTCCATCATCTCATTCCACTGCTTAACCGGCAGCCGGAACTTGACCTCTTTATCCCACGGGATCGGCGCTACCTGCAGCCCGGTGTCTGCGGATTCATAAAAGACCGTTCCGCTAAACTGGAAGCACAGCGGAACCTCACCATCCCGCAGACCATGGAAGTATTTCACGGCCGCCACGTTGAAGTCGAACGTACAGGGTACCGGCAGTTCCACGTGCGTTGTGCCACAGAAGCCGGGTACGATTACGCTGACCTGCGTCCACAACATGCTGCGTAGCGTCTGCGCCCAACGGTGGGGATCGCCGAACAAATCCCGCATGCGCTCCTGGTCCTTCGGATCGTAGCTGCGGCGAGCTGCTTCGATCTGAATCTGGCACCGGAGCGCGATGGTATGTATGCGCTCGAGGCTGGTGTTTGTCACCTGCAGATCGAAACCCAGGAGCGGCGCAACGGCGTACGGCACCGCTCGGGCTCCTTCTATCCGGAAGCTCAACTCAGGCATAGGTCGCTCCCGCACGGGCTTTCAAATCCGCAAAGAACGACTCCAGGTGTTTCCAGACGTTGGAACCGCCGGAGAGGCCCTGCCAATGCGCGCGGATCAGCCACACCAGTTTGTAGCATTCGTCAATGGGCAGCAGATAATACTCCGCGGCGGAATATCCGCGGACAGGACCCAGCCGGTTTACCAGCAAGGCTTCCACATCCGATTGCATTTCCGCGAGAACCGGATTTCCGGCGACCAGGCCGCTCCACGTATCGAGCGGCAATTGAGATTCGGTAGCGCCCGCCGGGCTGGGATACTGCGCGACCACTCGCGCGGCCGGGCTGCTTTCGAAAAAAAATGCCAAGCCGATCGGGATCGTCAGGCTTTCCCACGCGACATCGGTGAGGCGGAAGCCGGCCAGAAACCGGATTCGCCGGGGCACGCGTTTGTATTTCGAGCCGGTCTGCGAGCCAAAAAGGAGGGCACAAGCTAGGCACGAGCACAGCAGCTTGCGCGCCTTTGCATCCACCAGATGGGGATGATCGTCGGCCAGTTCCGCCGCGCACAGTTCGCAGGCTTCGACGCGGCGGCGTGGGGATGCGAACCTTCCCAAAGCGCCCAGGGCACTAGCGAGCCCGCCGGCGCTCATATGCCGGCACCATGTCCCGCCAGTTTCTCCAATGGCACGAAGCCGCGGACGGCGCTCGGCTGCTCAACTACTTCGATGGCGAGCTGAACCAGGTCGGGCGCCGCCTCATACATGGCGTCTTCAATTACCGGCTTGAGCGAGCCGGCAGAGGAGCCGCAGATCGATCCGCTCGATCGCAGACACAGACGGACTACGCCTTCGTCAACTCCCAGCAGGTCGACGCTGGCTTCGGAACGTAAGCGCGCGCGCAGCTTCTCCAGCGCCCGCCGCACGCGGGTTTCGAGATCCAGCGGATGCAGCCCGTTGGCCGCCAGCAGATTGCCCACCAGCCCATCGCGGCCGAGTTCGTCGAGGATCTCCCGGCCGGCCTCGCCCTTTTCCGCGATGATTTCCGTCAGCCGATCCAGGCCCGCGCCGTAGAGTTCCATCAGCGATTGCACCAAGTCCCTGGCAGTAGCCAGGGAGCCAGGATCGGCGGACGACTCCAGTTTGCGGACCAACTCCTCAATGCGGCCGGCGTGCTGCCGGACTGACTTTGTCGTTTGCATGAGGCTCTAAGAATGCACGCCGAAGGTAGGCGAATGGACGGTCTCCAGCACCTTCCCCTTGCCCAGATACATGTGCACGCCGCAAGGCAGACAGGGGTCGAAGCTGCGCACGGCGCGCATGATATCGATGCCCTTGAATTTGTCCGGACCATTTTCCTCGAAGATGGGCGTGTTCTGTACCGCGTCTTCGTATGGGCCCGGCGTCCCATAGACATCGCGCGGGTTGGCATTCCATGGTGTCGGCGGATAGGGATGATAGTTAGCGATTTTGCCATCGCGGATGACTACGTGATGCGAAAGCACGCCGCGTACGGCTTCGTGGAAGCCGCAGCCGATGGCTTCGTCGGGCACCTTGAACTCAGACCAGGTCCTGGTGCGCCCAGCGTGCAGTTCCTTCAGGGCCTGTTCGGCGAAGTGCAGCGCCGCCGCCGCGGAGTAGGCCTGGAAGTAAGTGCGCGCCCTGTCTCGCTCGATCGCATTACTCCATTTCGGAATCTTCCACTCGAACTCGACCTCCGGCAGCGATACCGTTTTCGGAAGGTAAATCTTGACGCTGTTCCCGGTAGCCTTGAGATAGCCGATGTCCACCAGTCCCGCCAACGCAGTCGACCAGAAGCGGGCGATCGGGCCGCCGCCGGTGTCCAGCGCCAGATAATCGCCGGTGCGCTTGTCGTACCAGCGCGGCGACATCACCCAGGTGTACTTGCCGGAGAAGTCCCGCTTCTGCGGCCTGGGGGTGGTGGTCTGATTCCAGGGATGGCGCTGGTCGACGGGGTTGCCAAGCGGATCCTGCTTGACGAACGTCTCGCCGTGCTCCCAATCGTCGTAGTACGAACTGCCCAGCAGGATGCGAATGTTCAAATTGATGTCGACCAGATCGTGAGTCACTGCCTGGCCGTCGACGATCACGCCGGGAGTTACAAACATGGATCGGCCCCACTGATTCATGTTCTTGTAAGTATAGTCGCAGATGGCGGGATCGTTGAACGAGCCCCAGCAACCCAGAAGGATGCGCCGCCGTCCGACTTCCTCGTATCCGGGCAGAGCTTCGTAGAAAAAATCGAACAGATCGTCGTGCAGCGGAACAACTTTCTTCACGAATTCCACGTATTTCATCAACCGCACCATGTAGTCGGTGAAAAGCTGCACGGTGGGCACCGTCCCGACGCCGCCTGGATACAGCGTAGAGGGATGCACGTGGCGCCCCTCCATCAGGCAGAACATCTCGCGTGTCAGCCGGCTCATCTGCAGAGCCTCCCTATAGAACGTGCCGGTGAACGGATTTAGGGCGGTCATGATGTCCGCGATAGTCCGATACCCGTGCAAGTCGCCATGGGGGGATGCCGTCTTCTGAGCTTTGGCCCACACGCCCGGGTTGGTTTCTTTGACCATCTGTTCGCAGAAATCCACGCCCACCAGGTTGTCCTGGTAAATGT
>DATKFU010000066.1:0-23347 GCA_035511215.1 Bryobacteraceae bacterium | reverse complement strand
TTGGCGCCGCCGTGCAGCGGGCCGGATAGCGCCGCTGCGGCGGCCGCGGTGGCCAGAAACGGATCGGCCTGCGAACTGCCCACCGCGCGCATCACGTTGGTGCTGCAGTTTTGTTCGTGGTCGGCGTGCAGGATGAACAGGATGTCGAGAGCGCGCGCCAGAACCGGGTTAGCCTGGTACTTCGGCTCGACCATCTTCCAGAGCATGTTCATGAAGTTCGCGGCGTAACTGAGATCGTTGTCGGGATAGACGTAGGGAAAGCCGACGCTGTGGCGGTAAGTGTAAGCCGCAATGGTGGGAACCTTGCCGATCAGCCTGTGGATTTGCAACCAACGGACCTCCGGGTCCAGCACGTGGCGGGAGTCCGGGTACACGGTCGAGAGCGCCGCCACTGTGCTGATGAACATGCCCATGGGATGAGCGTTGTGGCGGAAGCCTTCCAGGAATTTCTTGCTGGTCTCGTGAAGCATGGTGTGCCTGGTGATGCTCTCCACCCATTGCTTGAGTTCCACCGCGGTGGGCAGTTCGCCCTTAAGCAGGAGGTAGGCGACCTCCAGGAAGGTGCAATTCTCGGCCAACTGCTCGACGGGATATCCGCGATACCGCAGGATGCCTTTGTCGCCGTCGATGAAGGTGATGGCGCTCTGGCAGGACGCCGTATTCAAGAAGGCCGGATCGTAAGTCATCACGCCGAAGTCTTCGGGTCCGGTCTTGATCTGGCGCAAATCCGCCGCGCGGATGGCGCCTTTGTAAAAGGGCAGATCGTAGGCGGCGCCCGTGCGCCGGTCCACGATGTTGAGGCCTTCGTTGTCCATAAACTTCTCCATCCATAGGATACTGCGATGCGGCTATGTGTGGCTCAGTCGAAAACCCTTGGAGGGCGGGCAATCCTGCCCGCAGCCGGCTTTCAGCCGGCTCTGGCCGCCTAAAAAGGCGGCTGCGGCCAGGATTGGCCGCCCTCCAAGGGTTTTGGCGGCCGCCTCGTAGACCGCCTTTTAGTAGACGCACTCTGGTAGAGAATCTGCTATAGTGTCAAATATGCCGGACCGCATCGAATTCATCCAGGGCACGCTCGACCTGCTCATCCTCCAGGTGCTCCAGTGGGGGCCGCAACACGGCCATGGCGTCGGACAGTCGATCCGCGCCCGGTCGCAGGATGCGTTGCATGTCGAGCATGGCTCGCTCTACCCAGCCCTGCACCGGCTGGAACGGCAAGGCTGGCTCGCCTCGGAATGGAAAATGTCGGAAGCCAACCGCCGCGCCCGCTATTACAAGCTCACCCCGAAGGGTAAGCGGCAGCTGCTCGAAGAACAATCCAGGTGGAAACAACTGGTGCGCGCGGTGGCCCGCACCATGAAACCCGTCAAGGAATGAAGCCATGCGGCGCTTCTTTAAGAAACAAGCAACCGACGCCGATCTCGAGGAGGAACTCCAGGCTCACCTCGAGATCGAAACGAAGCAGTTGATGGAGCGCGGCCTGCCGCGCGCCGAGGCCGCTATGGAAGCCCGGCGCCTGTTCGGCCGGCAATTCGGGAGCAGGGCGCTGGTCATGGAAGTCAGCCGTGACGTGCGTGGGCACGCCGGCTTCGCGCGCCTCTGGCAGGACGTTCGCTATGCGGCCCGCGTGCTGCGCCGTGCGCCCGTATTCGCCTCCGCCGCGGTGCTCTCGCTGGCCCTGGGGATCGGCGCCACCACCGCGGTCTTCAGCATCGCCGATACCGTATTCCTGCGGCCGCTGCCCTATGCCGAGGCCGGGCGGCTCGTGTGGGTGGCGATCCGTTATGGCGACCTCGAATTTCTGCCATCGCCGGATTACGTGTCCTGGCGGCGCGATAATCGCGTCTTTCAAAATCTCGCCGCCACCCAGGCCAGTTTGACGAGCGCCATGCTGCTGGGTGGGCCCGACCCAGCCGAGGTGCACGCCGGCCGCGTTTCGGCCAACTTCCTCGATACCTTCGCTGTCGCGCCCGCCCTGGGCCGCGGGTTCCGGCCGGATGAAGAACTTCCCAACGGCGCCAAATCCGTCGTGCTCACAAACCAGTTCTGGCGCAATCGCTTCCACGCGCGGCGCGACGTTTTGGGTTCCACCATCACGCTCGACGGGCTGCCATACGCGGTCGTCGGAGTGCTGCCGCCCTCGTTCATCTATCCCGTCGACGCCAAAGTCGACCTTCTCGCCACCCTTCCCGTTTCGCCCACCGCCAGCCATCGCGACCGCAGCATGTCGACCTGGGTGGTCTTTGGACGGCTCAAGCGCGGCATCACCATGGCGCATGCGCGCGCCGATGTCGATATCCTGTTCGCCGCCAGCAAACGTAACGACCCGCAAATGTTCCGGGCGGATTCGAGCGTCGTGCTGCAGCCGCTCCAGGAGCATCGCGCCGGCAACGTGCGCACACTGCTGCTGATTCTGATGGGCGCCGCCGGATGCCTGTTGGCCATCGCCTGCGCCAACGTCGCGAATCTCCTGCTGGCCCGCTGGTCGGCGCGCGCCAGGGAACTTGCGATAAGGGCCGCGGTGGGTGCCGGCCGCGGACGACTGGCGCGTCAGTTGTTCACCGAAATCGCGCTGCTGATCGCGGCGGGCACAGCGGCCGGCATGCTCCTGGTAGCGGCCGCCCTGCGCGGCTTTGTGCACTTTGCCGCCGGCGAGTTGCCGCGGCTGAGCGAAGTCACTACCGACTTCCGGGTCTTCGGCATCGCCCTACTGGTCTCGGTGGCCACCGCGATCGTCTTCGGCGGCCTGCCCGCGCTCCGGGCCGGGCGCGTCGATCTCCAATCCGTTTTGCAGCAGGCCGGCCGCGGCGGTGCGGCGAGCGGACAGCGGGTCATGCGGCGCGCCCTGGTGGCGGCGGAAGTGGCGCTGTCCCTGATCCTGCTGTCGGGCGCGGCGCTGCTATTCGAAACACTCTGGCATATGCAGAACGATCGTCTGGGCTTCCGGCCGGAGCACTCCCTCACTGTCCGCCTGCGCGCGGCGGGTTTCCAGGGTTCCGCGAGCGATGCGCTAGCTGCGGACGTGCTGGCGGATATGCAACGCATTCCCGGCACCGAAGCCGCCGCGCTCACCCAGTGCACGCCCCTTTCCGGAGGGGCCTTTTGGGTCACGTTCTCGCGCTCCGACCGGCCGCTGCCGGAGCCGTTCCATCGCGGCGACGGGATCGCCGTGTGCGGCGCGGGGCCGGACTACCTCAAGGCCGCGGGCACGCGCCTGGTCGCGGGCCGCTTCTTTACGGAAGGCGATCCGCCCGGCACGCTGGCAGTCGTGAACGAAGCGGCCGCCCGCGCCTATCTCCCTGGAGAGAGCCCCATCGGCAAACAGATTCTGGGAGGCCGCGCAGGCCCTTGGAAGACGGTTGTTGGCGTGGCGGCCGACACGAAAAACCAGGGATTGAATCAACCGGCGCTGCCCGAAGCGTTCGTCAACGACACCAGAATACCGAACGCGGCCAACGTACTCTTCATGGTCCGTACCATTGCCGGCGAGGATGCCTTCGCACGCGCCCTGCGCGACGAATTACGCGCGGACCATCCCGGCAGCTTCGCCAAAATCGAGACGCTGGACGATGCCATTGGCCAGGCGACCGCCAGCCCGCGCTTTAACACTGTGCTGCTCGCCGCCTTCGCCGCCATCGCATTCCTGATGGCCATCGTCGGCGTATATGGCGTGCTGGCGTTCGCGGTCACCGAGCGCAGCCAGGAGATCGGCATCCGTATGGCATTGGGCGCAACGCCCGCCGCCGTGCTCTCGCTGGTGATGAAGGAAGGCGCGGTCCTGGTTGCGGCAGGCGCACTCTCGGGTGTGGCCGCGGCTTTGGTCTTGACCCGCTACCTTGCCTCGCTGCTCTATGGCGTCACGGCGGCCGATCCTGGCACCTACGCCGCAGTCGTCATAGGGCTGATCCTGGCCGCATCGGCTGCGAGCTTTCTGCCGGCGCGCAGGGCTGCCATGCTGGATCCCGTGGTTGCGTTGCGTCACGAATAACTTGTAAGACGCTGCCTCCGGCAGTGTATACTTCGGAGATCAGGAGGGCGCCATGACTCTCAAGCCCCGCATGTTACGTTTTGCGCTTGCCGCGATTCCCCTGGCGGCCGGCTATTACCCTCTCCATGCCCAATTCAAAACGCCCACGATCGATGGGGTCATCCAACCGGGCGAATATGGCAACACCCTGAACGCCACTAACCAGATCGGGACTAACACCAGCCAGGTCTGGTACATGACCTGGGACGCGTCGCGCCTCTATGTGGGTATCGCCAACGCCAATCCGACCGAAGGCGCAGTGGTCTATATCGATGCGAACCCGCTCAATCCGCCCAACGGCGGCGCGAGCACCAATGGCAATCTCACCGGCTTCACTTACGATGGCGAGCAGATTGCCACGCTGCCCTTCCGGGCGCAGTTCGTCACTTACTTCAAGAACGGCTACAACGAATATCGTAACGCGGACGGCGCCGGCAACTGGACCAATCCGGTTTCCAACTATGGCGCGTATGCGTCCTTCGGGAGCGCCCGCGAGTTCGCCATCCCGTGGCAGGCCATCACTGGCGGCGGCATGCCCACGGCGTTTCTCTTCCTCGGCCTCGAGACTTCAAGCGCCGGCTATGTCTACGGCCAGACTCCCAACGATAACATCGGGGGCACGATCGGCACGTCGGCCACTTACCCGCATTACTTCGTCGTCAACAGCACCGCCAATGGCTCCAGCACGCCGCCCTTTTCCATCGATAACTCCAGCAACGCGGTGAATTTTTCAGCGCTGTACCACAACACCTTCGATCCCTACTATCGCAGCCAGGAAGGCGCTGTGCCGGCGGGCGCCGCTGTGACGCTGCGTCTGCGCACCGCCCACCTGGGCGCCACCGCCGTCAATCTGCGGGTCTATCTGTTCGATGCCGCCAGCGGCAATACCACCGGGCCCGTCGACTCGCCCATGGCTTTCCTTGAAACCCAAACCGTCAACGGCACCCTCTACGACGAATACAGCATAAGCTACACCACCCCCGCGACGCCGGCCGTGGTGTACTACAAATTCGCGATCTTCAACGGCACGGGCGCCGCCTACTACAGCGACGATTACATCGACGACTACGACAACCTGAATAAGGACGGCCCCGGCGCGCCGGCCTCGAGCGAGCCTTTGGATGCCTTCCAGATTACAGCTTACGCCCCCAGTTTCCAGACCCCTGCCTGGATGGCCAACGCCAACGTCTACCACATTTTCCCGGACCGCTTCCGCAATGGCGACCCCACCAACGACTACTGCGTGGCGGGAAGCACCAGCGGCTGCCCCTCGTTCTATGGCGCTGCGCCCTCGAGCAACATAGCGGTCGCCACCTGGAACACGCCACTCTGCGACCCGAACAATGCGAGCCTTCCCTGCTACCAGAATTTCGGCAGCATCTTCTACGGAGGCGACCTGCTGGGCATTCAGAACGAGTTGGATTACATCCAAGGGCTGGGCTTCGACACGCTGTACCTGAATCCCATCTTCTACGGCAATTCCAATCACCGCTACGATACCGACGACTTCCTGAACATCGATCCGGCGCTGGGCGGCAACGCCGCGTGGAGTTCGCTGGTGGCCGCCTTGAACCAGCGGGGCATGCACGCGATCCTCGACGGAACTTTTGAAGACGCCTCTTCCGACAGCACCTACTTCAACGAGTACGGCAAGTTTTCCACGGTCGGGGCGTGCCAGTCGCTGACCTCGCAGTGGCGCAGTTGGTTCCAATTCCTGAACAGCAACGTGCCCTGCACCTCCACCGGCTACAACGGATGGGCCGGTTACAATAGCCTGCCGCTGGTGGACCCCTCGCAGTCCGCCGTGCAGCAATTCTTCTACAGCGGAACGCCCGACAACGTGATGCTGCATTGGTATAACGCCGGCGCGGCCGGATGGCGCTTCGACAGCGCGCCGAATGTCCCGAATTACTTCTGGCACGCGCTGCGCGCCAACGCGAAGAACTACAACGCCAATGGACCGCTGATCGGCGAGATCTGGTTCAATGCCAGCCAGTGGCTGGCCGGCGATCAAATGGATTCGGTAATGAACTACCGCTTCCGCCGCAACGTCACCGGCTTCGTGCGCTGGCCTTACAACTGGGTGGATACCAACGACAACGGCAACGATGCGATTATCCCACTCACGCCCAGCCAGTTCGATACCGCCAACCGCGCCGTGCGCGACGACTATCCGCCGCAAGCCACGGCGGCGATGCTCGACCTGTTGGACTCGCACGACACCAATCGCGCGCTCTATGTCATGACAGAGCTGGGCGACACCGGCCTGGTCCAAGCCAAGCAGCGGCTCAAGCTGGCCGCCTTGTTCCAGTTCACGTACATCGGCGCGCCCACCGTTTTTTACGGGGACGAAGCCGCCATCAACGCGCCCTCGCTGGCTAACGACGGGCAGGGCTTTCCGCTGGCCGATCCCTACTGCCGCGTACCGTATCCGTGGACCGACCAGCCCGGCGACCCCACCGTCTATGGCCCCCCGGACCAGAGCGCGATCGCTTACTACACGTCCCTGGGCCACCTGCGCAAACAACATCCCTCGCTGGTCAGCGGAACGTTCGTCACGCTGGTGACCGGCGACACGCAACAGCCCAAGGCCGCGCCCGCCACTTACGCGTTTGCGCGCTCCATTCAAGGCGGCGAGACAGCCATCGTGGCGCTGAACAATGGTTCGAGCGCCAATACACCGGTAATTCCCGTGGGCGCGTATTATCCCGACGGCACAGTGCTGCAGGATGCGATCGGCGGCGCCACTTACACCGTTGCCGGCGGCAATGTGAGCCTGACGTTGAACGCTATCGGCGGCGTGCTGCTGCTGCCCGCACCCGCTACCGCCGACCTCACTCCTCCTACGGCGGTCCTCAGCGTGGCGGCAGCGGCGGACGGCACCTCGGTCACGATCGCCTCCAGCGACACCGGCAGCGGCGTCAGCCGGATTCTCTATTGGGTGGATGGCGGTCCGGTGGCCAGCGTGGCGGCATCCACGGCTACGGTCGGTATAAGTGGCGACGGTGCTCACATAGTGAGTGTGCGGGTCCTCGATAATGCGGGTAACATCAGCCGGCAGTATACGCAACTGGTAAACATGTCCACGAAATAACCGGGCGGCGGATTTAGCGGTGGGGCAGGCCATCGTTGTTGGTGGCCTGCCGAGTTCGAGCATGGTTCGCAGACGACAAACAACGATCGTACGCGCCACGCCGCCGCCGAACCGTCTAGTAAATCGTCCAGTTAGTTCTTTATAGATCGACGTTTCGGCCAAGGCGCCAGATCCGCGCTGGCCGGTAAGTCATCATCGCGTTTGTGGGGTGGGCAATCCTGCCCGATGCCACTTATTTTCCCACAAATTGCAATGCTGAATAATTTGTGGGGCGGACCTCCAGGTCTGCCATAGGCGTTAAAATAAGTGCCCCTTCCGGCGCCGCGAATTAGGCCTCCTGGGTATACTTCCGCGCGGCGGAGTTTTGTCCCTGAGGGCTCTTTCCGGGTGGCGCGTCGTCCAGGAGGAGCCGACCTATCGACGCGGTGCCGACTGCTCGCTCATCTGGGCAAGTCAACGGTCTGACGTTATACGCGAGCGATCCTGACCGCGGTCGAGCCATAGCGGAACGAATGCCCATAGTCGGCGCACAATTCGTCCTTCCATGGGGCCCGGAGTTTTCGTTTGCCAACCTTCGTCAGGTGGATTGGCGTCGGCGAGGGAATCCCTTTGCCGAGGCCTCGGCTCCAGGTGGTTCACGGAACGGTTCCACCGAAATGCGCTCGTAGCACACTTCAAGCACGGTCAGGTATTCTGTGCCGCCCGGGGCGTGGAGAACCACGCGATCGCCCGCTGCCGACTTCATCAACGCGCACCCCAGAGGCGAGACCCAACTGATGTGGTTGCGGTTGAGATCGACCTCGTCGGCGCCTACGATGCTCACCACTCGCTCCGTTCCCGCGGCATTCGCATAGCGCACGGTCGCTCCGAAGAATGCCCTCGTCGCCGCCTGCCCCGCTCTCGGAGTTTCCGGGTCAACCACTTCCGCAGCCTCGATTCGCTTCGTGAGAAAGCGAATCCGCCCATCGATCTGGCGCAGCCGCCGCTTGCCGTACTGATAGTCGGCGTTTTCACTGCGATCGCCGTTGCTTGCAGCCCACGCCACCACCTCCGTCACGGCCGGGCGTTCCCTGGTGAGCAGAAACCGGTGCTCATCTTTGAGGCGCTGCAGGCCGCTCGGGGTTATGTAGTTCTTGCCTCGCGTCGCAGGCTCGTCACCTTGTGGTTTTCTCGTAAACCCTTTTCGCATATCTTAGTCTTCCAGCGCGAATCCGCGTTCCTGGGAGTTCATCTGCGGCACCAACTGATTGTTTCACATGTTCCAGTCTCTTTTCGATCTCGTCCAAGCGCAGGCAAAGGCATAGTTAGCGTGGAATTACCGGCGCAAGAGCGCTTACCCATTTACGAAGCTCTCGGTGGCGCTCGACCCCTCGCTTCTGGGGGCAAGGTGCCATATGAATCGTTATCCCCGGAGTGCGTCAATGGGGCTCCGCGCGGTTCGGCTACTCGGAGGGAGCAATCGACGTGGATGGACTAACGCTCCGCGTACGCAGCCGCTCGAAACACCTAAGGTCTGGGAGATGTACAGCGGATTGAAACTCATCGCGCGGGATCGGCCTTACTTTAACGCCTATGTCCAGGTCTGCGCTGGTCCTCCAGGACCCGCTCTTCGCACAACCAAATCAGCCATATCCGAGCAAGTAGGCCGGCGTGGACGCCGGCCGCAGGACTGGAGTCCTGCCCCACTAGCAATGGAGGTTTTGGGAAAGGAAAGCGGCATTGGGCAATCCTGCCCGCAGCCGGCCTTTCCGAACGCGGCTGCGGCCATGATTGGCCGCCCCACGGTGCAACCGAACTGCCAGCATTATATAAGGGACTATCTGTACGATGTAGTTCTTTCGAAGACGCTGCACTAGCGCGCCCGCGGTATCAGCCGCACCGTAATCTTCGTGGGCGAGACGTGTTCGATCACAATCCCGGGCGGCAGGTTGAAATTCCCCCCGTCCACCGGCAGGGACAGGGTCCCCGCACGAGCTCCGTGTAAATTGAAGCTGGCCACCAGCCGCGTCAGGCCAACGGAATCCATCAACCATGCGCTGCCGCGCACTTCCACTTCCAGCCGGTCTGGCGCATTGACATCCATGCCCGCGGGGACGCTCCCAAACTGCACCGGCACGCTGACCGTGCGCACCGTCGTTCCGGTAGATAGAAACGACGTGCTCCAGATGGCCGCCGCCAGGCCCACCGCGGCCAGCTTGACGCGGGCGTTCGAAATGAACCATTGGCGCAACTTGCTTTTCAGACCCACTGCCGGCTGCGCGCACAGCTTCTCCAGCATCCGGACCAGGTTCTGCGCGTCGTCGAGGCGTTGGATGCGGCGGGCCTCCATCAGCGTGACTTCGCCGCGCTCTTCGGAAACCACCAGCACCAGCGCGTCGCAGCGCTCGGAGAGCCCCATGGCTGCGCGATGCCGCGTGCCGTAGTAGCTGGGCACCCGCTCGCGTTCCGTCAGCGGCAGCACCGCGGCGGCCCGCACAATGCGGTCGTCGCGCACGATCACCGCGCCATCGTGCACGGGCGAAGTCTTCTGGAAAATCGCCTCCAGGATTTCGGGGGAAACCCCGCTCTCGAGCGTAATGCCGCCGCTGACCAGTTCCGTGACGGCATCGCGGCGCACGATCACAATGAGCGCGCCCACCGAAGCCGCCGCCAACCGGAAAGCAGCTTGCGCCAGCGACTGGTAGGTCTCGTTCAACCTGGACGTCGCTTGCGACCGCCAGTTCAGCAGGCTGTCGAGCCGCATGAAGAAACGCCGCAGCTCCGCCTGGAAAACCAGCAGCAACACCACGATCGCCAGGATAGCCGCGCCATCCAGCACCCAGCTCGTCAGCACCAGGTCGAAGTGCCGGGCGACCAGCGCACCGGCGTGCAGCCCCAGCACCACCAGGGCCACGCGCAAGGCGCGCGCCTGCTGCGCCCACCGCAACAGAATATACAGCGCCGCCGTCAGCACCACGAAATCGACCGCGCTCTGCCAGCGCACCAGAGTCACAGGAATCATCCCTATTCCAATATCGCCCGAATCGGCGGCGAACGGCAGAAGCCCGAAGGCGCGCCGTGCTGCTCAGCACGTGGCTCGCGCAAGGTGGTCGATGCCTGCGCGCAGAGGTCGCGGCCCAGGGATTGGCGGACCAAGTGCAGATTACGGCGTGCGGCTCGCTCGGCCTATGCGAGCGCGGGCCAAACATGGTGGTTTATCCGGAGGGCGTTTCGTACTCGCGCGTGGCCGCGAACGACGTGCACCAACTGGGACGCCGTGTGCGAGAGGTGCGCCGAGGCGACGGCGTTTTAAGGCCAGACGTTTGCCTCAGCGCGTATTTTCCTGTATCTTTGGCGTTATCCTGAAAGGTAGGAGCCGACCCATGGAAGTGCAATTCACCCCTGAAGTGCAGGCGAAACTTGACCAGATGGCCCGCGATGCCGGCAGGCAGCCCACCGAGGTTATTGAAGATGCGGTAGTCGGTCTTTATGACGAACTCGCCTATACGCGGGAGATGCTCGATCGACGCTGCAACGAAATGGAAAGCGGTAAGGTGCAGGGTATCGACGGCGAGGAAGCCTACCGGCGCTTGATGGAAAAAAACCAAGCGCGACGGCAGCGCCAGGCGTGAGCGGCTATACGCTCCATTCGGAAGCGTTCAACGATCTTGACGAAATTCGCGCCTACATTGCGGAGGACGATCCCGACGCGGCCGACCGGGTAATAGCGGCAATCTTCGACCGTATGCGCTCCCTGGTTGGGGTCGCCTATCAGGGCTACCGCCGCCCCAATCTCACGTCACGCCCTCTGCGCTTTGCCCTGGTGTACGAATACGTCATAGCGTACGCGCCCGAAACAACGCCCGTTACGCGTTTTGGCGGTGTTCCACGGCCGCCGCAGCCCGCTGCGAAATGGCCGCGATCTTGAGAGGCAGAGAGTAAGCCGGCCCCCGCTGCGATAATCCAAACGGGCGTTTTGTGCAAATCTAAACCAATGTTTACAGTTGCCGTATGCTGAGTGCGCCAGGCGGCAGTGTGCTCGATTCATCTTTAGTACCCGCGTCGCACCGCCGCAATCAGGAAAAATTATTGCCCCTGTCACGCCATAGAGAAAACACTGCCTCAGTGCGGCTGGAGCCTCGCTAATCGGCAGTGACTTTTTTTAACGGGGGCGCGAGCGGTTGCGCGACCAGGTACAAATCTAACGCTATTTCTCGCTCGAACGGCCTCCCTCTGCCCCCCTTCTGAATCCACCCCATTTTCCTGAGTTGTCTTCCCACCGCCTTGTCGTGCTGGCGGCTCTTTTCACCCATTCCAATATCCCCCGAATCCGCGTCGCACAGCAAAAGCGGGAAGGCGCGCCAGGACCGGGCGGGCTCATTCCAGGGCGGGTTTCGTAACCTTTCCGGGGCGGCCATCGTCTGATAATGGAATCCACAAATAAGCGGCCCATTGCGGCGCCACCGATTGCGGCCGGTCCCGAATCCAAGATGAAATTATCCCTTTTCCTGTTGGCCCTACTTGTAGTGTCTTTCCCGCTTTGCGCGCAGACCGTTGTGTTGCGCGGCCAGGTCATGGATGAAACCGGCGCGGTCGTACCGGGTGCGACGGTCACGCTCAACGGGCCGTCCGCGTTAGCCAGGACCGCCACCTCCGGCAACGATGGATCGTACTCGTTCGTGGGGTTGCCGCCCGGCAGTTACACCGTGCGGGTGACCGCGCCCGACCTCGCGCAGGCCCTGCCGGTTAAGATCGTTCTGCAGACCGGTACGCAGTCCCTCAACCTGAAAATGAAAGTAGCGTCGGTGACGCAACAGGTGACGGTGCAGGATAGCGTCGGTCCCAGCGTCTCCACGGACCCATCCAGCAACTCCACCGCCACGGTTCTGCGCGGCGACGATTTGCAGGCGCTCTCCGACGATCCCGACGATTTGCAATCGGACTTACAGGCGCTGGCCGGACCCTCCGCCGGTCCCGAGGGCGGCGAGATCTACATCGACGGGTTCAGCGGCGGTCAACTCCCCTCCAAGGATTCGATCCGCGAGGTGCGCATCAACCAGAATCCTTTCTCTCCGGAGTTCTCCAAGCTGGGCTACGGCCGCATTGAGATCCTCACCAAACCCGGCACGGACAAGTTGCGGGGCCAGGCATTCTTCAACTTCGGCGACGATACCTTCAATTCGCGCAATCCTTACGCGCAGCAAAAGGCGCCGTTTCAGGTGGAGGAATTCGGCGGCACAATCAGCGGACCGCTCGGTAAGCACGCCTCTTTCATCCTGGATGCCGAGCGGCGGGATATCGACAACGGTTCGGTCATCGATGCGGTTACGCTAGACCCACTGACTTCCGCGATCAATCCCTATACCGGCGTGTTGATCGCACCGCAGCACCGCCTGCGCGTGAGCCCGCGCGTCGACTATCAACTGGGCCAGAACAACACTTTGATTTTCCGCTACGGCTTTACGCGCAACGACGCGCAAGACCAGGGCATCGGCGGCTTCAACCTGCCTTCGCGCGGATACTACACGCTGGAGCAGGACAACACGGTCCAGATCACCGACACCGCGGTGTTGTCGCCGACCACCGTGAACGAGACGCGTTTTCAGTATTACCACGTGCAGAACGATCAGATTTCCAGTAGCTCCGCGCCGGCGATTCTGGTATTGGATTCCTTCAACACCGGCGGCGCCCAGACGGGCCGCAGTCTCGACACCGAGAACTACTATGAGATGACGAACATCACCACCATCGTCAAGGGAATGCATACCTGGAAGTTCGGCGCCCGCGCGCGCGGCGAGACGGACAACAACACATCGCCGGTGAACTTCGGCGGCACGTTCACCTTCGCCGGCGGCCTGGCGGCCGAGCTGGATGCGGAAAACCAGGAGGTGCTGGATGCCTCCGGCCAGCCCGTGCTGACTCCCATCACCTCGATTCAGCAGTATCAGCGCGCGCTGCTGGGCCTGCCTGGCGGCGGCGCGACGCAGTTCAGCATCGCGGCCGGCAATCCTTTTCTGGCGGTCAATCAGGCGGACGTGGGAGCCTTCGTGGGCGACGACTGGCGGGTGCGCCCCAATGTCACTCTCAGCCTGGGTTTGCGCTACGAAATGCAAACCAATATAAACGACGCGCGGGATTTCGCACCCCGCTTGGGCTTCGCCTGGGCGCCCGGGTCAAACCAGATCGGTATGCATCCCAAGTTCGTCATTCGCGGCGGATTCGGCATGTTCTACTCGCGCTTCGATATCTCCAACATTGAGACCGCCGAGCGTTACAACGGGATCGTCCAGCAGGAATACATCGTCAACAATCCTACTTTCTTCCCCACGATCCCGACCATCGCGCAACTGCTGGCCATGCCCGGCGTTCAGTCCACCCAGACTATTCAGGAGCTTAGCTCCACATTGCGCGCGCCCTATATCATGCAGTCGGCGATCACCGTGGAACGCCAGGTGGTAAGCAATACCACGGTTTCTGTGACTTACACCAACTCACACGGACTGCACATGCTGCGCTCCGAGGAATTCAACGCGCCGGGGCCGGTTTACCTGATGGAGTCTTCCGGACTCTATAACCAGAACCAGCTTATTACCAACGTCAACTCCAGGATGAACAATAACTTTTCGCTGTTCGGCTACTACACGTTGAATTATGCCATGAGCAACACCGACGGCCTCGGCACGTTTCCGGCGAAGCCTTATAGCATGGTGGGAGAGTACGGCCCCGCCGCCACGGATATTCGCAATCGCCTATTCGTGGGCGGGTCGCTGAATACCAAGTGGAACGTGCGCCTGAGTCCGTTTATCGTGGTGCAATCCGGCGCCCCGTATAACATTACCGTGGGCCAGGATATTTATGGGGATACTCTGTTCAACGCGCGGCCGGGCATTCCCACGGACCTGAATAAGCCGGGCCTGATCGATACGGTGTACGGCTGGCTCGATCCGAATCCGACGCCCGGAGAGCAGCTTCTGCCGCGTAACTACGGACGGGGTCCGGGCCTGATTTCGGTGAACGCGCGGCTGGGCAAGACGTGGGGCTTCGGGCCGGAGCGCGAGGGAGCCGGCGGAGCGGCAAGCGCTTTAGGAGCCGGCCATAATTCCGGATTTCACAGCATCTTCTCGGATGTCACGACCAGCAGGCGCTATAACCTGACTCTGTCGCTTTCCGCGCGCAACCTGCTGAACCATGTGAACGAGGGCCCCATTATCGGCCAGATTACGTCGCCCCTGTTCGGCCAGGCCAATTCCGTAGCCGGCGGGTATGGAGCATATGCGGAGACGGCCAATAACCGGCGGCTGGAGCTGCAGACGCGGTTCACGTTTTAGGCCTCGATCACTCGCAGCGCAGCGCGGCCATCGGGTCTATCTTGGTCGCCCGGCGCGCGGGGATGTAGCACGCCGTCAGGCCAACGGCGGCCAACACCAGCGGCACGCTCACAAACGTAGCCGGATCGGTGGCGCCGACTCCGTAGAGCAAGCTGGATAGCGCTCGAGTGGCGGCGAATGCGCCGGCCAGTCCCAGGGCGATGCCAACCGTGGTCAGCCGGATGCCTTGCCCCACGATGAGCCGCATTACATCGCCGCGCTGCGCGCCCAACGCCACCCGCAGCCCGATTTCGTGCGCGCGCCGGCTGACCGAGTATGCCGCTACGCCGTAGATGCCCGCAGCCGCCAGTACCAGCGCCAGTGCGCCGAACAGCGCCAGAATGAGCGCGGCGAAGCGGCGCGGCGCGACGGAATTGTCCAGCAGTTCCTGCATGGCATTGACGACGAACACGGGCTGGTCCTTATCGATGGCGGCCACGGCCTGCCGCAGCCGCGCGCCGATCGCGGCGATGGGCAAACTCGTGCGCACGGCCAGAAACTGGGGCGGCTCGAAAGCCTGCTCCATGGGGAGATAGACGGCCGGTTGCGCGGGAAGATCGATCGACTGGTCGTGGGTGGTTTTGACCACGCCCACCACTTGCCGCCAGATTGCGAGGCCGTTGTTACCGTTCACGCTGATGCGTTTGCCGAGCGGGTCTTCGTGCGGCCAGAAGCGCTGCGCGGCCAGGTCGTTGACGACCGCGGGGTTGGCTCCGTTGGTGGCATCATAGGGCGTCAATTCACGGCCGGCGAGGAGCGCGATCCCCATGGTGGACAGGTAATCCGGACTGGCTGCAAACACCTCCGCCGATGGCCTGCCGGTCCCCACGGCTGTCGAAGGATGGCCTTCGACGGTGACGTAAGCGCCGGTGATGTTGCCGGATAGCGGCACGCCGTTGACCGCGCCGGCCGATTCCACGCCAGGCAGGTTGTGCAGGCCGTCGAGCAGTTTGCGAAAGAAGGCGACGTTCGACTGGAGATCGGGATACCGCGATGGCGGCAACACGATAATCGCGGTGAGCAAACGGTCCGGCCGGAATCCGGGATCCACACGAAGCAGGCCGGCGAAGCTTTTCACCAGCAGCCCGGCGGCAATGGTCAGCAGCACGGAGACTGCCACTTCGCCCACGATCAACAGGTCGCGCGCGCGGCTGCGCCCCGGTCCGGGCCCAGAGGGCGCCCCGCTTCGCGTGCCGCCGGCCAGCGCTTCTTGCGGGTCGGTCCTCGTCGCCAGCCACGCGGGGAACACGCCGAACAGAAGGCCCGCCAACAACGACAGGCCGAGGGTGAACGCGAGCACCGCGCCGTCTAAATGGGTTTCCGCCAGCCGCGGAACATCTTGCGGCGCGAGATGGACGAGGAAGCGCAGGCTGACGGCGGAGAGCAAGAGCCCCGCGTCGCCGCCCAAGATCGCCAGCAGCAGGCTTTCGGTAATCCACTGCCGCAGCAGCCGGCGGCGATCTGCGCCCAAAGCCAGGCGGATGCCGGTCTCGCGGCGCCGGCCCATCGCGCGCGCCAGCAGCAGGTTCGCAATATTGGCGCAGGCGATCAGCACCAGCAGTCCGACCGCGCCCAACATAATCAGCATCGCGGGTCGGGCGCGTCCCATGACATAATGCGCGAACGGCTCGACGCGCACGCGGACGCCGGTGTTGGTTTTGGGCGATTCGCGCTCGATACGCGCGGCGACGCCGTCAAGGTCGGCTTCCGCCTGCGCCACCGTCACGCCCGGCTTTAACCGTCCCACTACCAGGCACCGCTTACCATCCCGGCTCTGCCGCAGCGGATCGAGGCCGGTGGGAATCCAGAACGCCATCTGGTGCGTTGGCAGACTCACGGCGCTGGGGACACTGAGCGGGAAATTGAAGCCGGACGGCATCACGCCGATCACCGTGTAGTCTTGTGTATCTACTCCAGTGAGGCGAATCGTGCGGCCCACCATGGACGGATCGCCGGCAAACCGGCGCCGCCACAAATCATAGCTGAGGATCACCACCTGATTGTGGCCGGGTTGATCCTCCGCGGGCAGAAAGAAGCGTCCAGCGAGCGGCGGCACACCCAGCAGCGGCAACAGGTTCGCCGAAACGCTTGCGCCGTAGAGCGCATCCGGCTGGCCCGCCGCGGTGAGACTTAGCAGCGCGAAGCGGTGTGCGCCGATGCTCTCGAAGCTGCGGTTCTGCGCGCGCCAGTCGGCCACATCGCGATAAGCCACCCAATTCGCGGGCTCGCCGGTCTTGCGGTCGCGCAACTGGATCTGAACCAGGCGGCCGGGATTCGCGAACGGCAGCGGCGGCAGCAGCACTGCGCGCACCACGCTGAAGATGGCGGTATTCGCGCCGATGCCTAGCGCGAGGGTGACGATCGCCACAGCCGTGAAGCCGGGGCTCTTGCGCAACATGCGCAGGCCGTAGCGGAGATCGCGCAGCATCAGTCTAGCGGTTCCTCGGCGTAGCTAACGCAGCCTGCTAACCGGTACCGCAGATTGTCCAGGAAGGTGCCGCGCTGTTGATTCGGCAGGGAAGGTACCTGGTGGAAATTAGCGGGCGGCTGGAAGGTCTTGGGGTCGAGCGGCGATTCATCCCATTCGACGACTTTGCTCCGCGTCGAGCCGTGCCCTTGCGATGAAGTGGAGACCTCGAGAAGGGTGAGTCCGTTTTCGCGGGGTCCGGTTGTGTGGATTTCGATGTGATCCATCACGCCTTCGGGGCACCCCGGGCTACCCATCAGGTATCCAAGTCCTCGCGGGGCGGCTGGCAGGTCGATGTACCAGCCATCGGTCTTCGTACGCTGTTCGCCCTCTCCGCCGGAGCGGGAGCCGGGTGCGGGCACGCGCCGCTCGGATCGGATCACATGCCGCGCCAAGTGGCCGAACATCCAGCGGCGTTCGCCGGTGTCCACGTAATCGCGGTAGATGTCGATGGTCTTGCCGGACTCTCGCGCGCGCAGCAGCGGGTTGGGCTTCCACGGTTCGATGGGGTGCACGGCATAGGTGCGCGTTGCGGGATCTGGGGCGTGGTGGTTCTGCCGGTCCGCATTATCGATCCGGAACTTGAGATCCGCGCGGGCGGGGATTGCCTGGCTGAGCAACAGCAAGAGCGATAGCGGCAGGAAGCGTTGGCTCATCTCCACCTCCAGGAATTAACACTATGGTAGCATCGGAAATCTATGAGCAATCCGTCGTGCATTTTGAAATCGGCTGCCGGGACGCGGCCGCTACGGAACAGTTCTATGCGAAGCTATTCGACTGGAAGATGGCGGCCATGGGGCCGGCCGTCATGATCGATACCGGCGCCGGAGGGATCGCCGGCCACATCACGGCGCTGGGACACGAACCGCACCAGTTCACACACTTCTATGGGAATACGGTCGGGATCTGGAAGCCGAAATAATTGCAAGAGCGGGCTGGGAGCCCCGCGCAGGCAGAGTGCCTGCCCCACTTATTGCCAGGTTAGGATCACTTTGCCGGATTGGCCGCTGGACATCACTTCGAAGCCTTGCTCAAAATCCGTATAGTGGTAGCGGTGCGTGATCACCGGTGTGATATCCAGGCCGGACTGCAGCATCACGCTCATCTTGTACCAGGTCTCGTACATCTCGCGGCCGTAGATACCTTTGACGGTCAGCATATTGAAGATGACGGTGCGCCAGTCGATGGCCATCTCGCCTTCCGGAATGCCCAGCATGGCGATCTTCGCGCCATGGCTCATGTTGGCCAGCATGTCGCGGAAGGCGGCCTGGTTGCCGGACATCTCCAGCCCCACGTCGAAGCCTTCGGTCATGCCGAGTTTCTTCTGTACCTCGGGTAGCGTGCGCTCACGGATGTTCACGGCTTCGGTGACACCCATCTTGCGCGCCAGCGCCAGCCGGTATTCGTTGACGTCGGTGATGACCACGTAACGTGCTCCGGCGTGGCGCGCGACGGCTGCGGCCATGATCCCGATGGGTCCAGCACCGGTGACCAGCACGTCCTCCCCGAGCACCGGAAACGACAGCGCGGTGTGCACGGCATTGCCGAAGGGATCGAAAATAGCGGCGACGTCCTGGTCGATGCCGTCGTGATGGCGCCAGATGTTGGTCATGGGCAGGGCGATGTATTCGGCGAAAGCGCCCGCGCGGTTCACGCCGATGCCCTGCGTGTGCGCGCATAAATGGCGGCGGCCCGCCAGGCAATTGCGGCAGCGTCCGCAAACCACGTGTCCTTCGCCGCTGACGATATCGCCGGGATAAAAATCGGACACGTTGGAACCGGCATCCGCTATTTCACCCACGAATTCGTGCCCGATCACAAGGCCGATCGGAATGGTCTTGCGCGCCCAATCGTCCCACTTGTAGATGTGCACGTCGGTGCCGCAAATGCCCGCGCGATGCACGCGGATCAGGACGTCGTTGATGCCGATGCGGGGCTTCTCGACATCTTCCAGCCATAGGCCGGGCGCGTTCTTGCTTTTGACGAGTGCTTTCATGGCGAAACCCTATCGTAGCGGTACTCGGGGACCGGCGGCGAGGGCTGAAAGCACTGTTGCTGGATGACGCGGAGCGTGGCGGGAAGCTCCGCGGTGGCGCGCGCGACCGCCTCTTCGAGCACGGCGGGCAAGGCGCGGGCGCGTAGATTGACGACCAGCTCGTGGCGGCGGGCGGGCGAAGCCAGCAGGTCTCCAACCACGGAAGGCTGGTCCCCGTTGCGGCCAATTGCGGCGCGGACATATCCGGAAGGAGCGCGATCGAAGATCTTCAGATGCACGATGGGCGCGCCGGCGCGTGTGAGCTCGGCGTCGAGGCGTTCGAGCAGCGGTCCTACGATGGCGGCGGGCGTGAGGGCGGTTTCGAGACGCAAGTCGCCTTCCCAGTTCAGCCAGCCTAGGGCGGCTTCCGCGGCGGCATATTGGGCGTAGTCGATATCCAGGAGGCGGGTACCGGCGGATAGGCGGCCGTTGAGGACTTCATCGAGCCAGGCGGCTACTCCCTGGCCGGTGACGGCGCTCACATGGCGGGTCTGGAGACCCGCCGCAGGCGTGGACGCCTGCCCCACCAGGTCGGATTTGGTGTAGACGACCAGGTCGGCCTCGGCAAGCTGGTTGTGGAACAAGTACGCCAATTGCGGGTCGGCGTCCGGCTGCGCGAACTCGGCGGCGCGCCGCGGGTCCACCAGAACCGAAAACGGCGCCAGCCGGAATTGCGCGACGTGGCGCTGCTTTAGCGGCTGGAGCACGGTGGCGGACAGGTCCATGCAGCTTCCCACAGGCTCGGCGAAGATCACGTCGGGCCTCACGGCCAGGAGGCTTTGCGCGGCAGCCACGAAATCTCCGAAGCGGCAGCAAAAGCAGGCGCCGGCGATCTCACCGGCATCGAAACCCTGTGCGGTAGCCATGCGGGTATCCACCAGCGCGCCGCCCTGATCGTTGGTAATGATGGCGGTGCGCATGCCGCGTTCGTGCAGCATCCGCGCAGCGCAGAGGAGCAGCGTGGTCTTGCCGGCACTGAGGAAACCGCCGGTGAGCACCAGGGCGGGGCGATCAGGCAAGCAGCACCAGCTCTTCGCCGGCGTGGATGGTCAGTTCGTCGGCGAATGTGAAGACATCGTGATTGGGCGATGGGGGCGCGAGCGGGATATCGCGGCCATTGAGCGTGGAGGATGCTTTTGCGGCGGGTCCCGGCACCAGCGTGATGCTGTGCAACGGCAGGCTGCCTTCGGCCACGGCCAATGTCACACGGCGGCGGGTGCTATCGGCGGCGTGCGTGAATGTGCCCCAGGCCGGAGCGGCCGACCAGAAGCACACGAACTTGCTGCCGACGTTCAGCCGGGGCATGATGGACGCGCTCTTCTCCGCGGCATGATAGCTGAAGCCGCTCAGCGCCAGCACGCCGGACCAGGCCGACATGGCGCGCGCATAGTGGTGTCCGCATTCGGCTTCATCCCACGGATTGCGGCGTTCGCCATCGTAACGGCGGCGGCTGTTCTCGAATACTTCCACGCCTTCGCGCACCATGCCCGCATAGATCATGGTGGCGGCGGCCTGGTATTCGAGGCCGGTCCAGGCTTCGGCGAAGTAGGGGAACGGAACCTCGGGGCGCTTGCCGGTCCCATAATCGCAGACTACGAGTGCGGCTTCGTCGTTCAATACATAGGTACGCTGCACGGATTCGTGATCGTAAAGCTGGCGCTTGTAATTGAACTGGAAGAGGGACCTGGCGGTTTCGCGCAAATGGGCTGGATCGACCAGTGGACCAAGCCCGGCGACATCAGCCAGATACTGGCCCATCAGCTGATCGAGCAGGCAGCCATCGCCGACCTGGAATTCGGGCTTCTCGGAATCCTCAGCGCCCATATCGCCGACTGTTGCGGGCGCGATCTGGTCCTTGGGGATGCCGCGGACCTTCTGAATGTAATAGCGGCCGTTAAACAGGTTGGCATCAATCCACTGACTGCCGGATTCAAAGAGCTTGCGATAGTCCGCCGCGGCTTCGGTATCGCCGACGGCGCGGGCCATCTCTTCGGCCGCGCGCAGCGCGCCCAAATAATAGATGCCGCAAAGCGGATTAGGGCCGTAGAATTCCACGTCGTAGGTGTTGTGCTGCACGCCGTCCATCACGCCGCGGCGCTGAGAATCCCATCCGCCTTTCACCCAGGCGAACGAGACGGCGCGCTGCACGCTGGGCCACAGATCGCGCAGCCAGGCTGTATCGCCGGAGAGACGCCAATCGAGATAGGTTTTGATGATCTGGCCCATCTGGCCGTCGGCGGCGGCGTAGTGGAAGCGCTCCTTGCCGTCCGGAAGCAACTGCCGGAAACGCATGCCGCCCTGATCGTCTTCCGAGAAACCGAAAGCGGCTTTGCGGAGCGAGCGGGCGAGGCTGGGGAAAAGATGCTGGGTAGCGGTCTCGTAATTCCAGACGTGCGTGCAATTGCCGAAGCAGCAGCCGTTGTGGTCCCAGGAGCCCTCGAAGCCGTGGAACTCGCCATCGGCTGTGCGGAAGCAAGTCTGGGTGACGAGCGTGGAGAGGGTGGACATGGCGGCGTCGCGCACGGCGGGCGGCAGAGTGCTGTCGCGCATGGCGGCGACGAAGCGGCGCGTGCGGGCCTCCAGATCGGGCAGCTTTTCAGCGGCGTATTCGGCGGCCTGCCAGGCGCCGGCGAAGCGCGTGGCATAATGATTGCCGATGATGGTGTGCTCATCGCCCTTGGGAGCGGTCCACCCGGACCAGGCGGGCGTGCGATTCGGGAAACGCCAGGCGAGCAGAAAGGTGTAGGCGGCTTCGGTGCCGGGCGCGATTTCCTGTTGCAGGCAGAGCGAGCCGATGGGCTTGCGCTGCGGGGCTTCGGGGCCAAGCTGGCCATCGTCGGAGAAGTCGTCCCAAAAGAGCAGGGGGCTGGTCCACCACTTGGCGTTGATCCAGCCGCGGAGATAGGTGAGCTTGCCTTCGGGCTTGACCAGGCAGACGGCGATCTCGCCCGATTGCGGGTCGCCGGCGGGCATGCCGGGGTTGCTCATCAGCAGACCCTTGATGTTCCCGGTTTCGCGGTACTCGACGACGCGCTGCTCGCCGGGGTGGTGTTGGGCGACGTCCTGATAGGCCGCACCGATGGGGTTTTCGATGGACCAGGCGATCGAGACCGTGGCGGCGTCCTTACCCGGATTGTGGACGCGATAACGCAGGATGGCCACGGGCAGGCCGGAGGCGTCCGCATCGAGCGGGATGAATGGGCTGAAGGCGTCGAGCGTGACGCTGACGGGCAGGCGGGAATCGCGGAAGGCGATTTGGGCGATGGGGAACTCGCCGGTGAAAGTGGCGCCTTCGAGGCGGGTGAGACCGGGCGCGTTCTTGGAGCCGAGGCCGTCGGGACCTTCGTATGGCGGCATAAGGCGGGCTTCGAGGACGTGCGCGACGGGCTTGCGGCTGCCGGCCTGCGCCCAGATGGAGGCGAAAGCGTACTCGGGCGAACGGCCCTTATCGGGGCGGTTGAAGATCTCCCAATCGCGAAGCTGGCCGCGTCCGCCGAGACTGATGCTGCCGGCGGCGATACCGCCGAGCGGCATGGCCAGCATGGCAAGTTGGCGGCCGGTGAAGACGCGCGGATAGCGCATGGAGGATCGCGGGAGGATGACGGGCTGCGGCGGGTGCGGGGTGGGGGCGGCCGGTGCGGGAGGGGCCGGGGTGGCTGGCGGAGGGGCTTGCGCGGCGGCGGTTGCAGGCGCGGCGGCGGCCAGCGCGACGGTCTTGAGGAATCCGCGGCGGCCGGTGGACTTGCTCATTTGGTGTGATAGTAGCATCGTTCAGGGATGCAGGAGACAGGAATCAGGAGGCGGCCCTGCCACCGGCGTGTGGGAAGGCGTCGCGGCATTTCCAGCGTTCCCGAGCCCGTGATTTTCGTGGACCGGTTCGGCGCTTAAGTAAAATTGAGCACTCGAAGCCAATTTCGCGTAACCTACTTGTATGACAGTGGGTTGCGGCCCATTTTTTAGGCGCGAACTCGGCCATTTCTGTGTATTTGAGCATTCTTTTCCTGAATTGGGCCGCCCGCAAAGCGGCGTGCCTGAGGGCGCTGCCTTCCCTGACACGAGGATAGCATGGGGGTGGTGGTTGATCGGCGTCACCGCTGGCGGGGCCTTTTTGTTTTCATGGGTTTGGGGGCGGGGTGAAGGATGTGATCGCGGGCGGGGGCGATCCTTCATCGCGACACAAAGGAGGTTATGTTTCATTCAATCCGGATTCCTGGTAGGCTGTCCGTGTCACTTTGCAAATTATTTGGCGTAAAACCTTGCGCGCCATTTGGCGTAGGCCCGAAACGTGGCGCCTCGGCGAACTCAGCGGCCCCTTAGCCGATAAGGCGCATGTTGAAGCGTTCTTGCCCCGCCGAGATGCCGTGAGATAATCACGGTTGCG
>DATKFU010000065.1:0-2267 GCA_035511215.1 Bryobacteraceae bacterium | reverse complement strand
CCCACCCCAACGATCGCGTAATCCAGTTCGTCGTTTTCCGAATAGCGCCGCATGGGAGTGTGCAGTTTCTGGATAGCGCCCAACATGTGCGGCTTTCCAGCCGGTTTTTCAAACTTGCCGAAGAGAGGGCTTTTCAGTGGGTACCTCCCTGCGGTCCGCCGCGATGCTCTTCTTTATCTGCCACCGGTGTAAATTTGTCCGAGACAGCTTCCCGGGGAGCGTTCCAGTCGTACCGCTGCTCCACCGATTCCCATGGTTCAGCCTCTCCTCTTTCGAGGCGCATATAACCACGCGGATAAGACGGCCCTCCGAATCCAATCTCGTCCCACGCCCAAGGGTGGGAGTAGTAGGCATCGGCGCAATCCTGCACCAGCAGCATCCAGAAACGCTCCACCGGCATCCGCTTCCAGATTTCGTGTGCGGCCGCCGGTTGGCCATCGTGCAGGGATTCGAGAAGCTCTTCCCGCTCGCGATAACTCAAGGAAGTAAAACCGTTCCCGTGAAGATGCTGCGCTATTTCCTCGATCGCCTGCAATCCAAGCCGATATGCTTCCCGATCTGGCGGCATGTTTTCAAAACGGTAGCCGTCGTGCGTGTCGTCGAAAAGCCGTTTGTCGATTTGCGGCAGAATCGGGATCGTGTGCGCTGCGTCGCGGTCGTCCTGCGGCACAATGTGGCGGCAAATGGCTTCCATCAATGTTTGCTCGTCGGCGGTGAAGAAGCGAATCGGAGGCACATTTTCGACGCGGTCGAGTACGACCTCTCGCGTCTTCGCATCCCAGAATTTTTGCTGGTCCAGCGTGCGGAAACCGGGGTAATAGCCTGGCTGCGGTCTTTTCACCTTCGCTCCCTGCCCAGTAAGCTTGCGAGTAAGCCCAAAAAACCGCAAGCCGCGAACAGCAGAGGCGCAAACAGCGGCGGTCCGTAAATGATGTTATAGAGCGGCTTGCTTAGTCCCCCGGGGCGCCGCAGAACGCCGCGCGCGTGATAAGCGCAGCCCACGCTGCCGTCCACTATTGCCAGCATAGCGATGGCGGGCAGCCAGGTGTGCGCCACGCGCCGGCTCTTCATTGCTCCCAACGCAGATGCCATTAGCGCGGGCGCAATAATGACGGGGGTCCACTGCGCTTTGTACCGGAAATTATTCTTGTAATGCGAATACCAGGCTTCGAAGCCGCTCAGGAACGCGGCAAACACCGTCGCCGCGGCCATATGTTTCTGGAAACGTCCCTCGCGGATATCCTGCGTCCAGGTAATGGGCTCGTGCGGCGAACCGGCCATTGCTACGAGATGATTTTTGTGCGCGGGACGGGGCAGCAGCGGCATCTCGCTCCCTTCGTCGCGCCGCAGAAAAGAGGCTATCAGTCCCAAATAGGCGGCAACTCCAAACAGTAGAGGCCCACAAATGGGCGGCCCCATGACAATGTTCGTCAAAGGAAGCCGCCACCCGCCGGGCTTCCGCTCAATACCGCGTGTGTGGAAATAGAACCCGATGAGGCCGTCGGCCAGTGTGACGATCGAGATATAGCGCAACACGCCTTTCGCCGCCGTCTTGCTGGCGAAGCCCGCGACTCCGGCGATGCTCATCGCACTACTCAGGATCACAGGCGTATACATCACCCTGCGGCTGTAACTTCCCCGATAGTGTTCGTACGCGACTTCGATTCCGCTCAGCACGGCCGAAGCCGCGGCGATCAGCGAAAGCCAGCGCTGGAAACGACCTTCCCGGACCGCCTCGCCGACACGCGCCACTTCTCCCTTCATCGCCTGCGTCCCCACATCAAGCTAAATACGGCGCCTGCGAAAGCTGCCGCGCCGAGCGCCACTGTGCCCCTGTGCAGATCGACCCACGTCATCGGGCTGAACGTGCTGGCCCTGTCGTCAAAAATTCCGTGCGCCGCGTATTGTTCGGCGGCGGGTTCGAAGAGATTGTCCGGACGGTCTGGCGATACCGGCTGGTCTGTCTCCTGGCCGCTGTACGCAAACTTTGCAAGATATCTGTCGGCATAACCCGGCGCCACCTCCTGCCCGTAGATCGCTTTGATTGTCGGCCATCCAACGTAGATCTCGCGTCTCCGATGGCTGGACGCCCACACGATGGCGCGGGCCGCGACTTCCGGCTGGAAGATGGGAGGCACCGGCTGCGGATGTCGAGGCAGTCTTGTCCGGCACCAGCTGAACTGCGGCGTATTCATGGCCGGCAACTGCACCATCGTGATATGGATGTCGCTCTTCTGGTGAATCAGCTCCGAGCTCCCTCTTCCTCC
>DATKFU010000064.1:0-7137 GCA_035511215.1 Bryobacteraceae bacterium | reverse complement strand
GGGGAGAGGGTAGAACCGGCGACCAAGGCAGAGCTAAACGGACCGAAGGGTATGGCTTTCGATTCTTCCGGCAATCTCTACATTGCGGACACCGGAAATTCGAGGATCCGGATGGTGGAGCTGAATGGCGTTATTACTACGATCGCCGGTAGCGGCACTCCCGGCTATGCCGGGGACGGAGGCGCGGCCCTCAGCGCGGAACTGAGCTTCCCTTCCGGCGTGGCGGCCTATGGCGGAAAGATCTACATCGCGGACAACTCGAACAACGCGATCCGTATGCTGACTCCCCCGGCAGCGGTCCCGCAAATTAATGCAGGCGGTGTCGTGAACGATGCCGATTATACGGCTCCCGTGGTGCCCGGCAGCATCGCCGCGGTCTTTGGCGATTTTTTCCTGACTGCCGGATCGTCGGACACGGATCTGCCGCTTGACACCAGCCTGCAGAATCTCTCGGTCTACTTTGGCGGAACCCAGGGCTTCGGGAGTTTGGGTATGGCCCCCTTATATTTCGTTTCAGGTACGCAGGTGAATCTTCAGATACCGTGGGAGGCGGACGGACAAGGGTCGGTTACGGTCGCCGCGACATTGAACGGTGTAGCCGGCGCAAGCCAGGCTGTGAATGTGGCAGCCTTCGCTCCGGCCATCTTCACCACCAATGCCCAGGGTAGCGGCCCGGGCGCCATACTGGATTCCTCGTATCGTCTGGTGGATTCCTCCAATCCGGCGACCGCAGGCAGCACTACCATTCTGATCTACTGTACGGGCCTGGGGCAGGTGAGCGCGAATCAACCCGCGACCGGGGCGCCTGCTTCCCTCAATGCCAACCAACTGGCGCCCACAACCACGCCAGCGACAGTTACCATCGGTGGGGTGACGGAAGCTGCGTCGTTCTCCGGTCTTGCGCCGGGCTTTGTGGGCCTGTACCAGGTCAATGCCCTGGTGCCGGCGGGCGTAAGCGCGAATAGCGCCGTGCCCGTGACGGTCTCCATAGGCGGTGTTACCTCGAACACCGTAACCATCGTCGTGGTCGAGTGAGTAGGTCCGCCGCGTACACAGCGGCCGGGACTCGGCAAGGCTTATGATAGAGTTCTACAGATTATTCGGCTCGTCCCGCAGAGCGCCGGGCAACGAACCAGGGGGTTTCATAAGGTGATTCGAGCATGATTCGGCCATCCATTAATTCGCATAGAGTACGGGTAAGGTATTTATTCGGTCTCGCGTTTTCGTCGATACTGGCTGCGGCAATGTGCCAGGCGCAGACCTCGACGCAATATACCATTACGACCATTGCCGGACAACTCGGTGAGGCAGGCGGTTATACCGGTGATGGAGGGGCTGCTGCCAGCGCCACGCTGTTCGGCCCGGATGACGTCATATTCGATTCCGCCGGCAATCTCTACATTTCGGATTCCATCAACGATCTGATTCGGGAGGTCAATGCCTCCGGCTCGATCAGTACGTTCGCCGGGAATTGTCCAACAACGCCGTGTACCGGCGCCTTCGCGGGCGACGGAGGCGCGGCCACCAAAGCCAGCCTCAACAGCCCATCGGGAATGACGTTCGACAGCAGCTCCAATTTCTACATCGCGGACACCGACAACTTCGAAATCCGGAAAATGACGGGGGGCACTATCTCGACGGTGGCCGGGCACAACGGCTTGGGCGCCAGCTTTGCAGGGGACCTGGGCGCGGCTACCAGCGCAGGGCTCTGGAACCCCTCCGGGGTGGCCGTTGATCCCGCGGGCAATATCTACATCGCGGACGCTTACAACAATGTGGTGCGCGTGGTGTGCCAGACTCAGACGCCCACCGCCTGCACCAACAACGCGTTCGTGGGCGGCGTCGTATGGGCCGCCGGAGATATCAACACGTTCGCCGGAAACAACGCGACGGGCGCCGGTTATCAAGGGGACGGAGGTATCGCGACGGGCTCACTGCTCAACAATCCCGCGGCGGTACTGCTCGATTCGCAGGGCAATCTCTACATTTCGGACTCCGGCAACAGCGCTATCCGCAAAGTGGCGGCGGCGACCAGCATCATCACCACAGTGGCCGGGGACGGTAGCGGCATCGCCGGTTACTCAGGCGACGGTGGATCGGCGACCAAGGCAAAACTCAGCAACCCGAAGGGCATTGCGATCGATTCCTCGGGTAATCTCTACATCGCCGACACAGGTAACTGTTTAGTCCGCATGGTGAACGCGACGACTGGCAACATAACCACGATCGCCGGCACGCCACCCGTCACCGGCCAACTGAACTGCGGCTCCAGCGGGGACAAGGGCTTGTCGACCAGTGCGCAACTGAACTTTCCTTCCGGCGTGGCCGTGAAGGGCGGACTGGTCTATATCGCGGACTTCGAGAACAATGCGGTCCGTTTGCTGACGCCCGCGGCGGCGGTCCCGCAGATCAGCGCGGGTGGCGTGGTGAACGACGCCAATTACACGGCGCCGGTGGTTCCCGGCAGCATCGCCGCTGTTTTCGGTGATTTTTTCCTGACCGCGGGATCGTCGAACACCACGCTGCCACTGGCTACCAACTTGCAGAATCTCTCGTTTCAGTTTGGCGACACCGCGGCTCCTTTATATTACGTTTCAGGAACCCAGGTGAACCTGCAAGTACCGTGGGAGTTGGCCGGACAAACTTCGGCTACCCTCACCGCCACGCTGAATGGCGCGGCCGGCGCCGGCCAGACCGTGACTGTCGCACCCTTCGCTCCGGCCATCTTCACCATGAATTCCCAGGGTACCGGCGCGGGCGCGATCCTGGACTCCTCGTATCGCCTGGTGGATTCCAGCAACCCGGCGACTGCCGGCACCACCGCCATCCTGATCTACTGCACGGGGCTGGGAGCTGTGAGCGCGAATCAACCGGCCACCGGCGCGCCCGCTTCGCTCAATGCCAACGCACTGGCGCCCACCTCCACGACGCCGACGGTGAGCATCGGCGGACTGCCGGCCACCGTATCGTTCTCCGGTCTGGCGCCGGGCTATGTGGGACTCTACCAGGTGAACGCCCTGGTCCCGGCCGGCGTGGCCGCGAACAGCGCCGTCCCGCTGACGATCTCCATAGGTCAAACTCCCGTGACTTCGAATACGGTCACTATAGCGGTGCAGTAAGTGCGATCAGCTACTCGCTCTTGACGCCGATCGCGATGATGGAGGTAGGCGGCCACGGCAGGAGGTTGTCGATGCGCCGCCACAGCCAAACGAGCCGGTCAAAGACGTACAACTGGAAGCGGCTGATGGTCTTTCTCTTCAGCACGCGGCCGGTTACATACCAGGCCGGGCGCGAGATGCGGTTAAAGTCCAGAATACGCTCCACACGGAAACCCACCTGCTCCATCTTTTGCCGGAGCTCTTCGCGGGAGTAACGGCGCAGATGACCTAACACGGTGTCCAGCGAGCCAAAGATTTCCTGGCCGTACGGCACCAGGACAATAGCCTGCCCGCCGGGTCTCAACGCAGTGTAAATGTTGCGCAGTCCCGCCATCTCGTCCTCGACGTGTTCCAGCACGTTCAGGCACACCACTGAATCCACCGCTCCGGCCAACTCCTCGAAATCGGCCGCTTTCGACAGGTCGCAGTTGCGCACTTCCATCTTCGGACGGTGCTGATAGCGCGCGCGCAGCCCCGCCAGGTATTCCACCTCGATATCAGCGGCGATATAGCGTTCGCGCCGCGGAGACAGAAGGCGTGTCAGGTTGCCGATGCCCGCTCCGGCCTCCAGCACCCGCTTCCCAATGTAAGGCTGGATAGTGTCCGCCATCCAGCGGTTGAAACGCCTGGCCCCGGCGAGCGCGTCCAGGATATCTTGTCCGGAATCTTTGTACAGGTCGCGGGTGAAGGCATAGCGCAGGATCACATAGACGGCATCGAAGGCATCCTTTAGCCCAATTTTCTTACCTTCGTCATAAGTGCGGCCGTGATAATCGATGGGCGTCTCGTAGACGCGCACGCGGCGCTTGGCCAGTTTGATGGTCAGTTCCGGCTCGAGTCCGAAGCGGTCGCTGCGGATGGGTATGCTTTGCAGCAGCGAGGTGCGGAAGGCTTTGTAGCAGGTCTCCATGTCCGTGAGGTTCAAGTCCGAAACGATGTTGCACATTCCGGTCAGAATCTGGTTGGCCACGGCATGCCAGAAGTAGAGCACCCGGCGTTCGCCCGAGATCACGAAGCGCGAGCCATAGACGGCGTCGGCTTTGCCTTCCAGCAGCGGTGCCAGAAGGCGCCCGTATTCGCGCGGATCGTATTCCAGGTCGGCGTCCTGAATGATGGAGAACTCGCCGGTGGCGTGCTCGATGGCTGTACGGATGGCGGCGCCCTTGCCCCGATTGCGAGGCTGGGGGATCAGCCGCAGCACGCTGGGGTGGGCCGCGGCCATCTGTTCCACGATCGCGGCCGAGCCGTCCGTGGAGCCGTCGTCCACCACCACGATCTCTCGCCCAAGGCCCTCCGGCAAAGGGGCCGAGAGCACTCGCTCCAGCAGCGTTCCGACGAACTCTTCCTCGTTGTAAAGGGGGATCAGAATAGAGAGGGTGTGGGCTGCCATGGCGGCGGGAACCTCCATTGTACAGTAGAGTTACGCGTCCGCCCTGAAATTGGCCTTCGCTGTGCGCGCCGGGGATCCCTGGCGGCCATGCTACTGAATGGCGCCGCTGGCTTTGCGGGCGCTGCGCAACACTAACTCTTCCAAATCCAGGAGATGCTGTGGCTCAAACTGGTGCCGGGACCATTTGCTGGATGGCTCCAGCTCTATCCCGACGAAATAGCCGATCTCCCTGTACACGCAGTAGCGCACAATGCCAACCAGTTTATTGCCGGGACAATGTACATCTACATGCGTGCCTATCGGCACCGGTATCTCGAATTGTAAGCACATCCCGGATCGGGAGATGTCCTCCAGCAAAGCCGTGGACTTGCACTTGCGGCCCGCTGGTTCTTTCCAGCGGACTTCTACCATATCGGCGCATAGCATCCGAATTTCAGCGCGTGGTCGCTGCATGCTTTTCTATCGACGGTACCGGCGGATCGCATTAGCCCTTGCTTTTGGAGGGCGGGCAATTCTGCCCGCAGCCGGCTTTCAGCCGGCTAAGCCGCCAAAAAAGGCGGCTGCGGCCAAGATTGGCCGCCCTCCAACAGCAACTGACCCACTACGCGATACTGGGAAGCACAGGCGATCCTATAGCGAATGCTGCCCAACCGCAACTCGATCGAATCGTTTCGGCACCGGCTCGGGAGCCCTGGAGCCTGGCGCGCCGCATCCTCTTCCGTTTCGTCTGCTCCTATTTCCTCCTCTACATGGCGCCCGATCCGCCGGGTAGGCTCGACCTGGTGGATACGATTCCCGGCGGCAGCTTGGCCGGAAATGCCTATGCCGGGCTCTGGCACAGGCTGGTCCCATGGGTGGCCATCCACATCTTTCACCTCAGCGGAAAGGCGACGACGTACTTTCCAACAGGTAGCGGCCACGCTCGACTATATCCAAAACCTGCTGTTCGTGGTTTTCGCGGCGGTCGCGGCGTTAGTCTGGTCGCTGGCAGACCGTAGGAGAAAAGACTACCGTGGCCTGGATTCGTGGCTGCGTCTGGCCGTGCGTTATAAGCTGGCCTTCACCATGTTTACCTACGGGTTCGCCAAGGTATTTCCGTTACAATTCCAGCCTCCCGGATTCCAGAAGCTGATCGAACCCTTCGGCGATTTCTCCCCCATGGGGGTGCTGTGGAGTTTCATGGGAGCTTCGATGGCGTACACCATTTTTGCCGGGATGTGCGAGCTGGCTGGGGGAGCGCTGTTGCTGTTC
The DNA here is from genome assembly GCA_035511215.1 of Bryobacteraceae bacterium. GTDB lineage: Bacteria > Acidobacteriota > Terriglobia > Bryobacterales > Bryobacteraceae > Bog-159. The sequence continues at coordinate 1,338 of DATKFU010000064.1, read as the reverse complement.
CGGCGGACAGCCACGTTAGGAGCGATGGTGAGCTTCGCCGTCCTGCTCAATATCGCGCTGCTCAATTTTTGCTACGACACGCCGGTGAAGCTGTATTCCACCAACCTGGTGCTGATGGCGATTTTCCTGGCGGCGCCCGATCTGCGGCGTCTGCTGGATTTCCTGGTGCTCAACCGGGTTGTGGAGCCAGCCGACCTCTCCGCGCCCCGCCTCGGGCGGCGGTGGATGCGGGCCGGCGCGATGGCGTTCCAGGTTCTGTTCGTGGGGCACTTCATCTACGGGGAAATTGACGGCGGTTGGTCGGGCTTTAGGGAAACCTACATCAATCCGAAGCGGCCGCCGCTCTACGGACTTTACGATGTCGAAGGCTTCTCGCGGAACGGACAGGAATTGCCGCCGTTGACGTCCGACGCGGCGCGGTGGAAGAAGGTCTCCATCCAATACGCCGGTTACTTGAGCATTCGGTTGATGGATGACTCGCTGAAAGGGTATAGCGCGGAATACGACGCCGCCAGGAACACGGTGGCCCTTTCCGCGGCCGGGAATAAGAGCAGCAAGAGTACGCTGGCTTATGCACGGCCGGATGCAGACCGTGTAGTGCTGCAAGGCACGCTGGGGAGCGATGCGGTGGCCATCCGGCTGCGCAGGATCTATACGTCGAAGTTTCTGCTGGTCAATCGCGGGTTTCACTGGATTAACGAACTGCCGTTCAACCGGTGAGACAGCTCTGCTAAGCTACTAAAAGTGTCGAGCCAGACGGGTGTAAACCCCGCCACCGGGGTTTCTTCCATAAGCAAGTCGAGTGCGACGGCGTTCGGGGTTTTGGCAGCCATCAGTTTTTGCCATTTCCTGAACGACATGCTGCAGTCGGTAATTCCGGCGGTGTATCCGATCCTGAAGGAGGCTTATCGCCTGGATTTCAAGCAGATCGGCCTGATCACTCTGAGCGTGCAGCTTACCGCTTCTCTACTGCAACCCTTCGTAGGCATCTACACCGACCATCGGCCGACGCCCTACTCGCTGCCTGTGGGGATGGGATTCACGCTTTCGGGTCTGCTGCTTCTCGCGTATGCGCCGCGCTTCGGCATGATTCTAGTGGCGGTGGCGCTGGTCGGGGTAGGATCGTCCGTGTTCCATCCGGAATCGTCGCGGGTGGCGCGCATGGCGTCCGGAGGGCAGCATGGGCTGGCACAATCGCTCTTTCAAGTGGGAGGCAACGCGGGGTCGGCCCTAGGCCCGCTACTGGCAGCGCTGGTGGTACTTCCCGAAGGACAACGGAGTATCGCCTGGTTCTCGGCGGCGGCGTTGCTTGCCATTATCGTATTGACGCGCGTCGGG
>DATKFU010000063.1:0-2705 GCA_035511215.1 Bryobacteraceae bacterium | reverse complement strand
ACAGAGCCGATCTAGTTATCACCTGCCCCGAGGTGTAGTGACGGTTTAGATCGCCTACGTCGGCAAAGCCAGGCGCGATGTAGTAGACCTGATTTCCGGGCTGTTGCTCCAACTCAATCAGCATCTTGTGCTGATCGGACTGGTCCCGTCGATGAAGTGAAAAACGAGTGTCCTTTCGGCAAAGCTGTGTAATCTGGGTCAGCCGGTTACTTTTTGCTGGCCGGTTTGACCCTGAGGAAGAGCTTGTCCCATTTGTGATGTTTGCCTGAAGCCGTGGGGCGGCCGCCGGGAAACGTCTGATCGAGCAGTTCAGCGTCCGAGATCAGGTCTGCTTCCATCCATCGCCAGTTGGGGAGCGGGCTGCTGCTGGAGCCGCCGACCTGAAACGTCAGCAGCTTGATGATCCCATTGTGTTGGCCATAGTCGTGCGGTTCGACGATGCGAACCTTGCTTTGGTAGCGAAGTCGAAGGAGTCTGGTTTGTTCGATCGCCATTCGCAACAGTCGATCGAGGTGCGGATCTGGCATTGGAATACGGAATCCTCTGCAGACCAGTTTGCACGTTTCACGCCGGACGTATTTCTCCCAGCTATAGGTCAGCCAGGATTCTGCGCACCGAGGTGCGGCCGATATCGATGCGGCGGGCGATCTCGGCTTTGCTGACGCCGGCGCGGTGGAGTTTCCGGATCTGAGCGGCCTTCTTTCCCGCCGTCACGGGCCGACCCAGATGCGTTCCCTTCAGCCTCGCTTCGGCAATGCCCGCGCGAATGCGCTCGCGCAGGATTTCGCGTTCGAACTCCGCGAACACTGAGAGCAGCCCCGCCATAGCGCGGCCGGTCGGAGTGGTCAGATCGAGAGCTTCGGTGAGCGACACGAAGCCGACACCGAGTTCCGACAGATCTTTGAGCGTAACCACCAGGTCGGCGAGAGACCGCCCCCATCGGTCGAGTCGCCACACCAGCACGACGTCGATCTCGCGACGGCGCGCCGCGGCCATCAACTTCTCACGAAGTTCGCGTTCCACAGCGCCGGAACCGACTTCTTTGATCTGCACCGCGATCTCCCAGCCGCGCCTCGCAGCATACTCACGCATCGTGCGAATCTGTAGCGGCAGAGTCTTCTGATCCTGCGTGGACACCCGCGCATACAGCCCAACCCGCAACATTTTCGCTGGCTCCTGTGGCTGGCCGAAAACCTTCTTCGATTTCGATGTTTCAGATGCCTGTTTGGCGGCCACTTGAGAGTGTTCTCTCTGTATGGCTATTATCTATTGCTTTCGGCCATACGACCGAACCAGCTTATTACAGTCTGCCGAGCGTCTTGCGATAGTTCCAGGGCATCCATTCGGCCGGGCGTGCGGCGAGTTCGCGGGCGTGCCGCTGCAACTCCGTCAGGTACTCGAAGGAGTTAGCTCCGCACAATCGGCAGGTATGGATCAGGCTCATGAACAGATCGCCCACCTGAGCGCCGTTCAGCGTCTTATAAAACAACGCATTCTTTCGATGAAGCACAGCCCGCTTCAATGCCTGTTCGCAGATGTTGTTATCCAGAGGTGCGCCCGCATGGCGCAGAAAAGCAGTCAGTCCTTTCCAGTGCCGCAACAGGTAAGTGATCGCTTTTCCCAGACCCGAGTTCGGCTCCGTCCTCTTCTCTGCGAACTGCGCTTCCAGCCATGTATGCAACTGTTCCATCACCGGCCCGCTTTGCTGCTGGTGCAGTCGCAGACGGTCCTCGGCGGAGAGCGCCTGTTCGCGCGCCGCCGCATCGTTGTAATAGACTTCGCCGAGCGTTTCCAGCACATGCCGACATTCCGCGGGGAAGTTCGGGGCAATCTCTGTGAACTGTCTTCTTCCATGAGCCATACAGTTGGCCAGCAGGATCTCTACACCAACCGCTTTCGGCGTGTTTCGCGATAAGGCGTCGCACATCTGAATCGGCGGCGACTTACTGGCGCGCTGCTTCAGCACATCGGCCATGTTCTCGCCCGCATGCTGCCGACCTGTGAAGTAGAGTGCGATTTTATGATTGTCAGCGGTGATCGCCAGGATGTTGCTGGTGAACACGCCCGTGCGTTCGTCGGAGGGTTCGCGCTCCAGTCGCAGAACCCGCATGCTCGTGTCGTCGTTGTGCAGGACTTCGCTCTCCGCCGCCTGCCGGATCAGTTCTTCATTGGCCGGCTTCATTGCTTCAGCGGCTTCCTCGACGATCTCCCATTGCGTGGACGCGGGCAGCGGAATACCCATGAGTTCTTCCAGTTGCTCCAGCCGGTAAAAAGGAACTCCGCTGCCGTATTTCATCTGCCCGATCGCCGCGCCCGTGGTCTCGTCATACTTCTCCGGGCCTATGCCTTCCGGCTCGGGCGCCGTGAAGATCTGCCCACAGGCATTGCAGCGCAGTCTTTCCAGTTCATAGACCGTAGCGGCCAGCGGAGCCTGGCCGCTGATCCGCACCAGTGCTTTGGGCTCCTTCTGTTGGTAGACATTGCCTCGCCCGCAGTCCGGACACCGATTGCCGGAGTGCAGACCCTGGTGCGCGACCTCAACCTTTTCAGCGCCGCAATACGCGCTTGCGCCGTTGCGGCCGTGCCCGGCAGGTTTATTCTCGCGCGTTTCCTTCCGTGTTTCTTCAGACGGCGCAGGACTGTCCTGATCCCCGAGCACGGTGCTTGTCTTCTCAGTATTACGTCCCCGCACCAGTCTTTCCGCC
>DATKFU010000062.1:0-2093 GCA_035511215.1 Bryobacteraceae bacterium | reverse complement strand
CGCCTACCGCCGCGGAAGTCAGAAACGATCTTCGATTCACGCCGCTGTACCTCATGTAGGACAGGCCTCCTGGCCTGTCCTTTTCGATTAGGATAACAGGCCGCGTCTCCAGCCCGGCCCAGCCTCATTCGCGAAGCAGGTCCCGGGGGGGCAGACTGGCGGGCCAGTCCAGGATAATATGGAACCGATGCAAATGACAGCCACCGGTATCGCAGTCTTTCTGCTGGCCACGGCGTCCAGCCCTGCCCAGCCTTACACGGCGCGGCAGATGGAGGACCACGGCGTCGCCATCGTGCGATTGAGCGACGCGGCTCACGGAGTGGAAGTCTCCGTGGTTCCATCGATCGGCAACCTCGCTTACGAAATGAAGGTGCACGGCCACAACATCCTGCATTTTCCCTTTGCCGATGTGGGCGAGTTCGCGCAGCGGCCCGCGCAGTGCGCCATTCCGCTTCTCGCCCCGTGGGCCAATCGGATGACCGAACAAGGCTTCTGGGCGAACGGCAAGAAATACGCCTTCAACCTTGGGCTGGGCAACGTGCGCGGCGCCCTGCCGATTCACGGCCTGCTGGGCAACTCGCCGCTGTGGCGCGTGACGGCGACCGCCGCCGACGCGCATTCCGCCCACGTCACCAGCCGCCTCGAGTTCTGGAAGGAGCCCGACCTCATGGCGCAATGGCCGTTCGCGCACGAATACGAGATGACCTACAGCCTGGCCGAAGGCGTCCTGGAAGTGCGGTTGACGGTCACCAATCTCAGCTCGCAGCCCATGCCGCTGATGATCGGCTTCCATCCGTACTACCGCATTCCCGATATTCCGCGCGACGAATGGACGGCGCACATCCCGGCGCGGCAGCGGGTGGTGGCCGACGAGCGGCTGATCCCCACCGGCGAGTTCAAACCGATGGATTTGCCGTCGCCGCTGCCGCTCAAGGGCCGCACTCTCGACGACGGCTTCATCGACCTGGAGCGCGATTCCATGGGCCGCGCACACTTTTCCATCGAAGCCGCGGGCCGCACCGTAGAGGCGATGTTCGGGCCGAAATACCCGGTGGCGGTGGTTTGGGAGCCCGCTCCGCCGCCGGGCCAGACGCGCGATTTCATCTGCTTCGAGCCGATGACCGCCGTCACCAGCGGCGTCAATCTGGCGCACGACGGAAAGTACTCGGCGCTGCAAAGCATCCCCGCCGGCGCCCGCTGGACCGAGAGCTTCTGGGTGCGCGGCAGCGGGATGTAAGGGACGGCGCGCTATTCCAGGAGCGCGAAACTGTAAGGGGATGCCGGACGTCTGGATTGCCACATGGCGCGCGCGGGCCTGCCGTGGGCCTTTCTGGGGCCGGGCGATAGGGTCCCGCTGTCCGCGCACGTACGGGCTTCGGCGTATCGACGTATTTTCAGGCACCAACTATCGATTTCTGGAGTACGATATATAACAAGCGTTGAATGGGGCGCCCGGTATTAGACGCCGCCGTGACCACAAGGAAGGAAAACTATGGAACCTGAAGAGAAAACGCCACCTGCTCCAGCAGCCACACCGTCTGATGCTCCCGATGCTACCGCACCCGCGGTAGTCCCCGCCCCAGCAGCAACACCGCTCGCGGCAAAACCTCCACGCAAGAAGCCGGTGAAAAAGGCAATGGCCAAGCCTGTCAAATCGGCCAAGAAAGCGCCGGTTAAGACAGCCGCGAAGAAGGTTGGTCCGAAACAGGCCGTTAAGAAAGGCCCGGCCAAGAAAGCCGCGCCTCCGCCTAGTGCAAAGAAGGCTGCGCCCAAGAAAGCTGCGCCCAAGAAAGCCGTTAAGAAGGCCGCGAAAAAGGCCGCGAAAAAGGCTGCGCCCAAGAAGGCCAAAGGCAGGAAGTAGATAGCAATCCCCGCCTCTCGCGCGAGGCCGATGCCGATTGCGGGTGGAGCGCAGACACGACCTCAGCTCAGACGCCGGGGACCGTTTATGCGCTCCACGCGGCGTGCCCCGGCCATTCGCGCAACCGGTCTTTCGATAAGACCATGAACCCGGCGTCTACTTCTTCTTCAGTAATTGCAGCAGACCTTTGCCGATAGTCCCCAAGTCCGGCTTGATAGTCCAATCCCCTGCT
>DATKFU010000061.1:0-4360 GCA_035511215.1 Bryobacteraceae bacterium | reverse complement strand
GGGGATCTCGGAGCTGCAGCGCGTGCGCCTGGTCTCAGCGACGACGGGCATCATCGACACCGTAGTTGGCGACGGCACATTCGGCTTCAGCGGCGACGGCGGCAGTGCGCTAACGGCGGTCTTAAATACGCCAACCGGAGTGGCGTTCAACAATGGATCGCTGAATGTCTCCGACACGAAGAACCAGCGTGTCCGCCAGGTTGCGGGCGGGTCGATATCCACGGTGGCGGGCAGTGGGACGGCAGGCTACACGGGCGATGGTGGCCCGGCCCTGAGCGCGACGTTGAGCAGTCCCACCGGCCTGGCGTTCGACGCGGGCGGCAACCTCTACATCGCGGACACGGGGAACGACAACGTGCGCAGCGTCAATCCTGCCGCAGTAATCGCGACCTTCGCGGGCATCGGCACCTGCGGGTCCGGCGCCGAGGGCGATCCGGCCGCCCTCACACCTTTGTGTGTACCGCAAGGCGCGGTTGTCGATTTGTTGGGGAACACCTACATTGCCAATACGGGAGGCAATCGAGTGATGATGGTGGACCCCGCGGGCAACGTCTACACCGTGGCAGGTAACGGCACGGCAGGTGACGCAGGCGCGGGAAACAGCGCGTGGGGCGAGTTGAACGGCCCGACCGGCCTGGCGCTGGATAGCGCTGGCAACCTGTACATCGCGGATACCCAGAACCATCGCATCCGGATGTTGGCTCCGGGCGGCACGATCTCCACCATCGCTGGCACGGGGACCTCCGGCTTCAGCGGCGATGGCGGCGCCGCGACTGCCGCGCAGCTAAACGCCCCATCGGGGGTCGCGGTGGACAGCGGCGGCAACATCTATATCGCGGATACGCTCAACCATCGCGTGCGCCTGGTGACGACAGATGGAAATATCGCCACGATTGCAGGCACGGGAGATGCGACGTACAACGGCGACGACGGTCCCGCAGTGCAGGTGGCGCTCTCCAGTCCCTTCGGGGTGACGCTGGATGGCCAGGGCAACGTATTTGTCGCCGATTCGGGCAACAATCGCGTGCGCATGCTGTCGACGAGCCAGACAGTGGTGACGACGCCACCACCGACGCAACTGATCAACGTGACACTGGCGAATGCGGCCAGCCTCGCGGCGGGGCCGCTGGCACCCGGTGAGATCTTTTCGATCTTTGGCACGGGCATAGGACCGGCTGCCGCCGTCACGGGGACCTACGATGCGGCTGGGACGCTATCGACCACGCTGGCCGACGTGCAGGTGCTGTTCAATGGCATACCCATCAATGCGACGCCCGCGCCACTCTACTACGTGCAGGCGAACCAAATCAACGCGCAGGTGCCTTATCAGATGGCGGGCCAGACTTCCGCGCAACTGCAGGTGGCATACCAGGGCGTCACACTGGCGTCCATGCAAGTGTTGCTGGTGGACGCCAATCCCGCGCTGTTCACGCTGAACAACGGTACGGGGAACGCGGTGGTGGTGAATCAGGATGGCACGATCAATTCGGATCGGAATCCGGCGGCGCAAGGCTCGATCGTGGTGTTGTATGCCACGGGCGAAGGCCAGACGTCGCCTGCCGGAGTGACTGGCCAGGCCGCGCAATCGCCATACCCGCTGCCGGTACTGCCGGTGTCGTTGACTATGGCCGGTATTCCTGCCACCATCCTGTTCGCCGGGGAGGCGCCGGGCTTTGTGGGGGTGATGCAAATCAACGCGCAGGTGCCCAGCGGGTTTGTGCCGCCCGGCGAGTTGCCGGTAGTGCTGACGGTGGGGACGTATCAGAGCCCGGCGGGGGTGACGATTGCGGTGGAGTGAGTGGCTCATGGAATGGGATGCGCTGGCGCGTGGGGGGGCCTGCGAGGCCGCTGGACCCAGAGGGACCCCTGCTTAAGCGCTAAGATAGGCATTCTCGCTAGGACTGGGTTCGCATTGGCGCTCGGGCAGGACTGCCTCGCTGTTCCCGTGGATCGGCCCAGCAGGCCGGTTTCCGGTCTGCCGACGTTACGCCAGTTGGCCGATGACCGGGCCTAGCATCGTTAATTTAGCGGAACGGTGTTCGCCGGGAGTAAGCGCACCACGTCCGCGGGTTGGCCGCCCTGTGCGCGCACTCTCCGGGTAGCGCCTACTTTCATTTCAGGCCAGTCACAAGCTGGTCCAGTGCGGGAACGGCACGCCACAGAGAATGCCGTTCGGCCGCGCCAAAGCCCAGCCAGCGCTGATCCATGCCCCGGTATTCGGCTACTCCCCAGACTGCGCGCATGATCCCCGACGAGGTGTGGTTCGGACCCAGCAGCAGGTGCCCGATCTCGTGCGTACCGGCGTAAGCCATCAGAGTGCCGTCAGACAGCCCGTTGTGGGCCGCGTATTTGTGGATCTCGGTCGCGTAGATCGAAGCGTAGCCGCTCTCCACCATGGCTGTTCCCAACGGATCGCCGCGCTTGTTCTGGTTGCCCGGATAGGCCACCACGATCCGCAGCAGCACCGACCCCTTTGTCAAATTGGCGTCGCACAGCGCCGGCCGCGGACCTTGTTGATGCCCAAGGCAGTGGACCCACTTGGTTCCGATGCCTGCGCGGAACAGCAGCAAAACGCTGAGCTTCTCCATTTCGTCCAGGGAACTGTCGGACACTCCGGCGTAGTCCCAAACGATAACCGTAAGGGTCCGATCGCCCGGTAGCTGCTCCCGGGCGTCCGCCGCAACCGCCGTCCACATAGCGCCTAGCGCCGCCAGCGAAACCGTTTTCCATGAGGCGTTCATGGCTCGACAATGAGCCAAGGGCGGCGCAAACTCGATGCACGGCGTCGGGCACGTCGGTAACATCGATGTCACACGGCAAGCGCCTCAAAATACGTGAATTGGGCTGTTTAATTGGGCTTGTAGCCACAGGGCGTTTGTGGTATCGTTGACCCGGGGTTGTATGGCTGCCGCGGGGGCCGTACGTCCAATCCGGTTCGGCGCGTTCGCGTTCGACAGCTCTTCCCGGGAACTGCGAAAGGGCGGGACTTGGTTGCGTGTGCCGGACCAGTCCCTCGCCATCCTGGCCATGCTGCTGGATCGGCCGGGCGAGCTGGTCACGCGTGAGGAGATCCAGGCGCCTCTGGCCTCACGGCACCATAGTCGAATTCGAACACCGCGTAAACTCGGCGGTGAAACGGCTGCGCGAGGCGCTGTCGGACACCGCGGCCACGCCGCGCTACATCGAGACGCTGCCGCGCAAGGGGTACCGGTTCATCGGGAAAGTGGAGGCGGTTACCCAGGAGACAGCCGCGCTGGTTCCGGGTGCGGTGGTCTCGCATTATCGAATCGTCGCGGAAGCCGGCCGGGGTGCCATGGGAGTGGTTTACAAGGCCGAGGACCTGACACTCGGCCGGACTGTGGCGCTGAAGTTCCTGTCCGAAGAGTTAGCCGCGCATCCGCCGGCGCTGGAGCGAATGCGGCGCGAGGCGCGCATGATCGGCGCCCTGAATCACCCTGGCATCTGCACGGTGCATGAACTGGGCGAAGCAGAGGGCCGCGTCTTCCTGGCAATGGAATTTCTGGAAGGGGAGCCGCTGCGGGCGCGGATGGCGCGGGGCCCGCTGAGCGAGGCTGAGTTCTTCGACATTGCGCTCCAGGTGGCGCGAGCATTGGAGGCGGCGCACGCACACGGGATCGTGCATCGGGACATCAAGCCGGACAACCTGTTCGTGACCACGCACGGGCAGGTGAAGATGATGGACTTCGGCATTGCCAAGACGGTGAGCCAAGAAGATGGCGCCGTTGCGCAATCCACGGTGACGGGGACCAGCGGGTACATGTCGCCGGAACAGGCGGGTGGGGAGCCGCTGGATGCACGATCCGACATTTACTCTTTCGGACAAGTGCTTTTCGAATTGGCGGGAGAGACGTTGACATCGCGGGTGGCGCCGGTGATCGCGAAGGCGTTGGCGAACGACCCAGCAGAGCGGTGGCAATCGGCGGCTGAATTACGAACCGCACTGGAGGAGATTCCCCGGCGGGCATCGCGGAAACGATGGCTCCGTCTATCGCTCGCACTTGTGACCTTTCTTGCGTGTGCGGTGACGTTCTTCATCTGGACCAGAACTGGCCGCCCCCCTGCGGAAGTGAATCCGGTATCCCTGGTCTCTACGGCCGGCCTGGCCACCGATCCAAGCTTCTCGTCGGACGGCAGCCGTGTGGCTTACCATTGGATGGCTCCGCCGGAGGCTTCGCACAATTCGCAGGATGACCCGTCCGGCATCTATGTCAAGCAGATTGGAGGCGGTCCGCCGGTGCGGCTGACTCGCGGCACTAGTGTCCTGTCCGTCATAATAGTTGACAATAGCCCCGATTCGTGATGTAATCGGGCATGTTCACTCCGGCGACCCCTCTTTCGA
>DATKFU010000060.1:0-6352 GCA_035511215.1 Bryobacteraceae bacterium | reverse complement strand
GTGGAGTGTTGGGCATTCTGGCGGTTGGCTTGTTGCTGTTTTTCTGAAATTATCATCTGGAGATTACCTTTCGCTTCGATGATAGAGGGCGGTTGGTGGGAAAATGGGTTGTTTGGGAGTGGGTGGAATGGTAAGTGGTTTGGATGGCAGCGGGTGCGGGGATGGGGTTTATTTTCCCGGCGTGTGACCGGCGGCGCAGCCTGCGGCCGCGACGGGTATGAAGAAAAGACGCGCTGCGCGCGTTGGGCGGCCTACGAGGCCGCCCGCAGGCTGAGAGCCTGCCCCACCAGGCGGGCTTCCATAGTACTTATCCCTACTGAATCGTGATGTAGAGCTGGCTTTGCGTGGATTCGCCCCCGATGGTTGCCACCACCGGAGCATCGCCCGACGGCAAACCAGCCGGCACCGTCACATTGAACTGATAGAGCCCCGATTCGACCAGGCCGGCGTAGTCCACGGTGGCCGGCACGCCGCCGATACTGATCTGCACGGCATTCGCCGCCAGTGGCTCCGCCGTCGTGACCTGATTGGCGGTGGGGAGCGGCGGAGTGGTGGGACCGAATCCGGTCCCGTACATGAGGATGATTTCACCCGGCTGTGCCGGGGTGGCGCCCGGGATCGCACCAGGCGCGCCGATGAGACTGTAATCGGCAGAATGTTGCGCCGCCACATACTTGCCGCCGTCAAGGGTGAAGAACGCCGGGGCAAACTGCTGCGTCCCAACCGGGAAGCCGTTGCTGGCCTGCCCGGCTGCAGTCACCTGGACCTGGACGGTCCCGAGGGTTAGGTCGTCCGGCGCCAGCACATTGATCTGGGAGGGGCTGATGTACTCGACGTATGCGGGCTTGCCGTCGATGGAGACCGCCACGCCATCCAACGAGACCGGCAACGCACCGTTCACGAAGTTAGCGGCGCTCCAACTCGCGGTGCGGGCGGACAGGTTCGTGCCGAATATGGAGACCCACGTGGCCGATGCGAAACCGGCGACAAAGCTGGCTCCGTTGGCCACGCCTGTGATCGTTCCGGCCGGCTGCGTACCTTGCACCACGAGCGCGATCGCCACGGACGCAGTACTGGCCGCGGTGACGACTTGGACGGTGCCGGTGTAACTCCCCGCCGCCAGGTTGGCGGGATTGACGGATACCGACACGGTGGCCGACGCACTGCCGGATGCAGGCGAAACGCTGGCCCAAAACACGCTCGACACCGCGCTCCACGATAGCGAGCCGGAGCCGCCGATGGAGATCGAAAGATTTTGGGGAGCCGGAGCCGTGCCTCCCGCTGTGTACACGTATGTGAAAGTGAGCGACTGAGGCGACACCGCCAATGTTGCCGTAGATGCCGCGACCGTCAGCGTGACCGCCACCGATATTGGGCTGTTGGACGCGCCAGGCGCGGTAATCTGAATTGTGCCTGTGTAGGTCTTCCCCGCGATCAGAGCGGCGGGCGAGACGGATACAGTGACGGTCGATGGAGCCGTCCCCGAGGCCGGCGACACACTCAGCCACGACTGACTTGATGTAGCGGTCCATGTAAGAGTGCCAGCACCGCTATTGCCGGCGCTATTGCCGATCGATACGGTCTGCGCGGCGGGAACCGCGCCGCCTGCCGTGTAAGTGAATGCAAGCGACTGCGGAGCGACGGTGAGAGACGGGGCCGCCGCAGTGACCGTCAGGGTGACTGCGACCGATAGCGGGCTATTGGACGCGCCCGACGCGGTGATGGTAACGGCGCCGGTGTAGCTTCCCGCAGTCATGCCGGCGGGCGAGACGGATACAGTAACGGTGGACGGCGCGGTGCCCGAGGCTGGCGACACGGTCAACCACGACTCGTTTGACGTGGCGGTCCAAGCGAGCGTACCGGTGCCGCCGTTGGAGATCTGGATGGATTGCGCGGCGGGGATCGCGCCACCCGCCGTATCGGCGAATTGCAGGCTGGATGGAGCCGCGGCGAGACTGGCGCCCGGCGCCGCGGCCATGATCGTGATGGCATCGATACCCGGCGTGGCTTGCACTTCGAGGGTGACCAGGCCGGTGAGGGATGCGGGCAGCGTTGCGGAAATCGACGTATTCGTCCAGGACGACACTTGCAAGGCCGTCTGAGTGGTGGAACTTACGGGAATTGCCAGCACCTGGCAACTGTTGCATTGGACCCCAAAATCGGTGCCGGTGAGGGTGATGGTGGAACCCGAACTAACAGTCCATCCGGGCGCGTTATGCGGAGTCACGTCATAAATTGCCGTATTGATCTTACATCGCGCCGCCGTGAAGTAGCCCACGGGCGCCGTCAGCGGGCCGCCGCAGGTTTCAGTACCGAGCGATGTACTGACCGCCACGAAGTCGCCCGAACCGCTGACGAAGTCAGTGTAGTATACGATATCCGTATCACCGCCGGGTGTCATCGCTACGCCGGGATTGGTGCCCCATGTGACCGATGTCAAATCGGTAACGTAGCTGCCGGTCTGGTTCTCCATTCCGAAGAATAATCCGCCGTAGCTAGACAAGTTGGCGTCATTAGCGGCTGTTACGCCAATGGACTGCCAATCCGAATTGCCGTCCAGAAAGGAGCGCACGATCAGTCCGGTTTCCTGAGTGTCGGTGGTTACGTTGGCTATTCCAGGGTAATCGCAATCGAATGTTCCCAGGGATGTGGTGTTGGTGAAAACGGATGGGTCCACGTGGCAGTAGGGGACGACCTGGGTCGGCGTGGAAGCCAGCAGAGCAAAGCCCAGCGCGGCGCTGGTTTCCGAGACGAGCCCATCGCTGGCGTTGTTGAGTTGGGTAGTGGCCGACGCAGTTGCCAAGTACGGGCCGGCGTTGCCGACGATGGCCAGCGCGTTTACTCCGCGCAGATCGTCGCCGCGCTGGTTCCAGGTCGCCAGGTTCCACAGAAACGAACTGCCCGGGACCAGCTCAGCGCTCTGCGTCCCGGTTTCAGCGGTAAGGATGGTCGCATAGTTGCCGGCCACGTACGATCCAAAATTCGGCGTGGCGATCAAGATCAGATCGCGCACCAGAGTGGTGGCGGGCGGCGTGGCTATCTCGCTCGGTTGCAGCCCTGCCAGGTAGGCCCGGGCGACGAGACCGCCCATACTGAACGCAACCAAATCTATCTGCGGCACCTGGTCGCCGTTCTCGTACTTGATACTATTCAAGTAAGTGTCCAGATCGTTGCCCAACACTTCAATCGTTTGGTTAGGATCTACGGCGCAGTTATCGAAGTAGTAAACCACTGGAACGCCGTCGGATGTCAGGTAATCGGACAGATTGCCGAAGGTATCCGACACGGTCGTTGTGTTGCACGCACCAGTGAAGCCGGTCTCCCATCCATTCAGCAGCACCACGGGAGGTCGCGTGGAACCGGTGGGCACCTGCTGCCTGGGCTTCAAGACTACCGTCAATTGAACGGTGCGGACCTCACCCGCCGGGCTGGTGGCGGAGAGCTTGGCGGTATACCGGCCGGGGCCAGCGCGCAGGGGCGCAGCCAATCGCACCTGGTCGTGGGCGCGGTTGGGCCCGGCCGCCAGGGTCGCTCCCGCTCCTACCAGATCCACGCGCAGGTTGGCGGCTTTCAGCAGGAAATCGAGCGTCTCGGGCGGCACGGCAATCTGTACGGATTCGCCCACTCGCATCTCGTAGCGGGTTTGCTGTACTGCCAGAGGGTGAACTTCGGCGGCCTGGCCAACGGCTCCGCATAGCAGCACGGCCAACGGCAATGCAACGCGACATAGGGAGTTAGGCAGGCAAGCCTCGGGTTTCACGCTCAAGAAATTAAGACGAACCGCCATCCCAAAACGCGCAGACTGCTAAGAACGACCTTGCTATGCCAACTGCAGCGCCTGCCGCAGCGCGGGGTCGCTGCGCACGCGCCAGATTTTGCTATCGAGATAATAGTGGGTGAGGCCGAACCCACAAAAGAAGCCGAAGGCCAGGTCGGATGCCTGACCCAGATGGAAGCCGGGCACGCGGTAGAGCGCGCTGAAGGCCAGCGCCACCAGCACGTAATTCAGCAAGCTGCGCGAGACCGCTTGCGGGATGCGGCCGTGGCTTTGGGCGGGGGAGGCGGCGCCATAGCGGTTGCGATTGTGGAACCAGATCAGCGCGTGATACTGCAGGTTGTGCACGATGGTAACGGTGGGCACGGCGCCCATCCAACTCATATAGGCGAACGTCAGCCAGTGCAGCGGGATGACGGCGGCGAATAGCAGAAACTTCGGCAAATTCACGGTATCGCGGCGGCGGATACGCACGCACTGCCGGCCCAGATAGACCAGCACGGTGGCGGCCACCAACGTCCAGAGGACCGGCTCCAGGCGCGGGAACGAGAAGTGCAGGCCAAGTTCGTCGGGATGGTGAATGAAGAAGCGGTGGAATGGCGGAAAGACCATCATCACGCCGAGAAACCAGCGGTCCAGAAAGTTATCCAGCCGGGCGAAGTCGCGGTTCTTCACCTTGTATAGAACCATGATGCCGTAGTGCTGGCGGACCACGTGGTAGTAGGCCCAGACGGCCACGACGATGGCCAGCACGGCCTTGCCGCCCAGCAGCACCAGGACGGGTCCCAGGGCGAAGAAAAAGGCCGCGCTGCCGAACAACAGGGCGCGGCGGCGGTGGCGCGCTTCGCTATCGAAAAAGGTGCGCGAGGCGGTGCCGAAAATGTGGGTGCCGTCGAAGCCCACCGACCAGAACCACCACAGCAGCGAAATGGGGACGTGCAGCGCCACGTTCGCGACCAGGTACGCGTACCCGGCGAGGCCGCTGCCGATGACGAACGCCAGGTCGATCGCGGGGGTGATGATCCAGCGATGCGCCAGGCGTGGAGCGGTTGGCGGAAATACGGTTTGCGGGGCGGCTTGGGCGGCGGCGGCCAATTCATTAGTGTACAACTAGCGGGAGGGCCGCCTGCGGGCACCGCGGGTATGAAGATGACGCACTGGCGCGCGTTGGCGGCCTACGAGGCCGCCGCAGGCTGAGAGCCTGCCCCACGCTATGGCGGGTATGATGAATAAGAACGCCTCCCCACCATCGCCAGATACTGCCTGAAAGGTGCGTTGACAATTTTCGGTAGTGCCTGATGGGTTGCGAAGGATTGCTATAAACCTGAGGCATTATACAAGATGAGCGATCTCCCATCGTTGAACGATATCCTTAAAGCCCCAGGGAGCTTTTCGATTGGATCTCCTGGAATCCAGTCGAATGCCGCCCCCACTAGCGAGAACGGCATACCGACGCCGGATTCCGCTTCGGCCACGGTAAGCATGCCCGCATCTACGTCGCCAACCATGACGTACACTTGGCGCGATGTCCCACCACCGATGGGGACAATCGACCGCAGCACCAACTTGGCCATCTGCCAGTTCTTCAACATCGCCACCGCTTCCGCGGATGACATGTACTTCCTCCTATGCGCCCGTGACTTCGGGATATCTTACGCCAAGAAAGTAGCACGCGGATTCGGTTGGAAGTGCGACGCGGCGATTCGGGCTGCGGACTTGTTCGCCCGTTAAGATTGGCGGCATGGGTTGACGCGGTGAGGCGGGTTGTGCATCGGCTACAGTGGTTCGGATTCGATGACGGGCTGCATGAGCGCCGCTTCAACAGCTTCGACACGTTTGCGGCGGATGGTTTTCCATGCGTCGAGTGCGGCGGCGCGCCGGTCGTGCTTGCCCTTGCCCTTTGCGGGCACTTTGGCGCTGCCGGGTACCTGCTCCGGCTCTGGGACCAAATGCAGCGACTCTCCATCAAACGCGGCGATAAGCCAATTGACGGCTACCGCTTCGCTGGCCTTCTTGAGACGCGCGATCTCCGCGCCGCTAATGCCCGCGCGACCGCCCTTCAACTGCACGAGCCGAAGGTCCAAGACATCGGCATTCTGTTTGCTGATGCGGAAAATGATCGCGTCGATAATTCCGGTGCGCGGCGCGCCGGTCTTGCCTTCAAAGAAGGCCACGCGCCACTTGTGCGCTTCGCAGTACGAGCGCAAGGCTTCCTTGCTGGCAGCTTCGTTGGCGCGAACCTTGTCAAAGGCATTCAGGCGCTTGCGAGTCGTTACAGCCTTCGCGGCGGCGGCGCGGCGTTTGCGGGTGAATGCTGCCTTTTGGCCTGGGGTGCGGTCGGATGACATCAGCGTGGCCCCAGTTTCGCCTGAAGGTCCTGAAAAAGGTTCTGAAGCACGACTTTATCGTATCCCCGGAAGTACGCCTTCAGCTTCCCTCCGTTGCTATGGACCACTTCGCCAGCGGCCTGAATGCGGACCTTCTCGACCATGGGCAGCACAGGCGGGGTAGCCTTCGGATCGCCGGGGCTGTATGCGAACTTCACACTGATCTGGACCTTGTAAACCCAGTTGCCCT
>DATKFU010000059.1:0-22373 GCA_035511215.1 Bryobacteraceae bacterium | reverse complement strand
GGCGCGGCCCCAGCGTAAGTCCCGCGGCACCGCCACGCATGGCGCAAACGCCCAGTTGATGCCGGTGGCGCGCACCTCGACTGCCGTGGTGCGTTCGATCTTCTCGATCAGCCCCGGATTGCGCGTGCAGCCCAACCCGATGTTATGCGGAAAAACGACCGCACCCAAGACGTTGTTGTGGCCGTGCACCGCATCCACGCCGTAGAGCAGCGGAATGGACAGCCGGGTCTCCAGCGCGCGCTTCTGATAGCGGTCGATCAGGTTGGTCCAGGCCTCCAGGCTGTTGCCTTCTTTGGGGTCCGAATCGCCTCCGCTCAATACCGATCCCAGATAGTATTTCGCGATGTCCGCATCCGATTTGAGAAAGCTTTGGTCGGGTTGGGTCATCTGCCCGACCTTCTCGTCGAGAGTCATCTTCCGGAGCAGCGCGTTCACTTGGGCGTCGAACGATGAGAGCTTCTGCGGCCCCGGTGCGGACATGGCGATCAGGCATCCCAGCCCGGCTACGCATGATATTGCTGCGGAACGGATTCTTAGCATAACAGGGGATCATAGCACCACGCTGGCTTCGCTCACGGACGTCGTTTAGAGGTCCGTTCGCGCCAGGCAAGACGCGGGGCGTCATCTACAGGCTACACTCCATCGGTCGGCAGAAGACGCTCTTGTCGCAACATCCTCATCTTAAAAGACCGGGCTGCACAGATGTTTGGCTGCCGGCGTGCCTTTAACCGAGGGACAACCTTTCTTTGTTATACCGTTCGCATGAGCACAACCGCCGATAGTCTCGTCGCCGAATTAGCAAGCGTCGCAGCCGAAGCCCAGATTAATGAGGCTGACGCTCTCGATCCATCTTCAACTCTGCCGGAGCTGTCTGCGGCCTTCGTTCCGCCGGTTTCACGCACCGTGGCTGAGACTGGCCTTTCAAATTCCTTGCTCGAGCACCTGGTCTTCAACATCCTCTACAGCCGGGGCGGGATGACCGGACGAGGTCTGGCGGATCTCATGGGAATTGGTTTTGAAGTCATCGAAGGGCTGATGATCGATCTGAAAACACATTATGACGTGGAGGTCAAGGGATCCGAAGGGTTTGGGCTGTCTACCTCTCTGTTCGCGCTGTCGGAAATGGGCAGGAAAAGGGCCCGGGAATACTTCGATATCAATCAGTATGTCGGACCCGCTCCGGTTCCCCGCGATCTGTATCGCAAAGCGGTTCGAAGCCAGCGGTTCCATAAGGGCTGGCTGACAAGAGAGCTTCTGGTAACCGCATACAAGGACGCCGTGATCGAGCCGGGAGTCCTCGAACAAATCGGCCCTGCGGCGAATTCCGGGAGATCCCTCCTGATGTTTGGGATGCCGGGTAACGGCAAGACCTTTATGGCGGAGGCTCTACTCAATCTTTTGACAGAGGAGATATTCATTCCATACGCGGTTGAGCACAACGGCATCATTACGCAGGTCTTCGATGCGCTATATCACAAACGATCCACAGCCGGCGACTTCATCGAGAGCATCATCTCGAAAGAGCGGCGTTTCGACGGGCGGTGGGCAAAGTGCCAGCGGCCGTTTCTCTCGAGTGGGGGAGAACTCGGGCTTGAGATGCTTGAGCTGCGCCTCAATTCGGCCACGAAAATTTACGATGCGCCGTTCCATGTAAAGGCCAATAACGGGATTTATCTGATTGACGACTTCGGCAGGCAACGCCTCACACCGACGGAACTGTTAAATCGATGGATCGTGCCGATGGAGAGCCGGATCGATCATCTGGAGCTCGCGTCGGGCGGCAAGCTTTCGATGCCGTTCGAGATCTTCCTAGTCTTCTCCACTAACCTTAAGCCCGCTGAACTCGGCGATGAGGCGTTTCTGCGGCGAATTAAATACAAAATGCTCGTCAAGAATCCGACCCTGGACGAGTTTCGCGAGCTTTTTCTCCTTTATTCGTCGAAGCAGGGACTTGATTGTCCGAGCGCGCTGCTGGATAAGTTCCTGTACGAGCGCTACGAGCGCGACAAAAAACCGTTCAGGCGATGTCATCCTCGGGACATTCTTCTGCACGTTACCGATATGATCGAGTTTCTGCGCTTGCCGCATCTCCTCACGGAGGATCTCCTGAATCGGGCCTTCGAAAGCTGTTTCGCATTTTCGGATGCAGAGTCCCAGTGAGATGAAGCCCGTTCGCCTCCAGAGCGGGTAACCTCGACACCGGCTCTGGCGGGAGGAGTCGCCCTGTCGCGCCAGGCCCAGAGCATCGCACGAAGATCACAATCGTGCTATGCTGCCATGAGCGGCGAACGATGCACATTCCCGACGGCTACCTGAGTCCCTCGACGTGCGCCGGCTTGGCCGCAGCCGCCGCGCCATTCTGGTACGTCGCCCTGAAGCGCGTGAAATCCGTCCTGCACGCGCGGCTCATCCCCCTGATCTCTCTGTTTGCCGCATTCTCTTTCGTCATCATGATGTTCAATCTGCCGCTGCCCGGCGGCACTACCGGCCATGGGGTGGGCATGGGGGTCGCCTCCATCGTGCTGGGCCCGTGGGCTTCCATCCTGGCCATTTCGATCGCGCTCACAATTCAGGCCGTCTTCTTCGGCGACGGAGGCATCACGGCGCTTGGCGCAAACTGCTTCAACATGGCGATTGTTGGGTCGCTGGTGGGCTACGCCACCTACAGGTTGGTCGCCTGGCGTTCCGGGCTCCGCTCCGCGCGCCGCGTAGTAGCCGCCGGACTGGCCGGTTATACGGCCATCAACGTGGCCGCCCTGTGCGCCGCCATCGAGTTCGGAATTCAGCCGCTGCTGTTCCACGACGCCTCGGGAACGCCGCTCTACGCGCCCTACGCACTGCGCATCGCGATTCCCGCCATGATGCTCGGGCACCTCACCCTGGCTGGCCTCGCGGAGTTGGTCATCTCATCGGGCATGGTCGCTTATCTGCAGCGCACCGATCCAGGCTTGCTGCGCCACACTGCGCCGGACGCACCGCCTTCCATCGAACCGGCCCAGCCGGCGCGTGAAGCCCAAGATGCCCTCCGCCTGCCCACCGCCCGCAAACTTTGGCTGGCGCTGGCGGCGCTGCTGATCTTCACCCCACTCGGAATTCTGGCCGTCGGTAGCGCCTGGGGTGAATGGAGCGCGCAGGATTTCTCCAGCCCCCAGGCGCGCCGCGAGATCGCCGCGGCATCCCATAACCAGGCCCCCCCATCCGCCGCGCCCCGCGGCCTGGAGCGGCTCTCCTCGATTTGGAGCGCGCCCCTCTCGCGTTATGCGCCGTCCTTTATCCGCAGCGCCTCGTTCGGCTATCTGGTTTCCGCCATGGTGGGAGTCGGGCTCATCATCGCCCTGGCGCTATTGCTGAACTGGCTGCTGGCCGGCCGCCCGATGGTGCATGCCGCCGCGGGAGGGCGCCGCCGCAGAAGCTTCGTCGAAAAGACCGCCCGCGGATTGCTCGAAGCCACCGAACAAGTCCTCTTCGCCGAGGACATGGCCGCCACCAGCGGCTTCCTGCAGTGCCTGGACCCGCGCGTGAAGTTGATCGGCATCGGCGCGCTCATCGCCGCCGCCGTAGCCGTGCATCGCCTCTGGGTGCTGGCGGCTATCCTGGCCCTGGGCGTGCTCCTGGCGCTGGTCTCGCATATCCCTATCCGGTTGCTGACGGCGCGCGTGTGGCTCGCCGTTCTGGCGTTCACCGGAGCGATCGCGCTGCCCGCGATTTTTCTGACGCCCGGCGCCGCCGTCTATCGCCTCCCGCTGCTCGAGTGGCCGGTGACACAACAGGGATTGCGGACTGCCGGTTTCCTGATACTGCGCGCCGAAACCGCGGCCACCCTCTCCATGCTGCTGATCCTCTCCACCCTGTGGACGCGCCTGCTGCGGGCGCTGCGATACTTTGGTGCGCCCGTCGTGGTAGTCGCCATCCTGGGGATGACCTATCGCTATATGTTCCTGTTCCTGGCCACCGCGTGCGATATGTTTGAATCGCGCGAGAGCCGCATCGTCGGCGTGCTGGACCCGGCCGACCGGCGCCGTCTGGCCGCCGCCAGCGCCGGCGTGCTGCTCGGCAAAACCCTCCAGGTCAGCGGCGAGGTCCACATGGCCATGCAGGCACGCGGCTTTCGCGGCGAAGTTCGTCTGCTCGACGAATTGCAAATGCGCCCGCACGACTGGCTGCGGCTGGCGGCCTTTGTAGGCGCTGCCACACTGGCAGTATGGCTGGGACGATGACCGAACCGGCTGTCCTGGCTTTCGATGTCCGTGAAGTGTCTTACCGCTACAACCAGGTGGAGGCTTTAAACTCGCTCTCCATGCACGTGAAGCGCGGGGAGCGCGTAGCGCTGTTGGGCGCCAACGGGTCGGGCAAGTCCACCCTCCTGCGCCTGCTCGCCGGGCTGTGCTTTCCCGAACACGGTGAGATTTCGTTCCTCGGAGAGAGCCTCACCGAACGGCGCTTGCAGGATGAGCAGTTCTTCTTTAGCTTCCGCCGCCGCGTGGGTCTGGTCTTTCAGAATGCGGACGTGCAATTGTTCAGCCCCAGCGTGTTCGACGAGCTGGCCTTCGGCCCCTTGCAGCTCCGCTGGCCCGCGCCAAAAATCCGCGAGCGTGTAGACGAAGTGCTGCGCGCCATGGACATCGCGCACTTGCAGGATCGCGCGCCGCATCGCCTCTCCGGGGGTGAGAAGAAACGTGTGGCCCTCGCGTCGGTGCTGGTCCTCGATCCGGAAGTGCTGCTGCTCGACGAGCCCTCGGGCGCGCTCGATCCCAGCAGCCAGGCGCGCATCGTCGACTTCCTGGTTTCCTGCGGCAATGGCTCGAAGACGGTGATCACTTCGACGCACGACATGGATACGCTGGAGGACATCGCCGACCGCTGTTACGTCTTCGCCAACGGCCGCGTAGCGGGCGAAGGCGCCCCGCTCGATATTCTCCACAACGTGGAACTACTGGAGCGCGCTAAGCTGATCCACCCGCATGCGCACGCACACGCGCGCGGGAACGGCGCGGTGCAGCCGCACCCGCACGTGCACCGGCACGAAGGAGGGTAGGTGTGAGGTTACCCTCATCTCAGGTGTATCGAAATCGCACAAGCCGCGATCTGTGGTCATTGGTACGCGTCGCGGCGATCCCGCACGCGGTGAACGGTGATAGTGTCGGCGGTCTCGCCGTGCCCCGGCTCAGCGTAGCGGTGCAAAGCCTTGAGAATGCCAAGGGCGGTTTGTGGCGCGATGGCTCGGAGTTCGAATGGCACGTTCGGCTCGAACCGGATTCTCTTCATCCGGCCCTCAGTCGCCCCGGTCGCCGCGGATCTGATCCATGGTGAAGCCGAGATCGGTGACCACTTGTTCGAACGCCACGCCTCCCTCGGGGTTTTGGCGGAAGTATTCGCGCGAGGCTGCAACCACGCGCCGGTCTTCCTCGGTCAGTTCGTCGGCGGGCTCGACCATGACTTCGAGAAGCTGCAGAACCGCGGATCAAGCGCGCCTTGGTACTTACCGCATCCACTCATCCAAATGCGCCCGCACAAAGGCATCGTCATTCAAGTGCGGATAATCGCGGCACACCCGGTCGATCTCCTCCGCCTGGCCCGGCGAGAGATCCTCCTCCGGATTGAGACACCACCGCCCAGCGAGCAAACCCTGCCGCCGCAGCACCTCATGAATGCCCGCGATGCATCCGCGGAACTGGTTCGCCACATCGAAAAACGCAGCGTTCGCATCCGTGATTTCCGCCCCCAACGTCAGCCACGCCGCCGCCGTCAGCCTTTCACCGCGCACCTCCGCGTGAATCTGTTCCAGCATCCTCACCGCCCGCAACGTCCAAACGGCCCAATGCCCCAACAGGCCGCCAACCATGCGCAACGGGCGCGGCAGGCGCGCACCCAAACGGAAGGGAGTCACCAGATCCGCGACGATGCTGTCGTCGTTGCCGGTGTAAAGCGCGATCTCGTCCGCGCGCCCGGAATCCGCCACCGCGCGCACCACGTCCAGCGTCTGGTAGCGATTGAATGGCGCAATCTTGATGGCTGCCACGCGCGGTATCTCCGCAAACTCGCGCCAGAATTCGTAGGGCAGGATCCGGCCGCCCACCGCCGGCTGCAGATAGAATCCGAACAGCGGGATCGCTTCCGCCACCGCGCGCACGTGCGCCAGCAGTTCTGCCCCGGGCGCATCGCGCCATGCGCTTAGGCTCAGCAGTCCCACATCGTACCCGCACCGCGCCGCAAATTCCGCCTCGTGCATAGCCTGTGGAGTGCGGCCCACGATTCCCGCGACCTTCACCAAATCCGCCACATCGGCGTTCGCATCGGCCGCGCGCAACTCCTCCATGGCCAACTCCAGCACCGGTTCGAACAGCCCGAAGCGCGCATCCCGAATCTCGAACTGCGTCGTGTGCACGCCCACCGCCACGCCGCCTGCCCCCGCCGCCAGGTAGTAGCGTGTTAGGGCGCGCTGCCGGCGCTCGTCGAGTTTGCGCGCCGCGGTCAACGCCAGCGGATGCGCCGGGATCGCCACGCCTTCCCGCAGCCGCTCCCTCCAGCTCACCGCTTGTATCCGATCTTGCGCAGAAAATCGTGGCGGTCGCGCGCATCGGCTTCGGTCTCCTCGCCCTTGGGCGGAAAACCGTCGATCACCCCCAGCACGCCGCAGCCCTGCTCGGTCTGGGCCACCACTACCTCCACCGGATTCGCCGTAGCGCAGAAAATCGTGCAGACCTCCGGCACCTCCTTAATGCGGCCCAGCACGTTGATGGGGTAGCCATTCACCAGCGCGATCACGAAGATGTGACCGGCTGCGATGGCCGTGGCGTTCCGCGCCGCCAGGTCCTTCAGCGCCTCGTCATTGCCGTCCACGCGCGTCAGGCAAGGGCCGGAAGCTTCGTTAAAAGCGATGCCAAACTTCAGATACGGCACGGTATTCACCAGCGCCTCATACAAGTCTTCGACGGACTTGATAAAGTGCGTCTGCCCCAGAATCACGTTGCCGCCCTCGGGAACCTCCAGGCGAACCGTCGTCAGATCCATGGCCCCAGCATACCGCCTCGCCCGCTTCCCTGAACCCTGCTGCATATACTTGAAGCATGCGATCGAGATTGAATTACGCGCTCTTGCTGCTGGCTGTGGCCCTGGTTGGCTGCATCCGTGCGGCAGCCGCCACCACTGACGATCGTTGCAACGATCTGCTGCGGCAGGCGCTCGAGAACAAGAATCCGGACACGCGCAAGCAGGCCGTGGTGGCGCTGAGCCTGGCTGCCACCAGCGAGCCTCTCTTCGCCAAGTTGGAAGGCATGCTGCATGACAAGGACGTCGAGGTGCGCCTGGCCACCATCACCAGCCTGGCCGAAGTGAAGACTGCCACCGCGCGCGCCGCGCTCCGCCAGGCCCTCAGCGACGAGGTGCCGGAGGTAAGCTTCTCAGCGGCCAAAGCGCTCTGGGCTCTGCACGATCCCGCGGGCGAACAAGCCCTGCTGGCCGTGCTCGGACGCCAAAATAAGACATCCTCGAACTATTTTTCGAAGCAAAAGCGCGAGGCGATGCGCATGATTCATACGCCGCGCGTCTTGTTCCTCTACGCCGTCCGGCAGGGCGTGGGATTTGCGCCGGTGCCCGGGCTGGGCCAGGGAGTCAGCTCGATGCAGGCGCTGCTTACCGACCCCGGCGTTTCCGGCCGCGCCACGGCCGCTCTGCTGCTGGGCAAGGACAAATCGCAGATTACGTTGGACGCGCTCAAGGACGCGCTGCTGGACATGGATTGGTCGGTGCGCGCGGCCGCCGTGCATTCGCTGGCGCTGCGCGACGATCCCAAGCTGAAAGAGGAGCTGGAGCCTCTCCTCGATGACGGCAAAGAGCCTGTGCGCCTGCGCGCCGCTGCCGGAGTCCTGCGGCTTTCCGCTATTGAAGAAGAACAAGCCCGGAAGAAGCAGCTGAAAAAGACTAAGCCCAAATAAGCCGCGATTACTCTTCGCGCAAAGCTACCGCCGGGTCGACGCGCGCCGCCCGCCAGGCCGGCCCTGCGCTCGCCGCCAGCGCGATCGCGACCATCAGCGCGGCCACTCCCAGCAGCACCACAGGACGCCTCGGACCAGTCAGCAGAAAACTCCGCAGCAGGCGCGTCGTGGCCATCGCCGTCACCGCTCCCACCCCAATGCCCGCCGCCGTCAGCAGCAGGCTGCGCCGCACCACCAGCCCCACGACATCGCCCGGCGACGCGCCCAAAGCCATGCGCACACCCATTTCCCGCCGCCGCTCGGTTACCAGTTGCGACAGCACTCCATACAGCCCGATGGCGGCCATTAGCAGGGCCAACACGGCGAACATCCCCAGCAGCGCCGCGCGAAAGCCCGGTTTCGAGAACGCTTGCTCGTTCAGGAACAGCCGCATGCCGGTGACCTCGGAAAGTGGCAGCGTGGGGTCGACCTGGCCGACCGCGCGCCGCAACGCCGCCACCAGTGTGTCGCGCGGCCGATCGTCCGCTCCCAGCCAGCGCCCGCCCGCGCGCAGCATCACTACCAGATGGCGCCCGCCGCTCGGGTCGCTCTGCGCGAAGGGCACATAAGCGTGCGGCTGCACCTTCCAGTGCATTTCATCGAACGGGTTGGTCTCTTTGATATTGCCGCTTAAGCCCACCACGGTTCGCCACGGCGAGTCGCTGCCCAGTTCCCCCAGCCGGATGTGCTTGCCTAAAGGGTCCTGCCCCGCGAAATAGCGGCGTCCGAATTCCCGATCCACAATCGCCACCGGCTCGCTCTGTTCCGTATCCAGGGCGCTAAACGCGCGTCCGGCGGCCGGCGGTATTCCCGTCACGCCGAAGTATTCCGGGAAGATGAGGGTCCGCTCGATGAAGCCTGTCTCCCGCGCCGCGCGCCCACCCGCGGCCTCGGCATGCACCAATTGGCCCGATCGCACCGCCGCCTCGAGCGCAGGTATGCCGGCCAGCGATTGCGCCAACCGGCCGCAAAACGCCAGCCGGTCCGCCAACGCCGGATAGGCGGCCTTCGGCAGATCCAACCGCGCGATCAGCAGGCCGTCCATGCGGTATCCCAGCGGCTCGGCGCGCAATCGGAACAGGCTTTCGATCAGCAGCGCGGCGCCGGCCAGCAAGGTCAACGACAATGCGACTTCCAGTACCACCAACAGGCTGCGCGAACGCTGCTCGGCCCGGCCAGCCGACCCGCCGCGCCCGCCTTGCTTCAGCAAATCGTATAGCCTGTAGCGGGATGCCTGCAGGGCCGGCAGCAACCCGGATAGCACCGCGGTCAGCACCCCCAGGGCCGCCGCGAAGGCCAGCACGCGCCAATCCAGCGAGACGCTCTGCGCCGCCACCCCGATGGGCAGTTCCACCGGCTGCACGGCCACGAAATAGCGCAGCCCGCCATATGCCAGCAGCACGCCCGCCACCGCTCCCAGCGCGCAAAGCAACAGGTTCTCCGTCAGGATCTGCCGGATCAGGCGTCCGCGTCCCGCGCCCAGCGCCGTGCGAATGGCGATCTCGCGCCGTCGCTCCAGGGCGCGGCCGGCCAGCAGGTTGGCGACATTGGCGCACGCGATCAGCAGCACGAACGCGACGGCCGCGAATAGCAGCAGCAGTCCGGAGCGCAATCCTCTGCCCGCCAGCCACGTGAATTCCTCCCGCAGGCTCAGCACCATGGCGCCCGCGTGCGGGAACTCGTCCGGGTCGGTCCGCTCCAACGCGGCGCGCAGAGCGGCGATTTCCGCTTCCGCCGCCGCCATCGAGGCGTTTGCACGCAGCCGGCCCACCGCGCCCATCGCGTGGAATTTGGCGCTGCCCTGGCGCTCTACCTCGGCGGGCGTGAGCAGCACCCAAAATAGAGCTTGCCTGGGATAAAACTCGAACCTGCGCGGCATAATGCCCAACACCGTGTAGGCCCGCCCATCGAGCGTCAGCGCCTGCCCGATGGCGCCCGGCGCGCCGCCAAAAAGGGACCGCCATCCGGCATCGCTCAGCACCACCGCCGGTCCGCGATTCAAGTCGGCCGGACCAAACGTGCGGCCCTGCGCGGCCGGCATCCCCAGCGTTTCAAAAAAGCGCCGCGTGACCGCCTCGCCCAGCACCCGGCGCGGGTCGCCGCGCCCGCTCAGCGTATACTCCTCCCACTGCCATCCCGCAATTCCATCGAACCAGCGGCTTTGACGGTCGAAGACCTCCACATCCCGATAGCAGGCGAACACCTTGGGGTCCCAGTTGTGGGTGGTCTCCCAGATGGCCGCCAGGCGATCAGGATCGCGGAAGGGCAACGGGCGCAGCAGGATGCTCTCCACCAGGCTGAAGACCAGCGCATTGGCGCCAATCCCCAAAGCCAATAGCAGTACGGCGACCGCAGCGAAGCCCGGATGGTCGCGCAGCGCCCGCGCGGCGTATCCCAGATCGGCAATGGACTCGCGCATGGGAGGGCTGGGTCCAAGATATCACAAGCGGGCGATGGGCTCCGGCACCCGGAATCCCAGCATCCAGGCCCGGGTACAATGGAGCAATGAGAACCATAGTTCTAGGCGTACTAAGCCTTGGCATCTCCGCCGCCGCCTTCGCCCAACCCGGTACTTGCGCTGGTATGAGCCTGGGTCCCTTGGCCTCCCTGAATGGCTTCGTGCCTTTCCCCTCCGATAACCTTTGGAACACCGACATCTCGAGCGCGCCGGTGGACCCCAACTCAGCCAACCTGATCGCTTACATCGGCGCCAACGTCACACTGCACCCCGATTTTGGGTCCGGCCTTTACGCCGGACAAAGCATGGGCATTCCTTATCAGATCGAGCCCGGCTCGAAGGCCAAGGTCCCCGTAAAGCTTACTGCCTACGCCAGTGAGAGCGACCCGGGCCCCATGCCTATCCCCGCCAATGCGCTGATCGAAGGCTACCCGGCCCCAGGCAATGGCGACCGTCACCTGCTGGTCCTCGACCAGGGCGGTTGCTGGCTTTACGAGCTTTACCAGGCAGACCTCGTGGACGGCGTTTGGGTGGCCGGCTCGTCGGCCATCTGGGACATGACCATCAACGAACAGCGCCCTTACACCTGGACCTCTGCGGACGCCGCCGGCTTGCCCGTCTTCGTCGGGCTGGTGCGGTACGACGAAGTGGCCGCCGGCGCCATCAATCACGCCGTGCGCTTTACCGTTCCGGTGACGCAGGAGGCTTTCACGCCGCCCGCATCGCATTGGGCTTCCAGCATCACCGATCCGAATGCGCCGCCCATGGGCATGCGCATGCGGCTCAAAGCCAGCTTCGATATTTCGGGCTTCTCGCCCGCTAACCAGGTAATCCTGACGGCGCTCCAGAAGTACGGAATGATTCTGGCCGACAACGGCAGCGCCATCTATATCACCGGCATGCCCGACGGCAATTGGAACAACAACGACCTCGGCGCTCTGAAGAGCATCACGGCGTCGAATTTCGATGTGGTCTTGATGGACCCGCTATATACGCCGTCGAACATACCCACCGGACCATCGCCCGAGATCGCCAGCTTCACGGCAAATCCCACGACAGTGAGCGCAGGGCAGACAGTCACGCTGAGTTGGACCGTCACGGGAGCCATCTACAATATCATCAGCCCGCAGGCCGGTCCGGTTCGCGGAACCAGCGTGGTAGTCACTCCCTCCGCGACCACAACTTATGAACTCTTCTCGACTAACCAGTACGGAAGGAACATCGGAAAGGTGACCGTCACCGTCCAGTAGGTGGGCGGCGTCCACGCCTGCAAGCTGGGCAGAGTCAAGGATGGGCGCGGGTACTTGAGCTTTCCTTACCTCACTCACTCCTCCGCGATCACCGGATTGCGCAGATCGCCGAGGCCCTCCACGCGGATGACGACTTCGTCGCCGGGCTTCAGCCAGCGCGGCGGCGTGCGGGCGAAGCCAACGCCCGATGGCGTGCCGGTGGCAATCACGTCACCCGGCTCCAGCGTGAAGACACTGGACAGGTGCGCGATCAGTTCGGGGATCTTGAAGATGAGGTCGTTGGTGTTGCTCTGCTGAAGCACTTCGCCGTTGATGGTGGTACCGATGTCGAGCGAGTGCGGGTCGGGGACTTCGTCGGCCGTGACGATGGCGGGTCCCATGGGGGCGAACGTGTCGAACGTCTTGCCGATCGTCCATTGCGACGTGCGCAACTGGAAATCGCGCGCGCTGACGTCGTTGAAGTTCATATAGCCGAATACGTAGTCCCGCCATCGCTCGGCCGGAATGTGGCGGCCGCGCTGGCCGATCACAAACGCCAGTTCCGCCTCGTAATCCGGCTTGGTAGAATTCCTGGGCAGCACGATGGGCTCGCCGCACCCGATCGCCGCGGTGGGGAACTTAGCGAAGATGGTGGGCACCTCGGGGAGCTCCATTTTGGATTCGCGCGCGTGTGCGCGGTAGTTCAGGCCGATGCAAATAATCTTGGGCGGGCGCTGCAACGGCGCGCGCAGCTTGACGTCGGCGGCTTTGACGATTTGGGACCAGGGCGGATCGTACAGCCATCTTTGGACGCGGTCGAGGGCGTCGGCGCCTCCGGCCAGCACGGACAGGAGGTCGTGGAATCCCGCGCCACGGAGGCTCACGACATCGTCGCCGTTCAGGACGCCCGGCTCGGGGTGCGCGTCGCGTTGGAAGGTTATCAGTCGCATGTGGGTGATTGTAGCGCGGAGCCGCGTGCCAGGCGTCGGCGCCAGTGCCGGCGCGGCAAGGATGAGTGCGTGCGCCACGCTGTAAACTGAGAACATGAGGTGGGTATTTGGGGTAGTAGGGGTGTTCGTGTGGCCGTGCCTTGCGCATGGCGCATCGAGCGCATCGGAGATCGCGCGACAGGTGCGGGAAATGTCGCTCGACTCCGGCGAGTGCTATCGCGTACGCGACCTGGCGCTGCCGAAGGACGAGGCCCGCATCTTCCTCACCGACGGTTACCTGATCTTCGCCAAGCCGGTGGCGGGCGTGCGCATGTCGGCCGTCTTTGCCGCCGACGTGGAAGGCGGCGACGCGGAAGTGCTGGTCCTTCCGCCCAATCGCGGCGAACGGCGGTCGCTGGCGTCCTACACCGGCTCGCCGAACCTTGACGAACATCTGCTGGCCGCAGTGCTGATTTTCTCCGACGATACGTATGCGAAGCTGAACGAGCAGATCCAGCAGAACGCCTCCGACAGGAAAGTCCCCGAGATGGGCGCCATAATGGCCGAGAAATGGACGCCGGTGATGCGCAACCTGGCCGCCAGTTTTCAGGCGCGGCTGGTCTGGGATGTCCTTCTGGGCGAACCGCAAAACCACGGTTTCCTGGCCGTATCCATGGCTGGGAAGAAGCTCGGCAACTTCGATGTCTACTACGACCGCAGCGCGCGCGAACAGATCGTGCTGGGCAAACTGAATACGCGCGACAACCTGTTGTTCTTCGATGTATGGACCAGCTTCGTGGCGCGCTCGTTCCGCAACCGGGCCATCGAACCCGACCTGACGCTGGACGACTTTCGGATTGAAGCGACCCTGCAGCCGGACCTGAACCTGAGCGTAGTCACACGGGTGAAGGCCAAGCCCGGCCGCGCTGGGCTGCCAGTGCTGGCCTTCGACATCGCCCACCCCATGCGGATTTCCGCGGTGCTGGTCGACGGCCAGCCGGCCGAGGTGCTGCAGCGCGAATCGATGCGCTCCGAGCTGTTGCGCAACGTGGGCAACGAGATGTTCCTGGTGGTGCCGCCGTCGCCGCTGGAGCGCGGCAGAGGATACGAAGTGGAGTTCCGCCACGAAGGCAAGGTGATTTTCGAGGCGGGCAATCGAGTCTACTACGTGGGAGCGCGGGCCAACTGGTTCCCGAACATTGGACTGCAGTTCGCCAAGTACGATTTAACGTTCCGCTATCCCAAGGATCTGGACCTGGTGACGGCGGGCGCACTGGTGGAGGAACACGAGGAGGGCGATTGGCGCGTCACGCGGCGCAAGACCTCCGCGCCGATCCGCATGGCGGGCTTCAACCTTGGGCAATATGAGCGGGTACGCGTGACGCGTAACGGCTACACACTGGAGGTCTGCGCGAACCGCGCGGTCGAACCGGCGCTGGCGGCCAAGCCTTCGGAACAGCCGATTGAACCGCCCGGACTACCCAGGCATCGGGAGCCCGAGATCATGATCCAGCCGGAACTGCCGGAGGATCCCGAGGTGCGCCTGCAGGAAATCGCTTCCGAGATCGCTTCGGCGCTGGAATTCATGGCGGCGCGCTTCGGTCCGCCGGCGCTGCCGAATTTGACGGTGGCGCCCGTTCCGGGGCGGTTCGGGCAAGGTTTCCCAGGGCTGATCTACCTGTCCACGATGTCGTACCTGGCGCCGCAGAACAAGGCGATCCGCTCGCTGGACGCGCACGGACGGTTGTTCTTCTCCGACATCCTGCAGGCGCACGAAACGGCGCACCAATGGTGGGGCAACGTGGTGACTTCGGCGGGCTATCACGACGAGTGGCTGATGGAGGCGCTGGCGGACTACTCGGCGCTGCTGTATCTGGAGAACAAGCACGGCTCGCAGCCTGTGGCGCTGGCCCTCGACTCCTACAAGACCAACCTGCTGCAGACGGTAAACGGCCAGACGGTCGAATCGACCGGCCCGATCGTGCTGGGAACGCGCCTGGAGAATTCGCAGACACCCACCGCGTACTACAACATCACCTACGGAAAGGGGTCGTGGATCATGCACATGCTGCGGCGGCGGATGGGCGACGATCGTTTTCTGGCGATGCTGGCGGATCTGCGCAAGGAATACGAGCGCAAGCCGCTTTCCACTGAGGACTTCCGTTTGCTGGCGGCGCGCTTTCTGCCGGCGCAATCGGCCGACCCGCAGTTGGAGAGCTTCTTCGACCAGTGGGTTTACGGCACGGGAATTCCATCGCTGAAGCTGAGCTATGCGGTAAAGGGAAAAGCGGGGGCGCTGCGGCTGAACGGTACCGTGACGCAGAGCGATGTGGCCGGCGATTTCAGCGTGCTGGCGCCGGTGGAAATCCAATTGGGACACGGCAAGACTCTGACGCATTGGGTACGGACGGCGGATGGCCAGGTGACGTTTAGCGTGGCGCTGCCGCAGGCGCCGTCGAAGGTGCAGTTGGATCCGAGTTTCAGCGTATTACGGCGGTAGTCGGGGTGCGGAGGTTGCGCTTGGACCCGTGAGGCGCGGGGCATTCACGCCGAGAAGACCTACGGAAAGGCGCGACGCAGTTGGGTCAGGCGAGTTGTCTGTGCTGACTCGTAGCGACGGACGCCAGGCCAAAGAGATAGCCATGCGACGCAAGCGGCTGGCGCTGCCGCTACGCATCAGCCAATCCAAGGAGGCCGGCCGGACCTTCAGCTTGGTAAAGATTCGCGTGCCATTAGCGACCGAGCCGGTAACCCGCCAGACCTCCACTTCCAAGTGGACAGTAGCAAACTGACTGGCGGAAGAATTCTCGCGTCCGCGATTCGCACTGGTAAGGAGGCCCGCGGCCCGAGTGCGTTTGATCGGAACAAGAACCACAGTCTGCGGTTCGACAGAGTTCGCTGAGCGGGATGTTTCAGGGCTCAGGGTTTGCGCGCTGCGGTTGCGTACCTGAGACTCTGCTACGGTAAAGAATCGGCGTATGCGACGACGGGACCTGTTGAAAGCCGCCACGGTTGCCTCGGCGGGTCGAGCACTGCGAGCCGATGTCCCGACCCATCTATGGGGCGGCTACGATTTCGGTCCGGGGCCAAGAGTCACCGACCGCCTCAACCAAGGACCTTTCGGCATCGAGCAGGACGAGGGTTGGTTTACGCTGGCCGCGACCACGCCCTCTGAGCGCGCCGTGCCGAACTTCGGCCTCGGCTTGGTCGGCTACACGTGGGAAGAGGGCGGAGCATCACTGGCGGTCCGCGCGGGGCGAGAGGCGCTTGACCAGCATGTGGAGAAAATGGCCCGCCTCCCGTTTGTCGACGTTCTGTACATCCGCTGCGACTGGCGCGATGTGCAAAAACGGCCGAGACGATTGGACCTCTCTCCGGTATGGGATCTAACTCTGGACGCCGCCAAGCGGCACGGGCGCCGGGTGGCGTTCCGTGTGATGCTATCGAACACTGTCGGCCAGCCGCAGTATCTCGCCATGCCCGACTTTGTGCGCGACAAAGTCCCAGTAGTCGAAATCGGTAGTATCAAGGAGTATGGCGGGTATAAGTTCCGTGAACCGCGCTACGACCATCCCGAATTTCAAAAAGCTTTTCAGGATTTGGTCGAACTGTTGGCTGCGAAGTTCGACGACAACCCGCTGATCGAGTGGATCGATCTGATGCAGTACGGCTTCTGGGGCGAATCGCATACCGGAGGCCTTGCCAATCCGTTTCCGGACTATCCTACCGCTGAACGAACGATGGCGTCCATGACCCAACTCCAGCTCAATTCGTTCCGCCGCGCGCAACTGGCAGTGAATACGCAGCCGGATATCAGCAATGTAGGGAACAGGGAAGTGGCCGATATGTGCGTGCGCGCGGGAGCTTGGCTGCGCACCGACAGCATTGTGGTCGAGGAACCCGAACAGATCGAGTCATTCGCCAACCGGCCGGCATGGTTGGCCGCCATCCTGGAAGACGGCTACTTCCGCAAGTACGACAGCGCCGCGCCCGGATATCTACCGCCGGATCGCGCGGGCGTGAACATGCTCGAAGTTTATATGCTGCACGTTCTCGACGTGGCAGGCAATTACTGGTCTTTGTGGACAGAGGCTGACAACCTGGCCCGGTATCACGAGCGCTTTCCACGCGGGTTTACGAGGCTCAGCCAGCGCATGGGATATCGCGTGAGGCCGTCCTGGATCTGGCAGCGCAAACGATATGGAGCGAACGAACTGGTGGTGGCCTTCGCCAACGATGGAGTGGCGGGAGTGCCGGGCGTCCTGCGTGTGCATGTGAGGACCCCGGATGGCAAGGCGATCGCTGGAGGCGCGCTCGACGCCGGCCACCCGTACGCCGGCAAGCTGCGGCAAGCGGCCTTCCCGCTGCCCAGAGAACTGGAAGGTCACCCGGTGCACCTGGTCGCAGAGATCGAGACCAAGAGCGGAATTCGCCGCCCGGTGCGGTGGGCCTGTGAACAGCCAGTGGAGCCGGACGGCGCTTTACGTGTGGAGGTGAAAAGGCAGTCCGACTCAGACTGGCGCAAAGGGATATGACCGATCGAAAGGCCCATGTGGCCCGGCCCTCTAAGTCCCTCTCGCGATCGCGGTTCAGCAAAGGAGCGGGTGTGAAGAAACGTCCGACAGCGCTCTGGCTTGGCGTGGTCATTGCAACGGCGGGCTGGGCCGTCCCGGCATCGGCCGACGGGTTGCCGCCGGTCTTCCCGTCGCCGCGCGAAT
Source organism: Bryobacteraceae bacterium (assembly GCA_035511215.1). Lineage (GTDB taxonomy): Bacteria > Acidobacteriota > Terriglobia > Bryobacterales > Bryobacteraceae > Bog-159. The sequence continues at coordinate 5,066 of DATKFU010000059.1, read as the reverse complement.
CATCTGCTGTGGCAGGCGATTTCGTTTTGGACCAAGGCAGCATCATCGCCGTCCCGGCCTCTCCCTCGGAGCAGGACTTGTTTCTAGCGCGGATGTTAGTTGAAGAACTTGGCGACCGTTTCGACTTGCACCTGAAGATCGAGCGTCTGGAGCATCTTGCGCCTGCCCGGAAGCTGATCGTCATGGGAACCTTCTCGAGCCCCTTGGTCGCAGAGTACTGCGCCGGCCATGCATTGAAAGTGGATGCTCGCAATCCGGGACCTGAGGGCTATATCCTTCGCACCGGTCCCGAGTTGGTCGTGGTCGCGGGCAGCGATGACCGTGGCGCATTTTACGGGCTGCAGTCGCTGCGCCAGTTAGCCGTGGAGCACTCCGGGGCCCTGCACTTCGCCGGCTACGAGATACGCGACTGGCCCACAAAACCCTTCCGCGGCTTCAAGCTGTACCTGCCTGGGCGTAACAACATTCCCTTCTTCAAGCGCTTCGTCCGGGACACCCTGGCGCTCTATAAATACAACACGCTGATCATGGAGATGAACGCCTCCATGCGGTTCGAGCGGCACCCCGAACTCAACAGTGCGTGGGTCCGCTTCTCGCGCGAGACCAACTACTGGCGCCGCAACTATCCGCCAGGCGCGCCCCACGACTTAGAAATCAACTCCTCGCACCAGGACACCGCCGATGGCGGCTTTCTTGAGAAGGACGAGGTCGCCGATCTCGCCCGCTATGTCCGGCAGTACCATATCGAGCTGGTTCCGGAACTGCCATCCTTCACACACAGCTACTACCTCTTGTCGGCGCATCCCGAACTGTCCGAGGTGCCGGGCGAGCTCTGGCCCGACACTTACTGCCCCTCAAACGCCGAGAGCTACAAGCTCCTGTTCGACGTCTACGACGAGTACATCGACCTGTTGCAGCCGCGCATGGTGCATGCCGGGCACGATGAGCTGTTCCAGCCGGTCGGCCTTTGCCCTCTCTGCCGCGATAAGGACATTCGCGAACGATACGGAGAAGACGTGCGCAAGATCCACGACTACCTCGCCGGCAAAGGTGTCAAAATGGCTATCTGGGGCGACATGCTGCTCGAAGGCGTACGCGGCGTGGGGCTCCAGAAAAAGAAGGCTCCCGATGGGTTCGCCTACGACGCCCCTGGCGGTATGACGCGTGAACAGGTCGCGCGGCTGATCCCGAAAGACATCCTGATCTTCAACTGGTTCTGGTCCGCCTCGCCGCCGGAGTGGAATGCGAAACAGGCCGAGGGCTTCGAGGCGCAACTCGAAGAAATGGGATTTGAAGAAGTCTACGGCAACTTCACGCCGGGAATGGAGAACTTCGCCGGGCGGATACGCCGCAATTCGATTCTCGGCGGTGCGCCCTCAGCGTGGTTTGCGACTAACGAAGCCGGGTTCGGCAAGGACCTGCTGGCCGACCTGCTGAGCTGCGCCCAAGGCCTGTGGCGCGGAGACGCTATCGATGGGCGCGATCTCTCCGCCCTCATCCAGCAGATGGCGCCGGACATCCGCATGCATTTCCGGGGACAGGCACCGCCCAGCCGGACCGAGCGCAGTGTCGAGCCTGTCTCCATCGTGAACAGCTTCAACTCAGGTTTGACGGAGAAGACCCTCGGCGTGGATCTGACCGCGATGAGCAACGGTATTGTCCGGCTAGGCAATATTCTGTTCGACCTCTCCGGCGGCGCGAACCAGTCGGTCATCGTCGTGGGCACAGACGGCACAGGCAAGACCGGACTGTCGAAGGAGTCCGGCGCCATCGCGATCGGCATCGACGCCACCAGCCTGATCTTCCTCCACGCCGCTGCACGCCCGGCGACAAACAAGGAATCCTACCGGCTCATCTACGACCCGGAGGACACCGCCGACCTGCTCGGTTGGTATGAGGTGGTCTACGCCGACGGATTCGTCGCGACCATTCCCATCCGCTATGGCGTGAATATTCAGGAGTGGAACTGGGCTGCACGAACCGCGGCCAAAGACTACTGCTACGGTGCCGACCCCATTGCGCTGGGTGGCGCCGGCGATAAGGCCGTGACCTTCTTTGCCTACGAATGGACAAACCCGCGCCTGGGCCAGACGATAGCAACCATACGACTGAAGGGCACCGCTGGCTTCCGCGGCGGCGCTGCCGACTTTATCAACGGCTTCGGCCCCGTGATCCCGAATAACGCGGTCTATCTAAAGGCCATCAGCGCCGTCAGGAAGCGCGGTTGAGCGTTCGGGAAATCCGGTTCGGCCGGCAAGGCTTAGGCGCGCGCCCATCGGCCTTGCGACGGAATACGGCTTCCGCCCATTGTTATATAATCACGCCATGGTTCGGAACAGGTTCCTGGCGGTTCTCGCCGCTTTGTTTGTTTTCTGCGCCATCGGGCGCGCATTTCAGGCCCTCTCTGCCGGCCCCATGGCAAGCCCATCGGGAATGAAACCGGGCGTTTCGGCCCCGCTTTCACGCGTGGCCGGCGCCACCATCCGCATCGATTCTTCCTTAGTGATTATCCCTGCTCACGTCATCAACGCGATGGGCGCGATCGTCGCCACGTTAACGAAAACCGATTTTCAAGTCACCGACGACAACGTTCCGCAGACGATCACGCATTTCTCCATGGACGACGCGCCGGCTTCCATCGGCTTGGTCTACATTTGCGGCGGCAGCATGCGCGATAAGATGCACCGGTCCGCAATTGCCGCGGAAGCTTTCTTCCGTACGGCCAATCCGGAAGATGAATTCTTCCTGGTGGAAGTCGGCGATCGGGCCAAGCTGGCCATCCCGTTCTCCGGCGATACCGACGACATACTTGGCCCTATCGAGCGGACCAGGCCATTCGGCCGCACGGCGCTGCCCGACGCGTTGCAGGTGGGCATGAAGCAGATGAAGAAGGCGCGCAATTTACGTAAGGTACTGGTTATTCTCTCCGACGGGGGCGACAACCAGAGCCGCCACAATGCGCGGCAGATCAAAGCCGGGCTGCTCGAGTCGGACGTGCAAGTTTACGCGATGGGTTTATTCGGTGGAGACGGCCACAAGCAAAGCAGCGAGGAGCGGCGTGGACCTGAATTGCTGGGAGAGCTTACGGAACAAACCGGCGGGCGCCTGTATCCTGTAACGAACCTGGATGATCTGCCGTCGATTAGCACGCGCATCATCAACGATGTGCGCATGCAATACGTGCTCGGTTACTCTCCGCTGAATGCCAGCCGGGATGGCAAGTATCACCGTGTGAAAGTCACGGTCAATTCGCCCGATCTGCGCGCCTACTACCGTCCTGGATATTATGCGCCCCAATAGGAAAATTCGGGGCAGGCGGCGGGGCCCGCCCCGCGGAACACTACCAGCGGAAGCCGAAAGTTACCGACACGTAATCGGTGAGAAGCCAGGACCGTGGTTCCCACCGGATAAAATCCGAAAAACGGAACGACCCCCGGCGCAGCCGGCCCGTAGGAACGGTGAAATCCTGCATCCGTCGATATAATCCTCCGCCACCGGTTACATAGAGATCGAAGTGCGATTTCGGAGTGAGGTGGACAATGGGATCCAGTGTCGCCGCAAAAACGTGCAATCCGCCGCCGGGAACGCCGACGCTTTGCAGCGTCGTAGTATTGATGCCAAATGAGTTGTAGTTGAGATCGATCAGCGCTCCCACGTATGAGTTGAAGTTGACCCCGAAACCGCCGCCCGCATTCCAGCCGTCGCAGGTGTATCGGCCGGTGTTGCCGACGGGCGTGCTAAATCCGCCGGCCGACGGAGAATGCGAAACGTGAAGTCTCTTGCGCGCTCGATGCGCCGAGCGCCGCCAGACCCAAGCAAGCTGCCAAAGTAATTATTTCCATCGTTTGAGTGACCTCCAAATTCATCGGGATAACCCTTTGAGCTAACCTACGCTGTTGGCTTGCAAGAAAGGCGCTTTGTTAGTTACTCTACTCGCCGGAATGCCCAAGTCTTCGTTCCGCCATCGCGTGTTTGGGCTTGCTCGCGGCGAATTCTGCAATGACCTCACGATTGAACGCGGGAATGTCGTCCGGCTTTCGACTGGTCACCAGCCCATGGTCCACAACCACTTCGCTGTCCTCCCACGCCCCGCCCGCATTGCGGATATCGGTGCGCAACGAAGGCCAGGAAGTCAACTTGCGCCCTTTTACCAAGTCCGCTTCCACCAACATCCACGGTCCATGGCAAATCGCGGCAATGGGCTTGCCGGCTTCGGCCAACTTCTTGACGAACTGGACCGCCTCCGGGATGGTCCGCAGCCGATCGGGGTTCGCCATGCCGCCGGGAAGCAGCAGCGCGTCATATTGGGAAGCGGAGACCGACGCCAGGCGCTTGTCGACTGGGAACTTGTCTCCCTTCTCATCGTGGTTCATTCCTTGTACTGTATCCTTGTCCGGCGCGATCAGATCCACCGCGGCGCCGGACTCTTCCAGCGCCTTGCGCGGCCCGGTCATTTCCACTTGCTCAAAGCCGTCCGTAACCAGGATGGCCACGCGGTATCCCTCGAGTTGTTTCTTCATAATAGTCCGGCTTGTGGTTCAGGCGGTCCGCGCCGCTTGGATATTGCGGCTCTTGGCGATCTGGGTGAGCTTCTTGTCCGCCGCCAGTTCTTCGTCGAGCGTCTGCTTCAGTATTGCGGCTGCGCGCTGGTGGCCCATTTGCTCCGCATAGGTGCGGACTGTTCCATAGGCCGAAATCTCATAATGCTCCACGCGCTGGCAACTGGAGATAATAGCGGCATCGCGCACGGCCGGAGTAGCGTCTTTCCCAACCATCTCGTCGCCCTCCGCAAGCACACCTTGCATGCCCTTGCACTTCTGTTTCCTGGCCTCCTCGCCGTGCATTTCAAACACCTGCTCGAGCCGCGCCACGTGACCGCGGGTTTCTTCCAGATGTTGTGCGAGCGCGGTCCGGAGATCGGGCGATTCCGCGTTCTCGATCATCTTCGGCAACGCCTTGACAATTTGATCTTCGGCGCTGTACAAGTCTTTCAGTTCGGATAAGTACAGATCGTGTAATGTTTCTAGTTTCATTTGGTAAAGCCTCCACTTCCAGCTTGACGCGAA
>DATKFU010000058.1:0-17736 GCA_035511215.1 Bryobacteraceae bacterium | reverse complement strand
TATACTTGCGATACAAAACCCTTATGCGTGCGATAGAAAATTTGCGCTTCCGTATACGTTGGGTTCCGACTATGATACCAGAATCGAATTGTTTGCTCGGAACAGGAGGACACGTGTATGGCTGATAATACCCCAGTCCGGATGAAGTCTACCCTAGGCCTAACCGGCTTGACCATGAATGCGATGGCGCTGATTGCCCCCGGCGCCTTTCTTTGGCTGACCTTCCAGATCCAGGCGACGACCGGCGTCACCGCGCCCTCCATGTGGATTGGCATCGTGGTTGCCCTGTTATTGTGTCTGGCCACGGCGGTCTGCTATGCGGAAATGGCTAAATTATATCCGGGAACAGGCAGCTCTTACTATTTCGCCGAGCAGGCCTTTCTCAGCCACGAAAAAGCCTGGCGGTATGCGCGCCTGGCGAAGTTCGTGGTCGGCTGGGGGTCGCACGTGTACTACTGGGTTTACCCGGGTGTCATGGTCGGCGTGATGGGAATCCTGTGCGGCTACCTGGTGGGCACCCTATGGCCGAACTTCATGAACGCATCGAATCCGGGTCCGGCCTTCATGATGGCGGTGGCTATCGCTTTCTCATTCCTGGTAGGTTACATAGCCCATCGCGGCATCAACGGATCGACGGCAGTCAGCATCGCGATCAATGTGGTCCAGATCAGCGCCTTAGTCCTGTTCTCGGTGCTGGCCCTGAGTTACCGCATCAATCATGCGCCGGGCAGCGTCGCTTACCAGTTCGATTCCACGTCCGGCGAGGCTTACAACTATGAGTTCGCGATGGAAAAAACCGTGGTCAACGGACAGGCTACCGACAACATTGTGCGCGACTCGAGCGGTGCGCCAAAACCCAAGCTGGATGCCGCAGGAAAGCCGGTGCCGTATCGCATCAGTTTTCCTAAGCAGGACGAGAAAGGCAACTTCCTGGCGCATTCCACGCCTGCCTCGGTGGTCGGAATTCACAACTTGGGTTGGTCGTTCATTCAGGCCACGGTCGCCATTCTGATTCTCGTGGGATTCGAGTCAGTTACAGTGATGGGCGGCGAGGCCAAGAATGCCAGGCGCGACATTCCCATCGCAGTCATCGTATCGCTGCTGGTGCAAGGCCTGTTTTGTTACTTGTTCGAATACTTTGCAGCTAACTATTTCCTGAACAGCGGCTATACCATGCAAAGCGCCGGCGCTTCGGCGGCGCCCATTGGCGACATGATGATCGTGGTGGGCACCGCCATCTTCGGCCCCGGAGGCGGCCGGATCTTCATGCTGTGCGAGGCGTTTACCGTGTTTCTGGCTCTGATCGGCACCACGCTTTCATGCATGAACACCGGTGCCCGGGTAACCTACGCCATGGGAAAAGATCGCGAACTGCACGGATACTTTGGCGAGCTGCATGCCAAGAATCTGAGCCCGCATCGCGCCATCTGGATCCTGGCCGCAATTTCGGCGGTGATCGGCTGTGTTGCGGTCATCATGCCTTTCGGCGATGCGGCTGCTCCGACCGATGCAGCCATCAAAGCGCTGCCGCAGGGTTTCTGGTCGAGCTTCGGATACACCACACACGACGGCATGGCGGCTCTGCCCCATTCCCTGCTTACTATGACTCTGGCGTCGAACTTCGGAACTTTCCTGCTCTACGGGCTAAGCTGCATCATTTGTCTGGTGGCCTACCATAAACATCCGAATTTCAGCCCTGTGCGCCATCTGTGCATTCCGGTCTTCGGCCTGGTCGCCAATCTGGCGTGCATGGCGTTCTACCTGGTTGGGCCGTTTATGGGTTATGGCACGAAGATGGAGCCTTTGCTGGCGTTGGGTATTGCGATGGTGTGGGCCATTTACGGGGGAATCTATTTTATCCGCGCAAGCAGAGTCTCGGGGAAAGCGGCGTTCGCTACCGCGCGGTCCGGGGCGGCGTGAGTGACAATGCGCGGATAATCTAAGGATGGAGGTCGAGTTCGCCCAGCTATCCGACGCCGGGCGGGTGCGTGAACACAACGAAGACTACCTTGGTTCAGTCGTTCCAGCGACACCCGCGCAAGCCCGCACGCATGGATGGTTGTTCGCCTTGGCCGACGGAGTGGGTGGGCAGGCGCGCGGCGAAGTTGCCTCGCGCGCGGCGATAGAGAGCATGGTGGCCGGATTTCAGGAGGCGCGTCCGGGCGAACCGCTGCCCGCTTTGCTGGCGCACCTGGTGCAGGCAGCCAACGCGCGCGTGCTGGATGCCGGAATGGCGGCCGCCCCTGGCGGTGTAAACATGGCGACCACCGTGGTAGCCTGCGCGCTGCGCTTCGACCGCGCCGTGGTAGCGCATGTCGGCGATTCCCGCTGCTATCTCATACGGAAAGGCCATGTGAGCGTGCTGACCCGCGATCATACCGTCGCTAGTGACCAGTTACGCATGGGGATACTGTCGGCACGGGAAGCCGCCGCGGTGGATACCAGGCACCTGCTCACGCGCTCCCTGGGAACGAGTATGTCCGTGAATGTGGATACCTGTGAGCATCAGGTTTTTCCGGGAGACGTGCTGGTGCTTTGCTCCGACGGGCTGCACGGCGCCGTGGATGCGACTGACTTCGCCCGCATCGTCATGCCCAATCGCGACCTGGAGCTTGCCGTGCGCGACCTTGTAGCCATGGCTAACCAAAACGACGGGAGCGATAACATCAGCGTTCTGGCTGCGCGCATTCGCAGCGTCGAGCGTATAGGCATGTACCGCGGCCGGCCATATAGGCTACACTGAGGGTGCTGACAGCTATCTCACTGACGATGACTCCCGTCCGGATCGGCGATCGGCTCGACCACTACAGCATCGACACGCTGGTAGCGAGCAGCGGCATGGCATCCATCTTCCGCGGCACGGATTTACGCACCGGCCTCCCGGTGGCCATCAAGATCCCGCATCCGGAAGTGGAGAGCGACCCGGTTTTCTTCGATCGCTTTCGCCGCGAGGAAGAGATCGGCAAAACGCTGGACCATCCTGGCGTGATGAAGGTCCTCGCCAACGACGATCGCAGCCGGCTCTACATGGTGATGGAGTGGGTGGACGGACGCCTGCTCCGGCAAATCATGAACGAGCAGGGGAAACTCCCGGCCGAGCGCGCGGTGCGCATCGCGCTCCGTATCGGCGAAGTGCTGGAGTACATTCACAAGCAAGGCATCGTGCACCGCGATCTGAAGCCCGACAACGTCATGGTTGACGACGAGGACCGCGTCAAGCTGATCGATTTCGGCATCGCCGCCAAGTCCGGATCGCGGCGGCTGACCTTCAGCAAGCTCTCGCAGGTGATGGGAACCGCCGAATACATTTCGCCCGAACAGGTGAAAGGGAAGCGCGGGGACGCTCGCAGCGACCTGTATGCATTGGGCATCATGCTCTACGAAATGCTCACTGGAAAGACGCCGTTTTCCGGCGACAATCCATTCCTGATTATGAACGACCGCGTGCTGAACAACCCGGTCCCGCCGCGTGAAATAGACCCGGACATCTCCCCCCAGCTTCAGGAAATCGTCTACCGCGCCCTGGAACGCGACCCGAAGAGCCGCTACGCCAGCGCTCGCGAATTCGCCTGGGACCTCCGGCATCCGGACCAGGTGGGTGTGGCCGACCGGCCCGAAATGCGCGATTGGAAACAACGGCGCACTCCCTGGGCGCGCAAGGTCCTGTTCTACGCGATGCTGGCCCTGGTCCCGGTGGTGATTTTTGGATTGCTGCTGCTGGTCGCCCGCCACGCATGAAACATAGCGTCATCATTCTGCTGTTGATTCTCGCCGCTCTGTTGGAAGCCGGCGGCGATGCATTAATCCGGCAGGGCCTGCGCTCTTCCGCGCTGGCTCCCAGGCTGCTCTTCTTCCTCGGCGGAACTGCGGTCCTATTCCTATATGGCTACGCCGTGAACTCGCCCCCATGGGATTTCGGCCGCCTGCTGGGCCTCTACGTGGTCTTCTTCTTTCTATTTGCGCAAGTAATATCCTGGCTGGTCTTCAATCAGAAACCCAGCGCGGCCGTGCTGATCGGCGGCGGTTTCATCGCCATTGGGGGCCTCATCATCTCCCTGGCATCCTGATGGTTGCGGGGCGGCAGCTATTTCTCTTAGACAGAGTGGCGCAGACGATCGTTGTCGAACTCGGCAGGCCACCCACAACGATGGCCTACCCCACTAAATTCGCTGCCCAGCTATTTCGTGGGCGCGCCTACACGTCGTAGTACAGCGCGAACTCGTACGGATGCGGCCGCAACCGGATAGCATCCGCTTCGTTCTTGCGCTTATAGTCGATGAACGTCTCGATCAATTCCTCGGTGAAGACGTCGCCCTTCATCAGGAAACCGTGATCGTCTTCCAGGCAGCTCAGCGCCTCTTCGAGCGAGGCCGGCATGGAAGGCACGTTGCGCATCTCCTCCGGCGAAAGATCGTAGATGTCCTTGTCCAGCGGCTCGCCGGGATCCATCTTGTTGGCCACGCCGTCCAGGCCGGCCATCAGCATGGCTGCAAACGCCAGATACGGATTGGCCGCCGGATCCGGTGGGCGGAATTCCACCCGTTTGGCTTTGGGACTGGCCGAGTACATCGGAATGCGGCAGGCCGCCGAGCGGTTGCGCCGCGAGTATGCCAGGTTCACCGGCGCTTCATAGCCCGGCACCAGCCGCTTGTAGCTGTTCGTAGTCGGCGCGATGATGGCCGAAAGCGCCCGCGCGTGCTTCAGCAGGCCGCCGATGTACCATAGCCCCATTTGGCTCAAGCCCGCATAGCAGTCGCCCGCGAACAGCGGCTTGCCTTCTTTCCAGATGCTCTGATGCGTGTGCATGCCGCTGCCGTTATCCCCGAACAGAGGCTTCGGCATGAACGTCACCGTCTTGCCATACTGGTTGGCCACGTTGCGGATGATGTATTTGTACAACATCATGTTATCGGCCGATTTCACCAGGGTGTCGAAGCGCTGATCGATCTCGCACTGGCCGCCGGTGGCCACTTCATGGTGATGGCATTCGATATGCAGCCCGCACTGGATCATGGTCTGCACCATTTCGCTGCGCAGGTCCTGGTAGTGATCGGTGGGCGGCACCGGGAAGTAGCCTTCCTTATAACGCGGCCGGTAGCCCAGGTTGTCTTTCTCTCGCCCCGAATTCCAGCGGCCCTCTTCGGCGTCGATGAAGTAGAAGCCGCAGTGCTGGTTCTGGTCGAACCGGATGTTGTCGAAAATGAAGAACTCGGCTTCCGCGCCGAAAAACGCGGTATCGCCGGCGCCGCTGTTCTTCAGGTGCAGTTCGGCCTTCTTGGCGATCCAGCGGGGATCGCGCTCGTAGTGCTGCTTGGTAATCGGATCGATCACGTCGCCGATCATCACGAGCGTGGCCGTTTCAGCGAACGGATCCATGAGCGCCGTCGTGGGATCGGGAATCAGCAGCATGTCGCTTTCGTTGATGGCGGCCCAGCCGCGAATGCTCGAGCCATCCATGCCGAAGCCTTCCTCGAAGCTGCTTTCCGACAGCTCGCCGATCGGATAGGAAACATGGTGCTGCAGGCTGGGGATATCGGTAAACCGGAGGTCCAACTGCTTGGCGTCGTTTTTCTTGGCGTATTCCAATACTTCTTGCGGGTTCATTCTTCCTCCAACGTGGGAATAGGTGCGTGTGTGCGGGAATGCCTTAAGTAGGGCAATGGTGTTTAGCATAACGAAACCGCAAGGCTGGGGTCAAGCCACATTGGCACCAGAGGTGACAGCAGCGGTGGGTTGGGGGAGGGCCGTTTTGGGGGCCTGAAGCAATGCGCGATGCGGCGCCGGGTTTGTTATTTTCCTAACAAATGGGGGCTTTTTACCAGCGCTCTGCCCGGCGTTACATATGTATAATGGTCTGGGATGGAAAGGACGCGTATGTTTAAGAAGCTATTAATCGGTTCTACCTTTGGGCTGCTCTTGAGCGCCGGAACCATTTTCGCCGAGGTGGTTGTCACACTCAGGCCTCCCGTGGCGATCGTTGAGACACGGCCGGCACGCCCCAGTCCGAACCATGTTTGGATTGCGGGCTATCATAACTGGGACGGGCATGCCTACGTTTGGGTGCCAGGCCGTTGGGATGTACCGCCTCGGCCGCACGCGCGGTGGGTAGCCCATCGTTGGGTTCATCGCAACAACGGCTATGTCCTGGTTGAAGGGCACTGGAAGTAGGGGGCGCCGGACAGGCCTCCGGGCCTGTCCTTCCAGCCTCAACGTGGTCTCAATTTGGTCTCAAAGCTCGAACTGCCGCCGAAGCTCGGCCGGGTAAGTGGATCTCAAATCGGGATAAGCCTCCCCAAGCCGGATTAAATCTAATTCGTCCTTCTTGCGCTTGCTCAGGCGGCGCCGGGGATCGCTGTAGGCCCACATCTTACCCTGCGTGACATCCTCCAGGCGTGCGATTCTCACAGTCACTCCCAGAACCTCAGCCTGAATGGACCGAGACAGGAACGCCTGGTATCTGTCGTCGGTGGTGAACTGAATGCGAAGCTGGCTGACGGGCGCGATAGCGTTCAGCGAGTGAGGATGTGTCTCCGTTTTGAAACCTTGCGCCTCGAGGTACGCCGCCAGTTCAGCCAGATTGGAAGCGACCGCCACAATATCGGCGTCCAGCGTGTAGACCGGCTCCACGAAACAGTTGACGGCCAGCCCGCCGATCATGCAATACGGTCCGAACGCCTCGCACGCCGCAATCAGCCGGGCGAAATCTGTCGCGCCTCCCTGGGTTATCAGCTCGTACGCCTCCACCGCGGTCACATCTTCACTCTATACGACCTGCCGTGCCGGCCGCCAGGGGGCAATGCTGGAACGTACGATGCTAAAATCAAAGTTTCCCAGGAGGATCGATGGCAGTGAAGCCCCGCCGCGCGGCGGCAGTGGTAGACGTGGCAGGTATCCAGGTCGGCGGCAATCATCCGATTGTGGTGCAGTCCATGACCAACACCGACACTGCCGATGTTACCGGCACTGTGAATCAAGTGATGGCGCTGGCGCGCGCCGGCTCCGAACTGGTGCGCGTCACGGTGAACACCGAGCAGGCCGCCGCGGCCGTCCCGAAGATCGTGGACTGCCTGGACAAGTTCGGCGTGCGGGTGCCCATCATCGGCGACTTTCATTACAACGGCCACATCCTGCTGCGGAAGTATCCCGAATGCGCACGGGCGCTTTCCAAGTACCGAATCAATCCCGGCAACGTAAACATCGGCAAGAAGCACGACGACAATTTCCGCACCATGATCGAGGTGGCCGTAGAATACCATCGCCCCGTGCGCATCGGCGTGAACTGGGGGTCGCTCGACCAGGCCCTGCTCACCCGCATGATGGACGATAACTCGCGCCTGGCGGAGCCCAAGGACGCACGCGAGGTCACACTCGAAGCCATCGTGGTGAGCGCGCTCGAATCGGCCGCCGCCGCCGAGCAATACGGCTTGGCGCACGACCGCATCATCCTGAGCGCCAAGGTCAGCGGCGTGCAGGATCTGGTGGATGTTTACCGCGCCTTGGCCGCGCGCTGCGACTACGCGCTGCACTTGGGACTGACCGAAGCCGGCATGGGATCGAAGGGCATCGTGGCCACTACGGCGGGCCTGGCGATCCTGCTGCAGGAGGGTATCGGCGACACCATTCGCGCGTCGCTGACGCCGCTGCCCAATGGCGACCGCACCGAGGAGGTCATCGTTTCGCAGCAGATCCTGCAATCGCTGGGCATTCGCAGTTTCACGCCCCAGGTGACCGCCTGCCCCGGATGCGGCCGCACCACCAGCACCTTCTTCCAGGAAATGGCCGATCAGATTCAGACCTACCTGCGCGAGCAGATGCCGCTCTGGAAGGCGAAGCATCCGGGCGTAGAGACCATGAAGGTGGCGGTGATGGGCTGCGTGGTCAACGGGCCGGGCGAATCCAAGCACGCCAATCTGGGCATCTCGCTGCCGGGTACCTTCGAGGATCCCAAGGCGCCGGTCTTCGTGGATGGGCGCCTGACGACCACGCTCAAGGGCGACCGCATCGTGGCCGAGTTCATTGGCATGCTGGACGACTACGTGACCACGCACTACGCCGCACCGGTAGCCTGATATGTCCAAACGCTTCACCCTGTGGGAGGCCGAGCGCATGCTCCCGCAGATTCGCGATTGGATACGTGAGGCGTTAACCATGAAGGTACAATACGACGAGGCGGAGCAGGCCGTGCAGTCGCTGGCGACGCGCATTACCATGATGGGCGGCATCCTGGTGAACCGCGAGCGGGCCGCCGAGGACCGGGCGCGCCGGGAGGTCGCCGGGCAGCGGCTGCGCTCGGTCCTGGAAAACTTTGAGCAGAGCGGCGTGCTGATCAAGGATCTCGACAAGGGGCTGGTGGACTTCCCTACGATGTTCCGCGGCGAAGAGGTCTACCTATGCTGGAAACTGGACGAGGCATCTATCGGGTTTTGGCATGGCACGCACGAAGGCTTCGCCGGGCGCAAAGCGATCGATCAGGATTTCCTGGATCACCACGAGGGCGAGCAGGCGCAGTGATTGGCCTCAGGGCTCCAATGCCAGAAGCCAAGGTGATGGCCGGATTGATTTCCCGTCCAATTGGTCCCGTTCCATGTCCAGGGCTGTCCAGCTTCCAGGTCCACCTGTCCTCAGGTAACCCAAATTAGTCGGGATTAACGCCCCCCGCGTGTTTCTCCGCGATTTGAAGAAAATCCGTCACGCTGAGAATCCGGATCGAATCGTAGCGCTTGAGCCGCAGCAGGTCCTTATCGCCGGTCACGAGGTAATCCTCTCCCGCCGATACCGCGCATTCCAGAATGCGGTTATCCGCCGGGTCTTCCTTGATAACGTAGAGTTCAACTGCAGGCCGCACCGTGCGCGCGGCGTCAGCGATAACGCTCTGCGCTATCGCTATGTCCTCGGCAGACGCCCCGAACTTTCGGCCCAGCACATCGGCCACTTCGTCGACTATTGCCTTTGAAACTGTAAGGCTGATCTCCCCGCTCAGGGCCTTCTGCAGAAGCTGGTGGGGCTTACCTCGTCCGAACACCAGTGCGGAGACAAGCACATTGGTATCGACGGTGACCTTAAGCACTCAGCGCCCGCGCGTTTCGTTTTCCCGCCGGACTTCCTGGATCAGCCTTGGGACATCTTCTTCTGATATTCCATGGCTCCGAGCCTGACACTCCATCCTTTTGGCAAACCGCGCAAGCCTCTGGCCGGCCAGGTATCGGTTCACCGCTTCCTCCATGACATCGGCGGGATCGCGGTTTTGCTCGCGGGCAAACTCCTCTATCCGGTGTTTCAGCTCGTCCGAAACCAGCGCGCTGGAATCGATCATAAACGCTCTTCACTTGATTTTCGCACGTACCGGCAGACCCTATCTGCACACCCTGCGGATGTCAATCGCTCGACAAAATGCGCTTCAAACTTGTGCGCTGGGCCCTATACCCCCTCATCAGCCAACAACAAATGGAGGAATATCACGGCACAATCAAACGCGGCCCGTACGGTCGATGACGAACCGCACGGCGGCAAACCGTGGAAAGGGGCCGCTTCGAACACAGAGATCTCGTCCAGGACGCGCCGCCGCTGGTCGGGCGCCATCGTCTTGAACTGTTTTGCCGCGCGCCGTCGTGAAGTTGATGAGCACGATCCGGCGATGCCTCACGGCTGCAGCGCGAGGAGCCATGTATCGCCGCGGACGGGGCCGGAACTGTACCCACCAAACATGAGGACTGTTTTGTTGAGTGGGTCGTAATCCATACCGAAATTGTACCGGTTGGGCGGCACCGTGGCAGGATGAATCTGGCTCCATGTGATCCCGTTCCAGAGCCAGGTGTCGCTCAGGGAGTCCTCCCAGATCCCGGCGTATCCGCCGAAAAGCACGACCGCGCCGAGGTTGGCGTCGTAGGCCATCGAAGCTGACGTGCGTGCGGTCGGGGCAGATGCCGGAAACAGTTGGGTCCAGGTACTCCCATTCCAATACCAGGTGTCTGTGAACTGGACAGTACCGTCGTTGCCACCAAATAGGACAACCGACTGGGTCGCCGCGTCGTAAGCCATCGGTGCCAACCTCGCAGACGGGCTGACCGTGGGATTTTGTTGGGTCCACGTCCTGGCCACGCCGTTCCACGTCCAGGTGTCGCCGAGAATACCTGAACTACTGCCGCCAAAGAGTACTACGTTCTGGGTCGCCGCGTCGTAAGCCATGTTCGTGATATTGAAGACCCGCGCGGGTGGGGAGACGGGCGGGAACTGCTGAGTCCAGGTGGTTCCATCCCAGGTCCACGTGTCGTTGAGATATGTTCCATTGCTATCGACACCTCCAAAAAGCACAATATTGCCGGCCGTCCCGTCATACGCCATTCCGGCGCCGGAGCGGGCGGACGGCGATGCGGCGGGCGATGCGCGCAACCACCCGCCGCGCCAGATCCAAGTGTCGCCCAGCGGCCCGACACCGCCAAAGAGTACCGTTGATTGCGTCGCAGCATCATACGCCATGCCCATACAGCAGCGGGCGGATGGAGATCCCATTTCAACCCAGTTCACCGTTTGCGCTTCTATGGTACCGGCGTGCGCCATCGCCGCAGCCGCTATCAAGAGTGACGAAGTCAAGTACTTCAGGTATCCTCCAACCACGAGTTAGTCTGGACCCGACAACTTGCGGAACAACTGGTAGTAGCGCGCGGCCTCCGTGCGATGACCCTCCCGCTCCAGCACCGCTCCGCGTAAGAAAAACAAACGGGGAAAGTAGAGCGACGAGAACATCGGCAGGCCGGCGGCTTGCGGCAGTGGGGTGAGCCGCAGCAATGGTTCGGCGCGCTGCCATTGGCCCGACTCTTCGTAGGCCCACGCCAGCAGCACCGTTAAGCCGTCGTCCAGCTCGCCTGTGGGACGCTGGTAGAGATCCAGAAGCGCTGGTATGGCGGGCTGAAACTGCTTGTCCAACAGCAGCGCATAGGCCCGCGCATAATCTTTCAAAGGAGATTGCGCAGGCAGGGGAAAGACGTCCGGCTGAACCAAATACGCCACCAAAGCAGCCAGCGGAGCAGCCGCGGAGACGGCCTCGGCCAACGCTCTGCGGGCATGTTCCGCCGCTCCCGCACGGTCTCCCAAACCAAGCAGCCAGATAGCCGACAGTGCGTCCGCGCGGCAAGCGACTTCACGCCCCGGCCCGGCCGCATCGCTCCTTGCCGTTGCGACAGCCAGACGGTCCAGGCTGGCCAGAGCGGGGCGCCGCGCGCCGGTTTGCCACTGCCACGCCGCCGCATGATACGGGGCAAACGGATCGTGCGCCGCCTCACGCCCGGCAAGGTAACGGTTGAAGATCGCCGTCGAGCCCGGGACATCGCCCGTCATCAGGCGCGCCTGCGCGGCCTTCAGAACTTCGCCGCCGTTCAGAAAGCCCGGCGCCCTGGCGTCCGCCGCCAGATAGAATCGCTCGGCTTCGTCGAAGTGGCCTAGAACGTAGTGCACGTCGCCCAGCGAATCGAGGGGATTCGGCTGGTTCGGGCGCAGTTGCTCGTAACCGCGCAAGACTCGTATCGCGGTGGGCAAGTCGCCGGAATATGCCGCCGCGTAACCCATTGCATTGAGCGCATGCACGTCGTCGGGCCGGATGGACAAAGCGCGCCGGAATTCAACGATGGCGGCATCGAAATCGCGCACGCCCATCAGCGCGTCGGCCAACGCGCGATGGTGATTGGGATCCGCCGGATCCAGGCGGGCCAGGTCGCGGCGCGCCTCCAGTTGGGCTTTAGGGTCGCCGCGCAGAACCGCTGCGGCCAGATCCAGCCCCGCCCGGTCGAGTCCGGAGAACCACCCCTCGCGGGCGTGCGCTTGCTCGATGAGCCGGTCCGCCTCGGCGCGGTCCCGCCGGGCAATTGCCGTCTCCAGCCACAACAAGTAAGCGCGTCCGAAATCGGGGTCGGCCGCAACAGCCTTGGCGAAATCCTTGGCAGCCGCCACCGGATCGGGTGAATCCAAGGCGGCCGCATAGTCGTGCAACGCCTGCGGATTTCGCGTGCCGAACGGATGTGTTTCGCCCAATTGCCGCGCGAGCGCTTCGGCCACCGGAAAAATGCCACCGCTGGCGGGCCCGCTGGCCGAGGCCACCAAAGCCATTTTGTGCGTGGCCAGATCCTCTTCGGTCGCGGTGGCGCGTAACACGCCATTCGCCACGGAGAAGTCGCCATACACGATCTGGTTGGCGCCCGCCGCCAAAGCCCCGGTTCGCTCCGCGGAGATTCCGGGCGCGCCGGGCAAACGCCCGCCCAGCGAAGCGTCGAAGGAATGCAGGGCGCGAAACTGGATCGCGTACCTTTGTGGGGAGCCTTGCAGTTCGCCCGCCAGAACCTCGGCAAAACCGCGGCCCATCCAATCGAGTGACGTGTCGGCGGAGAGGTTTTCAAAGCGCAGTACGGCAACCTGCGGTACCGTCTGTTGGCTGTCGCGGCGGGCGCAGCCAACCAGGCACACCAGCAGGATGACGGAACCGGCCCACGCTGATAGCTCGAAGCCCTCCGCGGAAAGCTTCAGAGTACGCGCGGCTCCAGTTTGAGCAGTTCCTTGAATTCGGGCAAATCGCGCAGGGAGGCGAATTCCGGATCCTGCAACAGCTTCTTGCGGTCGGTGAAGCCTTCTTCGAGCGCCTTCCGGATATACTGCAGCGCGCGATCCTGCTGGCCTTGCTTGGCGTAAATCTTGGCCAGATAGTAGTGAAACCGGGCGCGTTCCTCGACGGTGCGCTCCTGCAGCAGCACGCCATAGGTGTTGCGGTGCTCGAACACCTCCGGGTCGAGTTGGAAGGCCGTGTTGTACGCTTCCCAAGCCTGTTTGTATTTCTTCTCGGCAAAATACGCGGTGCCCAGGTTGCTGTAAATCGACGCGGAAGCGGGCGCCAGCTTCAGCGCGTGCTTGTAGGAACCAGTGGCTTTGCTATAGCGCTTTTCCGCATAGTAGATGGTTCCCAGGTTGTTAATGGCTTCCGGATATTTGGCATCCAGGCGGATGGCGCGTCGGTAGCGCCTCATGGCCGCATCCAACTGCATCATCTGGTGATAAGCGATGCCCAGCTTGTTCCACACGACGGCGGAATCCTGCGGGGCCTGTTCATAAGACTCGATGGCTTCGCGGTACATCTTGCGCGCCATGTAAACGTCACCCCGGTCTTCGGGAGTGAGCTGTGGAACTGGTTTGGCAGCGGACTGAGAGTCGAGAGCAGGTTTGACGTCCTGCGCAAGAACCACCCCGGATATCAGGCACGCGCCGCAAAGAACGACGAGGTTGCGAGCGGAAAGCATACGGCCTCCCCCTTTTGCTCTATTTAAACACACCAATCAACCTCCGGAAAAGACCTTTCTTTTCCTTAGGCTTTTCGGCCTTCTGGGCGGTATCGGCCGGCGGGGGTGGGACAGCCGGTGGCGGTCGATGCGCGTCGAACGCCGGCGGCGGCGCGCCTACGCGAGGCGGCGGCTCCACGGGCGGCGCATTCGCTGGAATCTCCCAGCCGGCCACGTGCGTGGCGTTCTGCCCTCCGCCGTGCAGTGGGCAGAACGTTACCGGCTGCGACCCCGAGATGTAAACTTCCGAAATGGTGGTGGGACAATACGGCGTGGCCAGCAATCCCGACTCGGGATCGATCTGTACGGAGACGATGCCGTCGGGAGCTTGGAAGGGCTGCGCGTTGCGATACTCGCGATACAGCAGCGCGCGCTTCATGAATTCGGTCCAGATGGGTAGCGCCGAATGGGCGCCTTCCAGGTCCAGGTCGCGGTTGTCGTCGAAGCCCACCCACACGATGCACAACAGGTCCGACGTATAGCCTGCAAACCAACCGTCGTGGTCGGAGGTCCCGGTCTTGCCCGCGGCGGGAACCGTGAAGCCGCGCGACCGCACGCCGGCCGCCGTGCCGCTGCGCATCACCTCTTCCATGAGGTTGGTGATGAGGTAGGCCACGCGCGGATCGAGCACGGTGCGCTCTTCCTTTTTGTGACTGTAAATCTCTCTGCCGTTCTGGGCGCGCACCATGGAAACGAAATTCGGCTTCTCATACACCCCTTGGTTCGCGAACATGGTATAGGCTCCCGCCATCTCCATGGGGGTCACTTCGTATGCGCCTAGCGCCACTGCCGGCGTTGGATGAATGTCGTAATTCAACCCGGCCTTCTTGGCCAGGTCGACAACCGCCTCAAAGCCTACCATCTCCCCCACTTTGATAGTGGCCACGTTCATGGAGTGCGCCAGCGCCTTGCGCAGCGTGACGGTGCCGTAGAATTGATGCTTGAAATTACTGGGTTCGTAGGGCCTGTTGTCGTACCAGAAAGTGGTCGGTTCGTCCACCACCGTGGTGCTGGCGGTAAGGATGTGCGGGCCGCCCTCGATGGCGGTGTTCAAAGCGGCGGTGTAAACGAAGGGCTTGAAAATGGAACCGGGCTGCCGCTTGGCCAGAATGTGGTTGAGCTGGCTGACGCCGTAGTTGCGCCCGCCGACCAGCGCCTTGATCTCGCCCGTATGCGGGTCGATCGCAATCAGCGCGCACTGCGCTTCGGGAACCGGTTGACCCTTGAAACGCTTCTGCTTGCGGATCAGATCGTCGACGCTTTGCATGCCTTCCCGCACGGCCTCGGCGGCGGCTCTCTGCAGATCCAGATCGAGCGTGGTGTACACCCGGAACGAACTGGCCTGGAAATCGATATCCTGAAACTGGCTCTGCAGGAATTCGTTCACTTCGTCCACGAAATAAGGGGCGTCCAGCGATTGGATCGCGCCTTTGGCCAGGTTTAAGGGCGATTCCACGGCCATGCCGTATTCGCGGTCGCCGATATCGTCGTTCTGGCGCATGAGCGAGAGCACCAGGTTGCGCCGCTCCAACACGCGATCCGGATTGCGCCACGGATTGTAATAGCCCGGCCGCTGGATAATACCGGCCAGCATGGCCGCCTCCGGCAGGGTGAGTTGCCGGATATCCTTGCCGAAATACGCTTCGGCCGCCTCGCCAAAACCGTTGATCCTGAAACTGCCCCGGCTGCCCAGATAGATCTGGTTGGCGTAGTCTTCAAAGATCTGTTGCTTGGAAAGGGTCTGCTCCAGGCGCAGCGTTATCAGGAGTTCCGCCATCTTGCGCGTCCAGCGCTTCTCGGGATCCAGCCAAAGGTTTTTCGCCAGTTGCTGGCTCAGCGTGGAAGCGCCCTGCTCCTTGCGCCCTTGTTTCAGGTCCACGTAAACCGCCTTGATGATGCGCAGCGGGTCGAAGCCCTGGTGCTGGAAAAAACGCTTGTCTTCGGCCGAGGTGACCGCGTCGATCAGCACCTTCGGGATGTCGTTGAACTTCACCAGCCGGCGCTTTTCACGATTGCGATCGAAGAGATTGGTGATCAGCTGCGGCTCAAGCTGGTATTGGCCGCGAGCCGTGTTGTCGCGCAGCGAGACGATCTTCGCGATGCGGCCCTTGGCGAACTTGACTACGCCGGCCTCCTCATCGAAATACGAGTCCGCGCCGGGAAAGATCTCGATGTCCCCATCCGGCCGGATCTGGAACCAGCCGATGGCGTTGCCGCGCGATTCGGTGTAGCCGCAGCGGCGCAATTCGGCCGCGATCTCGTCGCTCCCAATGGGGTCGCCCACCGCGATCAGCCGCGGCGCCGCGAAAATCTTAGACGTATTTGCGAATGGCCCGGCGCGCAGCTTCTGGTCGATCAGGCGCGAGTATTTGGCATAGTAGTGCGTGAGTACGCCCGCCAGCAGCAGGAACGCTAGCGTAAACGAAATCACCAGCGCCTTTCCGGCGGGATGCAGAAAGAACCGGACCAGGTAGGCCTTCTTGGGCACCCGGACCCGGACTTTCCTCTTCGGGGCGGAAGTTTTCGCTGGCACTAACAACGATTCTCTCATATGTAGGACGGGCTTCCCGGTTCACCGGCGGGAGGCAGATCCTACCGGCTCCCGGCGCCCGGATAAAAGTGCAAATCGACCGTGTAAAGCGGCAGATTCACGCGCACGAAGTACCGCACGTCGATGTGTACGCTATCGGCAGTACGTTGTATATGCACGTCGTCGGCCACCACCGGCAGTTCCAGATCGGCGGCCTTCGACAAGACCCAGGAGCGCAGCACATCGTCCGAGCTCGTGGGCGCCGCGGCACGATGTGTCACGTCTTCTACAAACTGCTGCAACTCTTGATTGTGCAGGTAAATGGGGATCAATCGGACGCCCAGAAACACCAGAATCGCCAGCACTGCCACCCCGGCCGCCTGGCGCCAACGGGAAGACGTCACGGCCGCTCGTCCGCATCCCGCGCGGAGGCGCACAACTCGTCCCAAATCTCGCCGTTAGGGTTCCACTCGGGATTCTCCAGGCCGGAGATCTGCAGTTCGGCAAACTTCAATGTGCCGTGGCCGTATGGGCAAATGTACTCGATGCGCGGCCTTCCGAGAAGCAGCATGCCGCCCCACGATCCCGTTTCGACCGGCATGCGCAAACGCCGCAGGCAGACCCGGCAGCGATAACGCTGGTCCCAGATGCAAAGGTATGCCAACCCGCAGCACGACAGAAACCAGAGGCCCGCCAGCAGGGTGTACGGCAGATCGTATCCGAAACGCGGCGGAGTGTAATTGTGGAACCTCGGCCCGACCGGCCATGAGGAGTTCAGCCAGCGTAACAATCCGTACATGAAAGCCGCGCAGACACCTATCTTGCCCACCAAATAGGCCCAGTACCGCATAAATGCTTAGATGCCACCCCGTAGTACTAAGTTTCCACCCCGCGGCCCGTCAACTCCGCAGCAGGTTGCGCAGCAGGCGGCCGCTTCCGAATATCGCGCCGTACACCGGGTATACGCCTGTTTCGAGCGGAATGTTCGTCAATTCGACGCAACTGCGGTCCACATCCGCCTTGTTCTGAAAAGCCACCGCTGGCGGCTGAAACGGAATCGCGCACCCGCCTGCCGGCCTTAAGGTAGTGTGGTTCAAGCGTCATGAGTTCACCCCAACCGCCCCGACTGTTGCGGGTCTTCCTGTGTCACATTCCGAGGAGACGGAAGCCATCGTCATCGGCTCAAACGACCTGTGGATTGCGCCTGTGCCGTTCGGCATCTTGCGCTTGGCTACAAACAATAGGAGCGATTTTGAGTATTTCCCCGGGTCGGAGATTATCTGCGAGGCTCCTCCCACGCATTAGCGATTGACGGAGGGTGGCGGAGTTGAACCGCCAGCCACGAATGGACTGACCGATCACAAATCGGTTCCTGGCGCCAGCCGGGAGTCGCCCTCCATTTGGGAGGTGAGAACCGGGCTAGAGTATTCGCCCTTGGACGGCGAAGATTTCAATTGCATAACGGCAAAGTGGGAACGGATCTCCAGCGAGGCATACGCACCCGCGCGTATAATTCTCTACGTGGCCAGCATCCCAAAGTTCCAGAGGACGACTTCAAGGCCGTTATCCGCGCGTTGCTGAATACTCCGCCGACGCCCGCCAGCACGATAGAGGGCAAACGTACGCGCAAGGCCGGAGCCCGTAAGCCGGGGCCGAAGAAAACGGACCTAGTGGAGCTCAAGGCTCGATGACTTCAATAAATCCGTGCTCTGGCGCGGAATCCCATGTGATATCCCCTAGCAGCCCATGGCAATAGTCACTCTTTTCGGAACGGCTCGGCGCAGCCAAAGGAGGGCGCTCTCAGAGGCGCTACAACGCGTTGCCAGGGCGCAGTTGAAGGTTAGTGTACCCCTGAAATCCGCGGTAGAGCTCGTTTTCAGCCGGGACTGA
>DATKFU010000057.1:0-4178 GCA_035511215.1 Bryobacteraceae bacterium | reverse complement strand
GGCGCATCCGCTCCGCATAACGCCTGCTTGCAAGGGCAGCGGCAAATCCGATATCAGCCAGCGGCATGACCAGTACATTGCCTCCGATGCTTAATAGTGCCTAAACCCGTTCTTGCCGATACGGGTCCGCTGTATGCGCTGGCCGACCCTTCGGACCAATATCATCTGCCTGCGCAGGAGCAACTCGAGCGATTGACCGCTGCCGGCCACTACGTTGCCATCACATATTTGACCCTCGCCGAGTGCTACACGTTGATTCTCAGGCGGCTGGGCACGGAGTACGCGCATCTTTGGCTCACGGAGGTCGTGGATGGCTCGGCGATGATCAATCCGGAGCCCGGCGATTACATCCACGCTTCGAGCCTGATCGTGTCGTACACGGACCAGCCGATCACTATGTTCGACGCTGTAGCGGCCGCGGTCGGGGAGCGGCTGAGCCTGGCAGTGTGGACTTACGACTGCCACTTCGATCTGATGGGATCGAAACGTTGGCAGTAGCCGCCACAACGCGGATTATAATCGGCCAATGCCCAACTCGCATCGCCGGCTGCCGCTGCTGATCGTTCCCCTCGCATTAGTAGCGCTCGATTCCGCGGCACAGCCACCAAGCGCGCTGACCGCCGCCGACTACGCGCGCGCCGAGAAGTTCATGGGTTACAATGCCGATCCGCTCGTATATCACGCCGTGCATCCGACATGGACCACGGGCGAGCTCCTGTGGTATCGCGACACCGGAACCGAAGGCGTCCGCTTCGTGCTCTTCGACCCCGCCAAGCTCACCAAGGAGCCAGCCTTCGACCACGGCAGACTCGCGGCCGCTCTCTCGGCGGCAGCCGGGAAGAAGTACGAGGCGAACAAACTGCCGTTCAACGCCATCGAGCTGTCGGCCGACGGGGCGTCCTCTTCATTCGGCGTCTCATTCAGTGCGGGCGGGCGACGGTTCCGGTGCGACCGACAGGGCAGCCAGTGCGCAGTAGAACAGGGCGGTACAGCGGCAAGCGCCCGTTTCCGGACGGATGCTCCTTCGCCGGACAAGCAGAAGACGGCCTTCATCCGCGAATACAACCTCTGGGTGCGCGATCTTGCCACCGGCAAGGAGACGCAGCTTACTAACGACGGCGTCAAGGACTACTCCTACGCGTTGGACAATGCCGGTTGGGTGAAGAGCGATCGGGCGATCCTGGTTTGGTCGCCCGACTCAAAGAAGATCGCCACCTTCCAGCAGGACCAGCGCAACGTGGGCGAGATGTACCTGGTGGAGACAAGAGTGGGGCATCCCGTGCTGCACGCGTGGAAGTACCCGTTGCCCGGCGACGAGACAGTGGCGACGATCCGTCGGGTGATCGTGGATGTGGAAGGGCAGCGAGTCATTCCCCTACAGATGCCGCCGGACCAGCACCGGTCCACGCTGTGCGACCACGTGGTCTGCCGCGGCAGCCAGTGGGAGGACGTAGGGTGGAGCCCGGATTCGAGCCAACTGGCGTTCGTTTCCACCTCGCGCGACCACAAACAGGAGCGGCTGCGCACCGCCAACGCGGCGGACGGCGCCGTGCGCGATGTGATGGAGGAGAGCGTCGCGACGCAGTATGAATCCGGCCAGGGAATGGTGAATTGGCGCTATCTGCCCGCCTCCAATGAAGTCATCTGGTATTCGGAGCGCAGCAATTGGGGCCACCTCTACCTGTACGACCTGGCCACCGGCAAGCTCAAGAACCCGATCACCTCGGGCGACTTCGTGGTGACGGAGTTGTTGCGGGTGGATGAGAAGGCGCGCACGCTCTACTTCCTGGCAGACGGCCGGGAGCAGGGCCGCGATCCCTATTTCCAACACCTGTATCGTGTGGGCTTCGATGGCAACGGACTCACGCTGCTGACGCCGGAGGACGCCAACCACGAAGTTACTTTCTCGCCGTCAGGCCGCTACTTCGTGGACAACTACTCGAAGCCCGATGCGCCGCCCGTGAGTGTATTGCGCGACGCCGAGGGCAAGCTGCTGGCCACGATTGAAAAGGCGGACATCTCCAAGTTGGAGGCGGCGGGATGGAAGCCTCCGGAGCCGATCGTGGTGAAGGCGCGCGACGGCGTGACGGATCTCTACGGTCTGCTATTCAAGCCCACCAACTTCGATCCGCGTAAGAAGTATCCGATCGTCAACCACATCTATCCTGGCCCCCAGGGTGGCAGCGTCGGCGGCCGGTCGTTCACAGCGGCGCGTGGCGACGCACAAGCGCTGGCCGAGCTGGGATTCATCGTGGTGACGATCGATGGCATGGGAAACCCGCAGCGTTCGAAGAGCTTCCACGATGCCTATTACGGCAATATGGGGGATAACACGCTGCCCGACCAGGTGGCTGGCATGCAGCAACTGGCGCGGCGGTTTCCCTGGATCGACATTGAGCGGGCGGGCATCTGGGGACACTCCGGCGGCGGTTACGCCGCGGCGGATGCCATGTTCCGCTATCCGGACTTCTTCAAGGTGGGGATCTCGGAGGCCGGCAACCACGACAATCGCGAGTACGAGGACGACTGGGGCGAGCGCTACCAGGGGCTGCTGAGCAAAGCGGGCAGCGGTACGAATTACGACGATCAGGCCAATCAGAATCTCGCCAAGAACTTGAAGGGGCATCTGCTGCTGGCGCACGGCACGATGGACGACAATGTGCCGCCGTACAACACGCTGCTGGTGGTGAACGAGCTGATCAAGGCTAACAAGGACTTCGACCTGCTGCTGTTGCCCAACCGCCATCACGGGTTCGGCAATGAGCCTTACATGGTGCGGCGGCGATGGGATTATTTCGTGCGCTACCTGATGGGTGCGGAGCCTCCGAAGGAATATGAATTGAGGACGCCGGCTAATGCGATGGGTGGCGCGCCGGAGTAAACGCCCGGCCCTAGCAGCCCGAGGCAGTAGTCAGTCCCGGCTGAAAACGAGCTCTACCGCGGATTTCAGGGGTACACTAACCTTCAACTGCGCCCTGGCAACGCGTTGTAGCGCCTCTGAGAGCGCCCTCCTTTGGCTGCGCCGAGCCGTTCCGAAAAGAGTGACTATTGTCACGGGCTGCTAGAGGCGCAATCCGCGCAAAGTCATTAGGCGGATATGCATACATCAGCCCTTTAAACGACGCGGTCGCGAGCGGGATGGAGGCCTGGCGCTCAGCCTCGAGTCGCTTCCGCATCCGCACCAGCAGCGTCGCGCCGAGCTGCAGATCCGTCATCCGTTTCCGGAATGAGCTTCTCTTCAAGCCGGCGCAGCCGCTTTCTCGAATGTCACCCAATGTCACCACATCTTCGCGCGCGAAGAGACCTCGAACAGCCTTCAAGACCCTTCAGCCGTCAGCCGCGGGCGGCGGCTTGACCGCAGCGCGTCGGTGGCGATAGCCTTCCTGGTCTCTTTTTTTGGCAAGCCCGCAGCACGGCGGCACATCGCCAGACGCACGGCGCGCGGCCTGGGCGGGCCAAGGCGGCGGCGCGATGCGCGAGCGAGGCTGTGGCCGTCGGGGCGGTCGGCGAGGCGGCGGCATGCGTGTTAAGCGCGACCAGCGGGGTCAACAATCGGCAGTCAGCCGCCGGCGCGGTGGCGGCTACCGCCCATGTCCGCTTACGTCCTCCCCCCTCGCGCGCGCGGGAGACCCCCGAAAAGCCTTCACAACCCTTCCGCCGTCAGCCGCGCGCGGCCGAGGCCTCTTTCGGGCCCGGCCCACGCGACGGCGTGACCGCAGCGCACCGTGGCGATTGCCTTCCTATTCTCTTTTTGCCGAGCCCGCAGCACGCCGGCACAGCGCCACACGCACGGCGCGGGGCTGGGCGGGCCATGGCGGCGGCGCGAGTGGAGTGTGTGGAGATAACTACCGATTAGGGCGCGCGTCGCTTCCCGCCACCATTAGCTTAAGCCCATGCGCCCGGCGCGCCGCAGATCTGGCGCGCCCGCGCGGGATCGACCGCCGCTGAGGGTGGGCGCCGCCCGTACGGCTGCACGGGCAAAGCTCGCCGGGTCAATTGGACGGCGGGCGTGAGTCTCCTCGCGGACCCGCGCTCGTGCCGCCAGGCGCGCAGGCGGGGCTGAGATTCCAAAGAGCGGGACTTCTCAGGACGGATAACGTGGGCCTACCACCTGTAGGCGCGGTGGGGTGATTGACACCCGACTTCCGCAGGAGCAAACTATAGCGGTGCGCTGGATT
>DATKFU010000056.1:0-28806 GCA_035511215.1 Bryobacteraceae bacterium | reverse complement strand
AGGCACCAGACACGATGCGACCATAGCTTGCCGCCTGAGTCTGTATCCATTGAAACGCAATTCGGTAAACCGCAATCCGGGCTCGCGTCGGGTTTCCCGTTCAATACATCGCCCTCGGCGTCGTCATGCTGCGAGGCCGCCGCAGGCTTCGAGCCTGCCCCACTACTTGAAGCGCAGCTTGCCGATGCGGCCGCCCGGACCCACCGCCCATACCGCCTCCCCTCCCGCGGCGCCGATGGCGTTGTACGCTCCGCTATCGAACGGCGTCCAACTCCCACCTCCGTCGCGCGAGATGTCGGAGCCGGAAGTGCCCACGGCGATCCAGACCTTGCGCCCGGGAAGAAACGCGACGGCAGAGCGGTAGCCGTTGGGATGCGCTCCGGCCGGCTCGACCCACGTGCGCCCGCCGTCGGAAGTCACGGCTACATTACCGGCGGCCTCGGCGGGTTTGCCGTAATCGCCACCGACCGCCACGCCGTGCCGCGACGGGGCAATGCCTAATGAAAAGATCCCCGCGCCGGCGCCATCGTGTCGAACAGGGGTTCCGGCAACATCCCAATGCAGCCCTCCGTCGCTCGAGTGAAACACGCGGGCTCCGGAGGCTCCGCCCGTGCCAAACCACACCTCGCGATCGCCGCGCAACGTCAGACAGGAATTACTGGCGGCAAACGCGCCTTCGTCCGGCAGGGCCGGAGGCAAGATGCGCCGCTGCCAGGTTTGGCCGCCATCGCCGGTCGTCAGAATGACGAACTGCCCTTCCACAGGGTCGCCGAGTACCACACCGCGACGCGCATCCCAGAACGCCAGCGCGTCGAAGAAGCCGTTGGCGTCGGGATTGGTGTAGAGCGGCGACCAATGCGCGCCACCGTCGGCGGTCCCGTAAATGCGGGATTTCGCGCCCGTCCCGCTGCTCATCAACCATGCGGTGCGGCTATCGAGCGCGCGCACGCTGCGGAAGTCCAGATCGGCGGCTCCCGGTACCACGGCGGCGTGCCAGGTTGCGCCGCCATCCAGTGTGCGGAGATACGCGCCGCCGGCCCCACTGGCCCAGACCACTGCCGGGTTCACCGCGCTTACGCCGCGCAAGGACGCGGTAGTACCGCTCGATTGCGCGACCCATCTCTGCGGCAATGATGGCGGCAATGTTGGCGGCAATGTTTGGCCAGCCGCCCTAGAGGCCGGTGAGGCCTGAATCAGGCATAGCGCCAATGTAGGATAATGCAACAGTCTCATTCGCTGAGTATAATACTGCGAATTGGACCTTTCGGTTTCGGCGAAGCCGGTTTATGCTAGTAGACTCACACACCATGTTCCTAACGTTGGCGCACGCCAGCCTGGCCTTGCAGACCGCCTTTTCCTGCATGCTCGTGTGCCTGCTCGAATTTTACTACCGGCGCGTGTCCCGCGAAGCATGGCTGCGCTGGTTTGCGGGTTCCTGGGTGGCGCAGGCGGCGTACACAGCAGCGCTCTGGACACCGTTCGACGTTCATTCAGGCGGGATCGCCATACGCGTGGCTGCATCGCTGCTGGGATTCATGGTGCCGCCGACGTTCGCTCTGACCGGTATTGCGATGCTGCAGGGCCGCTCGCCGGCGCGGACCTGGATCGCCTCACTGTACGCGGTTGGGCTGGCAGCCGCAGCCGTCACGTTCGTAGCCAGCCTGCCTTATCCACTAGACGGCGTAGAGATCCTGCGCATCCACAACATTCCCAGGCATATCTTTTACGGATTGGCGAGCCTGCTGGCGGCGGCGGCCTTCGCCCGGCACGGGCGGCGGCTCCATCTCACCGGCTCGTTAGTGACGGCCGGCGCCTGGGCTTTTTACGCACTGGTCAACCTGGCCCGTGCCTGGCAGTGGGGCGTGACGTCGACGTTGTCGCTTCGCGGCGCCGAAAACAACCCCGAAGCGACGCTATTCGCGCTGATCGTCTTCGTGACGAACTCGGTGGTTTGGGTCGCGATGAGCATCGGGGTGGGTCTGCTGCTCACCGAAACAGCCGAGCGCTCCGAACGGCGCACGCGCGCGGCTTTGCGCGAATTGCAAGAAACGGAGGCTGAGCGCGGCCGGCTGGCGCAGCTTGTGGAGCAGAGCCGGGATGCCATTCTGGTGGTCTCCGCGGGGCAGTTGCGGTACCTGAACGGGGCGGCGGCGAATCTGCTGGGGTATGCGGCGGACCAGATCCCATCCCTGTTTATGAAGCCTCTCGACGAGGTGTGCGGCGCAGGCGCCGGGGATCCGATGCACACCCACATGGACAGGTCGGTGGCGGCTGCGGGCGTGTGGGAAGGCCAGTCGGAGTGGCGCAATCGCCTCACGGATGAGCGGATGCCGGTATTGGTGGGCGCGTTCGCCATGGGCGCGCGGGAAGGGGACACGGCCTCCACCGGATTGATCGGACGCGACCTGCGAGAGCGGGTGCGGCTGGAGGAGGAACTCCGCCAGGCGCAGAGGCAGGAAGCCTTGGGACGCCTGGCCGGAGGGATGGCGCACGACTTCAACAACCTATTGACCGTCATCATGGGTTACGCTTCCCTGGCGCTCGCGGAGGTAGCCGGCGAACCGCTGCGGCAGAACATCGGCGAGATCCTCACCGCCGCGCGGCGGGCCGCCGCAATCACGGACCGGCTGCGCGCTTTCGGGCGGCGTCAGTCCCTCCAGGTAGCGGCCTTCGATTTGAATGCGCTCGTAGACCTGATGCGAGGGACACTGGACAAGCTCGTCGAATGGAACGTGGAGCTGAGCATTCACCTGTGCGAGACTCCGCTGCCGGTGCGCGCCGATGCGGCACAGATCGAACAAGTGTTGCTGAACCTGGTGCTGAATGCGCGGCAAGCCATCGATGGACGCGGCCGGGTAGCGGTGCGCACCGGACGTGCGGATTCCAAGGAAGCGCCGGCCGGCGAGGCGCGCGAGTTTGTGAAGATCGAGGTGGAGGACAGCGGCTCGGGTATCGAGCCCGACGTGTTGGAACACATTTTCGATCCGTACTTTACGACGCGATCGACTGGGATGGGGCTGGGCCTCTCGATGGCCTATGGAATCGTCCGGCAGAGCGAGGGGCATATTCGAGTGGCCAGCCGGCCGGGGCGCGGCAGTGTCTTCACCGTCCTGCTGCCGGCCGGCGATCCGGCGGAGGTGGCGGACAGCGGGTCCGATCAATCGGACTTCGCCGAGGTCCAGGGCAGTGAGGCGGTAATGGCCGTAGACGACAGGCCGGAGGTAGCTGCGTTTGTGGCCGCATGCCTGGGGCGCTTTGGCTACGGCGTGACTACGTATACCGATTCCGAATCCGCGCTGGCCGCGGTGCGCGAAGGCGCCGCCGCTCCGCAACTGGTCGTTCGCGACGTAATGATGCCGGGCGTGCCATTGCGCGCGTTTGTCGAACGCATGCATGCGCTGCGGCCCGGCCTGCCGATCGTGCTGATGTCGGGTCTGCCGGAAGTGTCTCTAGCGCCGCTGATCGAGGGCACGGGCGGATACTTCCTGGCCAAACCATTCACGCCCGAGCGGCTCGCGGCGTTGGTGCGGCGAGCGCTGGACACGGCGGCCATTCTAGCCGGCCGGCAGTGATGGTTCCGCGGCACAGGGCACGCACGCGTGGGTGCGCTACGGCTCGGGAGCCACCAGTTCCTGAAGATGCTCCACGGCCTGCGCGAGGCTGGTGGACAAGCGATCGGGCTGAGTTCGCTCGAAACGGGACATGGCCTTCTGGGTATCGCCGCTGAATCCCCAGACGCATACCATCACTTTGAGTTTTGGGAACCGTTCCCGGATCTGCCGGCACATCGCCCGCGCCGGCGAGAACGCGTAAGGTGGCAGCGCCGAGATGCAGACTACGTCGCTCCGTCCGGCTTCGATCAACGCGAGCACTTCAGTGAGCGAAGGCCCGACGACGGGAAAGGACAGAGCCGCGAATCCCTTTTGCTCCAGGATCTGAGCCAGCATTGAGGCGGTGACCTCATCGGCCCGATCGTGCGCCGGAAGACAGAATATCCTGCCATTCAGACGTTCCCCGGCGTCCGGCAGCGCTGCGGATTCCGTTCCGGCCGGGGTGTCGGCCAGCCGGTACTCGGAGAACTCGGCGATCATCTCGTTGACGCTGAGAAAAATAAATTCTTCCCTGGGCGTGTCGATCGCTCCTTTATGCCGGTCCTGCTCGGCCATGCTTAAAGCGGGGATGAGCACTGAGTCGTACAGCTCAATAAGGGGTCTTCCTTTAAGAAACTCGCCCACAATGGTATGCGCTTCCAGTTGGTCCATCGCGAGCAGCCGCTGGTAGATCTGGGCTTCGGCCGCGAGTACCGGTTCGTCGCCCAGCAGGATATGCAGAAAGGAAAGTTGCGGGACGTATCGCCCCAAAACCACGGCGCAGACTGTCAGAGGCGTGGACAGGATCAGGCCCGCGGGCCCCCACAGAACTGTCCAAAAGACGGCGGAAACGAGCAGCGCCAAGGAGGAAATTCCCACGTGGGCGCCGTAGAGCCAGGGTTCGACGAAGTTGCCGACGATCATTTCGACGCCCGCAACCAGCAGGAACACGAGCAAGGGCCGGAGCCATCCATCAAAAACCGCCAACGAGAGCGCGATCGGCAGCATCGCGGCGACCAGCGTTCCCACGTACGGCACAATACGCAGTATGGCGGCGACCGCTCCCCATAGGGCCGGATAAGGCACCCCAATCAGGAAAAGACCGAAACCGAATACAATTCCAAAGCCTGCGTTAACCAAGAATTGCAGAAATATGTACCGGCTGACGCGGCTGGCAGCGTCGTCGAGCGCTTGCGTCATGAGGTTTAGTTGACCCAGGCCGACCAGCCCCAGAAAGCGGTTCCGCAGGTCTTCTCTCTCGAACAGCATGAAGACCGTAAAGATGACCACCATTCCCGCCCGTCCGAGGACCGCAAGGGCGGGCGTGCCCAGATCGCGAAGCTGCGCCCAACCGCTGGTTGGCGGTTGGACCATGCGCACGGGCACTGGAGACTGGGGCGCCGGCGGCGCATTCGGCTGCTTACGGCTCCGAGCCTGCGGAGGCGTGGCCAAGGGCGCCGGGGATGCCGCGCTCGGGCCGGCAAGTTCCCGCACGACCTCCTGCACGCTGGCGGCGGCCTTGCCAACCTGCCCCGTCGACGGGACGTGAAACGCTTCGATCTTGGCGCGAATGTTCTGGCGGTATTGAGGGAGTTGATTGGCGACGTCAACCAACTGGTTTGCGATGATCCAGCCGATGCCGCTGACCAACGCGATCGTGATGGCGACGGTGGTGAGCACCGACACGATACGGCCGGCGCGCAGTTTCTCGAGAAGCCCCACCACCGGAGTCAATAGAAACGTCAGAATGAGAGCAAATGCGAACGGAACTAAAATCTCGCGCGCAAAGTACAGAGCGGCGATCGTTCCGAACAGGATAATGGCCCCCGCATCGCCGCGGCGCGTGGGCCTGGCGGCGAGCCCTGCCGGCGGCAGGACGGGTTTCATGGGTATTGGTCTGCGCAGACGCAAGCTAATGGGACAGCACGCCAATCGCCACTGGAGCTATTCCATCGCAGCCAGGACCTGGTCGAGCGGTAGCGTAGCGAAGGTCGTGGCATAGTCGGATATCCCGTAGGGAATTACCAGGATCCGGCCATGCACCAGGCTGCCGCAGGAGTAGACGACGTTGGGCACATAACCATCGCGCTCGTTGACATTCGGCTTGATCAGCGGCTCAGGCAGGCGGCCGATCACCTTGGTCGGGTCGTCACGGTCGAGCAGGAAAGCTGCAATGCAGTACTTTCGCATGGGGCCCACGCCGTGGCTGATCACGAGCCAACCGGCTTCGGTTTCGATGGGCGAGCCGCAGTTGCCCAACTGGATGAATTCCCAGGGGAACTTAGGCTCCAAAATGAGCTGCATGGTGTCCCAGAAATGCAGATGGTCGGAGAACATGACGTAGATATTCTCCGCGTCCTGCCGGCCCAGCATGGCAAAGCGGCCGCCGATTTTTCGGGGAAAGAGCGCCATGCCTTTGTTCTCCACGGCAGGGCCATTCAGCGTGATAAATTTGAAGCGAAGAAAATCGGCCGTCTCGAGGAATTGCGGCAGGATCATTTTTCCGTCGTAGGCCGTGTAAGTCGCATAATAAGTCCGCGAGCCGTCTTCCTTTTGGAAAAGGACAAATCGAGCGTCCTCGATTCCGTTGCTCTGGGAAGGGGTGACGGGGAACAAAACCCGCTCGGACAAAAGCGACGCCGGCGCGAATTGCACTTCGTAATTGGACTGGGCGAGCATCAGGGTTTCCCTGGCTACATTCTTAGTCGCTTCGTGATCGCCTTCCGGCAGTTGCTTGACGGCGCGGCCGATACTGTCGCGCAGCTCCGCCATTGTGAATGCGTCCGGCAAGCCGTTAAGAACCTCCCGGTTGAAGTCGCCCATGAGATGGAGTTCCTGGACCTTCCGCTCGAACAGAGGTTTTTCAAATGTCGAGTTGGGCACCTGCATCGGCTCAAGGCTGTAGCGGGAGGGCACGTCCATCGTGATATTACTGTCGGAGTCCAATACTCCGCCGCGAAAAGCGATCGAAGAAACGTGTCCCTCGGCGGTGGCGCGTAAGCTCAGAATGAACCGCAACGAGCCGGGCGCAACGTCAGACTGGTCCGGGTCCGGCACCATCGAAGGATTGAACAATGCAGCGGCTTCGAGAGAATACTCATGTGTAAAGTACCCGCCCAGCAATAACTTCCTTTCTTCGGACAATTTCTGGCCATTAAGCAGATAAGGACTGACTTCGTCAAACCGGCGCAGGAGGAAGTCGTCGATCTTCACCTGACGGTCGCCGAATTCGGCCCGCAGGGACTCCAATAAAGTATGGACTTCGTTTTCCGGCAGAGCCATAACCCGGGCGGATATCTTAGTGGAGCGCTGGTCGCTCATCAGACGAAAAGGCCGGGCCAGCACATGCGTGCGATCCGGGTCCAGAATGACGGTACTGCGGTTCAGGTCGATTTGTTTCATGGAGTGACCGAGGCTGCCAGACCGGCGCGCGGCGCCTCGACGGCCGCGTCCTGCGTCAGCCGCATTTCCGCCAGGGACAGCAGGAAGGCCAGCGTGGATTCCGCCCCCTGGTTTTCGTTGCTCCGGTCCGGGTGCAGCCCATCGCGGCAGCCGCCCGTCTGCTGGGCATAGAGTGCCAGGCCGAGGTCGTTGCCGCCGAGGAACCAATCGAAGGCGCGTTGCGCCTGAAGGTGCCACCACGGGTCGGCTGTGGCGCGGTACGCTTCCAGGCAAGCCGAGACCGTGGTCTGCGCCTCGATGGGCTGCTGGTCGAAGTCCGCGCGCGCGCCGTTGCGCTGATAGAATCCGTTGCTGCCAATGGGCCGCAGTTGACCATGCTGGGAGGTCTGTACGCCAACCAGCCAGCGCAAGGCCTGTAGGCCTCTCGCGTACACGTCCTTCTGCCCGGTGGCGCGTCCGCTGACAATGAGGGCGTGCGCCAGCTTGGCGTTGTCATAAGTCAGCCCTTGTTCAAACCAGGTCCAGCCGGGCGCGGCGACTTCGTCGTAGATCGCCACGAGCCGCGTAGTCAGTTCCTCGCGGACGTCGCTCGCTAGCCGCGGCAGCCGGGCGCGGCGGTCGTCTTGCATATGGCGCAGATATTCGTGAATGCCAATGAGGCTGAAGGCCCAGGCGCGCGGCGAAGTAAGGTCCGTCACTGCCGGCAGCGCCTGCGCGAAGAGCTGTCTGGCCATGGTATGCGAACTCCAATGCGGCGAGCGCCCCACCGCAGTGCCCAACGCCCAGATTGCCCGGCCATGGGAATCCTCGGATCCCCGTTCATCGAGCCAGCGGCGGTCGGCGCTGAAGAAGTTGTGGAAGCGTGTTGTTTTTGGGTCGAAGGCATCGTTCAGGAACGCCGCGTAGGTTGTGGCGAGCGCGCGTACGCCCTTCGGAGCTTCTTCCAACTGGCCTAACAGCACGGCCAGAATGAGTGCGCGGGCGTTGTCGTCGGTGCAGTAGCCTTCGGCAAGATTCGGCACAGTGAAGCTGGCGTGCTGAAATATACCGGTGGCATCGGTCATGCGGTAAAGATGATCCAGATTCAACTCCGGCGATGCATGCGGCCGGTAGGCGAACCCGTTCGCGGCAACCAACGCGCGAGGCGCTACTGCCTGCGGCGCCCGCGCCCGTTCGAAGGAGCGCATGTACAGCCCCGCCGTGCGACTCCACACCATTTCGCGGCCCAACTTATAAGCTTCGTCGCTCATGGCGCTCCGGCGCGCTCGATCGCGCAACAAGCCGCTCACCTCGCGCGCAATCGCACCCGGGTCGGCGAATGGCACCAATACGCCACGCTGGTCCTTCAACAATTCGGCGGCGTGCCAGTACGGCGTCGACACCACGGCTTTGCCCGCGCCAAACGCATACGCCAACGTTCCCGACGTACTCTGGGCCTCGTCCAGATAAGGAGTAACATAAAGATCCGCCGCGCCAATAAACTCGGTCAGTTCCTTCAACTCCACAAAGCGGTTGTGGAAGATGACGTGGTTCTCGATCTTATTTTTCCTGGCGATGGCTTCGAGGCCGAGGCGATAGGCCTCGCCGCGCGTGCGCAACTCGTTGGGGTGCGTGGCGCCCAGCACGATGTAGACCACGTCGGGAAACTCCGCCACGATCTCCGGCAGCGCCTGAAGCACATGTTCAATCCCCTTGTTGGGCGACAGCAGCCCGAACGTCAGCAGCACTTTCTTTCCAGTCACTCCGAACTGGCCTTTGTAGCGGTCCGGGGCGGCGAATGGCACGTCCGGAATACCATGCGGAATGAGATCGATTTTGGCCAGCGGCGCCCGATAGACCTCCTGTAGGATCGTTCGCCCGCGCTCCGTCATAACTACCAGCCGCGCCGATAGCGCTATCACTTCCTGCATTACGCGGCGCTGGTCGCCGTTCGGCGTGCGGAGGACGGTGTGCAGCGTGGTGACGACCGGCGCAGTCAATTCGCGCAGCAGTTCCAAAAGGTAGCTGCCCGCCGGGCCGCCGAAAATTCCAAACTCGTGTTGCAGCGAGACAACGTCCACGCTGCCGGCGTTCAGGAAGCCGGCGGCGCGCCGGTAAGATTCCACATCCTGCTCGTCAATTTCAAAACGCACAACATCCGGGTACCGGTAGCATCCCGCGATGTCGTTGACCGGCACAGCGAAGCACTGGCATTGGGGATACCGCACCGCGACGGCCTCAAGCAAGTCGGACGTAAAGGTGGCGATGCCGCATTTGCGCGGCAAGTAGTCGCCGAGAAACGCGATGGTTCGAGGGTTGGATTCTGCTTTCACAAGGGGACGCACCTTTCTCCCGCACTTGAAAGTGGGGTTGATTTAACTGCGATGGCGATGACGAAACGGGCGCAGCAGCGCTCATTCACGCAGCAATGACGACGGTGTCGCTAACAGATTCGGTTATCTCCTGCCCATCGCGATCGGCAGCCTCCTGGCACCGGATACAGCGTGACGCCCATGGCACGGCGGCGAGGCGTTTTGGGCTGATCGCCCAATCGCACTCGATACAGGTTCCAAAGCTGCCGTCGAGAATCCGCCCCAACGCGCCCATTACTTGGCGCAGAAGCGTGGACTCGCGGTCGACGTTTCGAATCGCCAGATCCCGCTCCGACGCATACTGAATCTCATCCATTTGATCCGCGCTCTTCTCGATCACCATGCCGTCGCAGTTCCGCAATTCCTGAACCAACTCGGCCCTTTTTTGTTCGAGGACCTCCTGGAACCCGCCGATTTCGGTGTCCACCATCCGCATCATGCCACCCTTCGCCCGAGTGCGGGCAGATTATGTTGGCTTTAGCACGATGTGCACCAAAATAGAACCCCTGCTATTTCATGCTATTTCAAGCTATTTCAAGGCGAGGCCGCCGGCGCCGCCAACCGTTACCCGAAATCGGCAGGAGCCGGGGTGCAAAGGCTGCACTTGAAAAGGTAGCTTTTTGCAGACGCGGCGATCTCCGAGGCGGCCGAAATGCCAGGCGACACCAGGACTACCGCGGGCCTACACTGTTAACACGCCGGGTTAACGCGCCGCGCGATCGCGACCGCGGGAGAAGATCGCAAAACGTCTAAATAAGGGTCGCGGCGCAGCCCCGGAAAAGCGGGCGCTCCCTTGCCTGCGCTTACAGGGCCGTAGAACGTTCGGGTCACCCAAACGGTCTGGTGAGCTAAACTGAAATCGAGATGCCACGGCGAGCCGACAACGCGGAAACTGAAGCGGATAGGGTGCGACTTCCGGCCGGCCTTGTCCTCAAACCGCCAGTCAGCCTGGAAAATCTGCAGACCGATACCGAATGTGACCCGGAAGGGGCCGAGGAATTCGTGGCGCTGATCCGGGCGCTTCGCAAGGAAAGCTCTCGGCCAGCCGCGCTTTGATGACCTCCACAACGCCGTTAGTGGTGGACACCGATGTCGTTTCTTTTCTGTTCAAGGCTCATTCCCTTGCCCCCGCCTATCAAGCCATTCTTGCCGACAGGTCGTTGGCCGTTTCGCTAATCACACTGGCCGAAATCGAGTACGGCATGGAGGCAAAGAACTGGGGCGCCAGCCGGCGCGATCTCATGCGCCGCTTTCTCGCACGCTTTACGCC
Source organism: Bryobacteraceae bacterium (assembly GCA_035511215.1). GTDB lineage: Bacteria > Acidobacteriota > Terriglobia > Bryobacterales > Bryobacteraceae > Bog-159. The sequence continues at coordinate 18,193 of DATKFU010000056.1, read as the reverse complement.
GCTGCTACCGGACACCGAAACCGCCCGCGCGTGGGCGCGATTCAGGTGCGGTTGTGAGAAGAAGGGCAAACCAATCTCATTTGCGGATGCCTGGATCGCGGCCGCAGCCGTACAGTTGAATATTCCCCTCGTCACTCACAACGAGCGATTACGCTGCCGTAGAGGGCCTGGCTCTTCTGACGGCCGCGACTACCCCCTGACAGCAGTTTCAACCCCCCGCCACATTATCGATTCCTGGCGCTTGCAGGCCGTTGGCGCACTGGGCACGCGTTGAGTTAAGTGGTGCGCCCGGAGGGACTCGAACCCCCGGCCTACTGGTTCGAAGCCAGCCGCTCTATCCAACTGAGCTACGGGCGCGCACCTGAACAATTCTACCGCGAACAGACCACCAGTAAGTACCGCCTGTCCGGGCTGGGGATCTCTTCCAGAATGCGGAGTCCGCCGCGCTCCACCAGCAGCGCGTGGAGCGCTTCGGGAGTGAACCTGTAGCTGAAGTTCAGGTTGATGTGCTCGCCGCGCTCGACCAGCACTTCGTGGCCCGGGGTCGAGATGCGCAGGTCGCGGTCCGGGCGGAAATGCGAGGCCGTCACATGCAGGCCGGCAACGCTCTTGTCGCGCTTGTGTTCGAAGCGCACTTCTCCGTCGTCGGCGGAGACGCCCAGCGCGGCCAGCGGGGCGAAAGCAAACTGCCGCATCGCTTCCAGGTTCGGCGCGTGTCCATTGATATGATAAATTTCGGCGTCCAGGATCAGCCGGTCGTCGCCATGCAGGCATTGCGCCATATGCTTGACGTGATCCAGCGGATCGAAACCGCCCAACGTGTTGCCGGACATCAGGAAAAGCTTGGGCGACTCGGCGGCATCGCTGGCGAAGACCAGATGCATGGGGCTCGAGATATCCGCCTTGATGCCCGCCGTTTCGATGTCCAAATCCTCGGCGCCGGCGCACGCCGTTTCGAGCAACGCCTGGCTGGCATCCACGGGGTAGTACTTTTGCTCCCGGCCTGCCTGGCGAATGGCATCCAGCAGCACGCGGTCGGTCGCGCCATCCCCCGCGCCGAAACTGATCAGGTGGATGGGATCGGCGAAGGGTTCGAGCAGCCAGGCGGCCTTCGCGGCGAGCTGCTGCCACGCACGGCGCAGGTCGCCGAATTCGGGATCGGCCGCACGCGCCAGCCAGGCGCGCACCGCAAGCGGGCTCCAGTAGAAGAATTTCTCGGGGAGGTCGCGCGCGTCCACCGCCTCGCTAAGCTCCTGGACGATCTCCGCCTCAGTCAGGACCACTTCAATCTTCATGAGTCTACTTAACTATAAACCCATGATCTGCATTCCCGCGTCGACGAAGATGGTATTGCCGGTGACACCCCGGCCCAGGTCGCTGGCCAGGAAGACGGCCGTATCGGCGACCTCGGCGGGATCGGTGTTGCGGCGCAACGGCGAGCGCTGCACCACGTGGTCCAGGATGCTGGTGAAGTCCTTGACGGCGCGTGCGGAGGCGGTTTTCACGGGCCCGGCGGAGATGGCGTTGACGCGAATGCGTTGGGGTCCGAGGTCGCTGGCGAGGTAGCGCACGGAAGCTTCGAGCGACGCCTTGGCTACACCCATCACGTTGTAGTTGGGTACCACGCGCGTGGAGCCGAGGTAGGTGAGGGTCATCAGCGCGCCGCCGGCCGTCATCGCGGGGGTGGTGGCGCGGGCCACGGCCACCAGCGAATACGCGCTGACCTCCTGCGCCAGAAGGAAGCCGGCGCGCCCCGTCTCCACAAAGGGCCGGGACAGGTCGTCGCGATTGGCGAAGGCCAGGCTGTGGACCACGGCATTCAGCGGGCGGTCGAGGACGCGCAGAGACTCGGTGAGCGCGAGCAGGTCTTCCTCCTTAGTAACGTCACACGGCCAGATGCCCGCGACAGACAGGCCTTGCGACAATTCTTCGATGGCGACTTTCTGACGGTCGCCCAAATAGGTGAGGGCCAGAGTGGCGCCTTCACGCCAAAAGGCTTGCGCGATGGCGTATGCCAGGCTCCATTTGTTGGCGATTCCGAGGATGAGGGCCAGTTTGCCCTCTAGCAGATTTGGCATGAATGTAATATCTTATCGTAACCGCATGGGCCTTCCGCCTTCGTCCTTGCTGCGCTGGGCGGCATCCATAAAGGCGAAGATTTCGAGCGTTTCCCGGTTGGGCACTGGCGGCTGTCCGGTTTCAAGGAACTTCATCACCTCAACCAGCAGCGGGCGATAGCTATCGGAAGGACGGGATGGGCTTTCGACGATCTGCTTGGGGCGAAAGACCACCGCGCCATAGTCGCTATAGGGGCGCAGAGCGCGCACCGTGCCGATGCGGCCGTCCTTCCAGCGGCCCACGATGACGTCGGCATCCGGCGAAAAGGTGCGGCTGACTTCTTCGCACCCCGGACCCATGAGCGAATAGAGCAGTTCGATGGGATGGATGGCGTACCAGGACAGATCCAGCTGGTGGTGTGGCTCCAGGGGTCCAGGGCCCCAAGTTTCCACGCCGGTAGCGTCGGCGAACTTCATGGTCTCGGCGATTTCACCGAAGCGGAGGCTGGAGGCGCTGAACCACGGCACGCCGGCGGCGGTGGCCAGCCTGGCGATCTCGCGGGCGTCCTCCAGCGTGGAAGCCAGCGGCTTATCGATGAACAGCGGCTTGTGCGCGGCGATCACGGCGCGGGCCTGCGCCAGATGCACGCGGCCATCCACGCTTTCAAGCAGCACGGCGTCCACGTTCCGGCACATCTCCGGAATGGTGGTGAAGAAGCGGACCTTCCACTTGGTGCGCAGCTCGTCGGCGAACTTGTCTACGCGGGAGGCGCTGGACTCGATATCCGCGCTGCCGCCTTTATAGGCGGCTACTACCTGGCCGCCCGGCACGTGATCGGGCGACGATTCGTCGTTCAGGATTTGGGTGAAAGCGGTGGCGTGCGAAGTGTCGGTGCCGACGATGCCCAGACGCAATGTTTCAGCGGCGGACGCGGGGAGCAAGAACAAGAATAAGATGGCCGTTTGCTTCACTTCCGGCATTGTACACTGTGGTGGGGCGGGTCTGGAGACCCGCCGCAGGCGTGGACGCCTGCCCCACAATTAAAAAGCTGCATGGATCTCACTACTCCGCTGACTTACATCAAAGGCGTCGGGCCGGCGCGCGCCGCCATGCTGGAGGCCAAGGGCCTGAGCACGGTGGAGGATCTGCTCGCCTACGTGCCGTTTCGCTACGAAGACCGCAGCAATGTGAAGACAGTGAACGAACTGGCGCCGGGCGAGATGGCCACCGTGATCGCGGAGGTGCGGACGGCGAGCCTTTCGGGGTTTAAGCGGCGCAACCTGGGACTGTTCGAAGCCTCGTTCACGGATCGCTCGCGCGGCATTCTGGTGGGCAAGTGGTTCCATGGCGGCTATCTGGCCAATGTGCTGGCGCCGGGACAGAAGGTGGCGCTCTACGGCAAGGTGGAATTCGACAACTATACCGGCCAGCTGAACATGCTGCACCCGGAATTCGAGATCCTGTCGGACGACGACGACACCGTGGAAGCGGCGGTGCATCTGGGGCGGGTGGTGCCGGTTTATGAAGCCGTGTCCAAGATCAGTACGCGCGTGCTGCGGGCCATGGTGCATCGCGTATTGGAAGCGCTGCCGCCGGTGGAGGATCAGCTTCCCGAAGAAGTGCGGCGGCGATTGAAACTGCCGGACCGCTGGACCGCCATCAAGGAGACGCACTTCCCGCCGCAGGATACGGACATGCGCCTCGCGAACGCGTTCCGGTCGCAGGCGCAGTTCCGCCTGATCTTCGAAGAATTCTTCTGGCTGGAGTGCGGCGTGGCGTTGAAGCGCAGCAAGGCGCGTACCATGCCGGGCGTTTCTTTCGAGCTGACGGATCGGGTGCGCGAGAGGGTGAAGGCCATGCTGCCGTTCAAGCCCACTGGTGCGCAGAAGCGCGTGCTGGGCGAGATTGCGCAAGACATGAAAGCGCCGCGGCCGATGAACCGGCTGCTGCAAGGCGACGTGGGCAGCGGCAAGACGATCGTGGCGGCCGAGGCGGCGGTGATCGCGATCGAGAACGGGTATCAGGTGGCGGTGCTGGCGCCGACGGAGATCCTGGCGGCGCAGCACTATTTCTACTTCAAGCAACTGCTGGCGCGGCTCAATTACGTGGTGGTGCAGCTTACGGGATCGTTCACCAGCCGGGAGAAAGGGCAGCTGAAGAAGCTGATCGCGGCGGGCCTGGCGCACGTGGCCATCGGGACACACGCGCTGCTCGAAAAGGACGTGGAGTTCGCGAAACTGGGCCTGGCGATTGTGGACGAGCAGCATCGCTTCGGCGTGATGCAGCGCTTCGAGCTGCTGCGGAAAGGGGTGCATCCGGACGTGCTGGTGATGACCGCGACACCGATTCCGCGCACGCTGGCGCTGACGCTCTACGGCGACCTGGACGTTTCCGTGATCGACGAAATGCCGCCGGGGCGCAAGCCGATCGTAACGAAGCACGTGACGGCCGACCACGCGGAACAGGTCTACAGTTTCGTGAAGAAGCAGATCGACGAAGGGCGGCAGGCGTACGTGGTTTATCCGGTGATCGAGGAATCCGAGACCAACGCCATGAAGGCGGCCGAAAAGATGCACGAACATTTGTCGCAGGAAGTGTTTCCGGGCGTCGCGGTGGGCTTGATGCACGGGCGGCTCGCGGCGGACCAGAAAGAATCCACCATGGAGCGGTTCAAGAAGGGCGAGATCCGGATTCTGGTTTCGACCACGGTGATCGAGGTAGGGGTGGATGTGCCCAACGCGACGGTGATGGCGATCGAGCAGGCGGAGCGCTTCGGCCTGGCGCAGCTTCACCAGCTTCGCGGACGCGTGGGACGCGGCGCGGCGCAGAGCTACTGCATCCTGATTACGGAGCGCATGAGCGATGCGGCGAAGGAACGCATCCGTACGCTGGTGGACACCCACGACGGATTTCTGATCGCGGAAATGGACCTGAAGCTGCGCGGGCCGGGCGAGTTCTTCGGGACGAAGCAGTCGGGGCTGCCGTCGCTGCGGGTGGCGAACATCCTGCGCGATAAGGAAATTCTGGAGGCGGCGCGGCGCGAGGCGCTGGATTTTGTGGGCCATCCGCCGTCGGAGGAAGAACTGCGGAAGGCAGTGGCATACATCCGCGACCATTGGCAGCGGCGCTATGGCCTGGCGACGGTGGGCTGATGCGGGTGATTGGGGGCGAGTTCCGATCGCGGCGTTTGAAGAGCATTCCGGGCTTGGCGACGCGGCCTACGCCGGACCGGCTACGGGAAACGCTGTTCAACTTGCTGGCTGGGCGGATTGAGGGGGCGGCGTTCGTGGATGCGTACGCCGGCACGGGCGCGGTGGGGATCGAGGCGCTCAGCCGCGGCGCCGCGCGGTGCGTGTTTATCGAGAGCGGACGGCGGGCGGTGGAAGCCATCCGGGAGAATCTGCGTGCGCTGGGGATTGAGGGGCGGGCCAGCGTGGTGGCCGGGAAGGTGGTCGCGGCGCTGGGGCGGCTGCCGGGGGATATTCTGTTCATCGATCCGCCGTACGAGATGGAAGAAGAGTATGCGGCGGCGCTGGCGCAGGCCAGTGCCGGGTTGGCGATCGCGCAACATTCGGTGCGGTTCGATCCGGGGGATGCGTATGGGGAGTTGCGGCGCGTGCGGGTGCTGCGGCAGGGTGATAACGCGCTAAGTTTTTATGAGCACGCTTGACACTTGCTTTGGCGACTCTTAGTCTTAAAGACATATGGAACTACACTTGACTCCTGAGCAGGAGGCGTTCATTCGCGAGGGTATCGAGGCTGGCCGATTCCAAGGCAAAGAGGATGCCGTGCAGGAAGCGATGTCCCTCTGGGAAGAGCGCGAGCGGCGGCGGTTGGAAATCCTTGCGGCCGTCGAACAAGCTGAAGTGTCCTTGGCGCGCGGCGAGGGTCGCAGGATTACGACCCACGAAGAGGTGACGCAGCTTACCCAGGACATCAAGCGGCGCGGCATGGCGCGGCTTTCCGCCGAGCAGAATCTCGGCCGATGAGTGAGTTACGTCTTTCGCCCGAAGCGGAAGCCGAGCTCGACGGCATCTGGATTTACTTGGCCCGCGAGAGCGGCAGCATCGATATTGCTACGCGGGTGGTGGAGAGCATCAACGAGCGCATCTGGTTGCTGGCCCGGCATCCACACGTGGGACGGCGGCGTGATGATCTGGGTCCTGGTGTGCGCAGCATCACCGCTGGCGATTACGTCGTCCTCCACAGAATTGCAGAGGACGACGTGGTGTCGATTCTGCATGTCGTGCACGGCGGTCGTGATATCGACGCGCTTTTCGGCGATTGAGGCCGCCACCCTCATTTCTCGCCGGTGTCGACTGACGTCCCGTCCAACCGGGGACACGGTCATCCCGTGCCGCGGCAATGCAAAGCGCGAAATCACTTCAACCGTGGGTCGATGCCATGATTGTGAACGCGGACGACCCGGATACCTGCGCTATCCGGGTGTCGGGGGTTGACGAGGAGGTTCCAGGTCGCCGGCGCGATCACCGACGGGACACGCAAGACGGCAGCGCTTCCCGCATACAGCCAATGGTCGCCAGCCTGACGCGTCGCCACCTGGTTCTTGTGCCAGTGGCGGCCGAAAGCACCGATATCCAGCGTTTCGGTGGAAATCGTATCCGGGGCGTCGATCTCAAGATATTGAAGCGGGTCCGGAAGGTCGCCAGCCTCGATCTCGGCATGGACCACTCCTCCACCAGGGCCGTGGCCGGATTCGGGGCGCAGTACACGATGCGCGATCCTTGTGAATGCCAGGCGTATGCCATCGCCCAGGCGCGAGCAATCCTCCGGCGCCATCCAGTCGCCGGTGGCTGCTGATCCGCGAAAGCGTCACGCGCTCATGCCGTATTCGAACTGGAGGATCATTTCCTCCACCAGGCGAGCGCCGGTTTCGGTCGCCAGCATATCCATCGGTGTTTTGCCTTCAAAGCGCCGCTTCGGCTTTCGCAGCCATCCCCAGGCTTTCGCGGCATCCTGGAAGGCACGCTCGGCCATCGCGGCGATCTGTGCCACACGGACCGCCTTATCCGATTCTTCCCTCGATGGAGCCTGGCGTTTTGCAATGCGGTGCGCCAAGGTTCGACGCGGCACGATCAACCGATAGATCTCAGCGTCGGACACGCCGCCGCGTACCAACGACTTGAGGGCGGCTGCAGGGAGCCGCTGTTCAACCAACTGAGCCAAATCTTCACCGGATCGAATTCGAGGTACGCGGTAGGCATCGGCTCGGGGGCGTTGTTCAACTCAGCCATTCGCGAAGGCTCCTTGGCAATCTGCCCCTATTATACTGGCATTTGCGCGGCGGACAAAATGTCGGTAATAAGAATGTGTCCCCACGAGTGGGGACACTGCACGCTGAGAGCGTGCGCCACAAAAAGGCAGTGGCCTAACCCCGGAAGTAAAGATAGCTGCCCAGGATGCAGAGCAGCACTACTCCCGACGCGGCAACTTCTTTCCATCCCCAACCGGCGCGGGTCTTGCGGCGATCCGCTTCCGTCTCGGTGCCGAAGGTCAGGCTTTGTATCTGGCGCGGGTCCGGCACGGCCGTCATGTAACTTACCGTTACCATAACTATGGCCGATACAATCGTGATCAGCACGCTGAAATACTGGAAGTAGATGTTATTGACTATCCAGAGGAACGATCCCTCCGTGTAGCCCGCCCCGCCCAGCGTCACGGGAGTGTCGACCATCATGCGGAATATGCCCAGGGAGAAGCCCACGATCATGGCCCACAGAGCACCCGCTCCGTTCATGCGCTTGATAAAGACACCGAAGAAGAACACCACAAAGATGGGCGGCGCCAGGTAGCCCTGCACGGACTGCAGGTAAGTGTAGAGGCCTTTGGCGTTCTTGATAACCGGAATCCAGGCCAGGGCGATTAAGACCATGACTATGGTTGCGCTCCGTCCCATGCGCACGAGCTGATGCTGCGAAGCTTGCGGCTTCCACTTCTGATACAAGTCGACGGTAAACAGCGTGGAGCAGGCATTGAACACGCCGGCCAGCGATCCCATCAGGGCGGAAAGCAATCCGGCCACCACGATGCCGCGCATCCCCGGAGGCAAGAGGTATTGGACCATCATGGGGAACGCTGCGTTCGACAGCGCCGGAATGGACTTGCCGTCGGGGCCGATCATGGGCGCCAGTTCGGGCACCTTGCCGCTTTTGGCCAGCGCGTAACAAATCAGTCCCGGAACGATGAACAGATACACCGGGGACAGCTTGAGAAATGCGGCGAAGATGCTGCCGCGGCGGGCCACGGCCTCGTTGGGCGCGCCCAAGGCGCGCTGCACGATGTATTGGTCCGTGCACCAATACCACAGCCCGATGATGGGCGCGCAGAACAGCATGCCGAGCCACGGGAAATTATCGTTGAAATACCAGGCCTGCTTCACCACCTGTCCCGCGGCGTTGGTCTGAATCACGGGCGACCAGGTGCCTTCGACCCCGGCGGGAATGAGCGGCTTCCACAGGTTGAACATGTCGGAGCCGCATATGTGGCGCAGCTCGGCCCAGCCTCCCAGGCGGACCAGGCCGTAGGCGGTCAACAGAAATGAGCCGAGGATCAGGACGGTGACCTGCACGGCATCGTTGTAAGCCACGGCGCGCATGCCGCCCAGCGTGGTGTAAAGGCCGGTGAGCACGATCACCAGCACGGAGCCGATCCAGAAGCTGTCGATATTGAAGCCGCCGACGTGCAGCATCATCTCCGGGAAGAGCGTGCCGAAGACCACGCCGCCGGCGAAGATGCCGACCGCGATCTTGGAGATGATGAAAGTGATTATGGAGACGATCGAAAGGACGTATCGCGATTTCTCGTTGAAGCGGCGCTCCAGAAATTCCGGCATGGTGAAGACCATGGAGCGCATGTAGAACGGCACGAAGACCCAGCCCAGCACCAGCAGCGCCCAGGCATGCAGTTCATAGTGCGCCATGGCGACGCCGCTGGTGGCGCCGGAGCCGGCCAAGCCCACGATGTGCTCCGAGCCGATGTTGGAGGCGAAGATGGAAGCGCCGATGACCCACCAGCCCAGGTTGCGGCCGGCCAGGAAGTAATCGGTGGCGGAGTCCTTGGCGCGGCGGACGACCCAGGTGGCCACGCTCAGCAGAATGCCGAAGTAGAGCGCGATCGTAATCCAGTCGAGCGCGGAGATGCGCGACTCGCGGGTTGCGGATAGCAGCAACAGGGCTGGTATGGCCATCGTTCGAATTTCCTCTCTGTCAGTTAAACATACGGTTGCCGCGATTTAAGGCGCCGGCCGGAAGCCCGATTATATAGCCTTTTATTTGGCACGCTCCAGGCGGCCGCCTTCCCGGCGGTCGGCGCGCAGGAGTAGAAGCGAGAACAGCAGGCCGCAGAAACCGAGGCCGGCGAACATGATCTGGCTAGCGGTATAGCCATGCGTGGCGTCGCGCAGGGCGCCACTGGCATAAGGGAAAGTGGCCAGGCCCAGGTTTTGGATGGCGGTCATCAGGCCGAAGGCCGTGCCCACGCAGCGCGCGTCCACGATCAGCGGCACACACGGCCAGATGCAGGCGGGCACCAGCACGAAGGCGGCGCCCAGCACGATCATGGAGAGGACCGGTGAAAAATGCGTGAGCCCCAGCAGCAGATGCGCGGGAACGATCAGCAGCGAACCCGCCACCATGAGCGTGGCGCGGCGACCCACGCGATCCACAAAGTTGCCGGCGAAAGGCGCGAGCACCATGGACGCCGCGATGATGATGGACGTAACGCCTTGCGCTGTGGTGAACATGTGGGTGAGATTGTAGAACACGCCGGCGAAGAAACCCAGCCCTTCCGCGGAGGCCATGGGCATGCCCCACTTATCGTGAAAGAAGTCGGTGGCCAGTGCGGTGAAGGGGAAGATGGCGGAGTAGAAAGTCACGCAGATTCCCACGGCGTACCAGTAGGAGGGCCGGAACTTGCCGACGTCGCTCCAGGTGATCTTGTCGCCGGAGCCGGCCTCGGGCAGTTTCAGGATGGGCTCTGCGTGACGGTCCATGAGGGTGTAGATCCAGTTGCAGAGCAGGCTGAAAACGCACAGCGCCGCCGCGATCCAGAGAGCCCCGCGCCAACCGAACCGGGTAGCCAGCAATTCTTCGGTATTGAAGGAAAACAGGGTGCCGAGACGGGCGATCGTCAGCGTAATGCCGAACGCCATAGCCAGTTCCTTGCCGGTGAACCAGCGCGCGGTGATGGCGCTCTGCGCCACGATCATGGATTCCGAGCCGATGCCGAACAGGACGCGGCCGGCATACAGAACCGGCAGGCTGGGCGCCCAGGCGACCAGCGAGGCGCCAGCTACCACGAAGCCGGAAAAGATCAGGCTGGCGCGGCGCACGCCTACGCGATCGATGAGGAAGCCGCCGGCCATGACCGCGACAACGGCGGCCACGCTGTACATGGTGTACATGGTCCCGATCGCGGCGCGGTCGGTGTGGAACACCTGAATCAGGGTAGTTTCAATGGCGCCCACGCTATCGTAGGCGAAGTAGCTGCCGAAAGCCATCAGGGCGGCGAAGGCCAGAACGATGAAGCGATAGGGTTTGGCGGCGGGGTGAAGAGGGCCGTGGTCCGATGGGGACATGGATCTGGGAGTATAGCACTATACTGGCAATTGTGACCCGACGCCAATTGTTGTCGTTACCTGCCTCCCTGGCGCTCGTGGAAAAAACGGCGCGGTCCCAGTCCGATTTTCCCGGCGTGGCGTATCGCCAGTACGCGCGCGGCCTGCCGGACTACTTGCGAGACTTGGCGGCTCACGCTTACGCGGCGCGCAACCGCGAGATTGCCAAGCTCACATCGGCGGTTGCCATTCGAGCGCGGCAGCAGTGGGTGCGTGAGACATTTTGGAAGCTGGTGGGGGGCATGCCGCAGCGGACCCCGCTGAACACGCGCACGGCCGGCGGATTCGAACGCGACGGATATCGTGTGGAGAAGCTGGTCTACGAGAGCGTGCCCAACTTCTTTATTGCGGCAAATCTGTATGTTCCCGCCAATACCCAGCCTCCCTATCCGGGCGTGCTGTTTCAAATGGGCCACACAAGCAATGGCAAGGCGGGCGATTCTTATCAACGCTGCTGCCAGGGCCTCGCGAAGCTGGGATACATGGTGTTGGCATTCGACCCGATGGGGCAGGGCGAGCGCATCTACTATCCGGACGCGAGCGGCTTGCATAGCCGGTTGGCGTCTGCCGACAGCGAGCATACGGCGCCGGGCGAACAGATGCTGCTGAACGGCGATACGGCAGTGCGCATGCAGGTGTGGGATGCGTTGCGCAGTCTGGACGTGTTGGCCGCGCATCCGCTGGTCGATGCGCGGCGGCTGGCTTCGACGGGGCAATCGGGCGGCGCCACGCTGACCATGCTGCTGGCGGCGGTGGACGACCGGCTGGCGGCGGCCGCGGTCGCCAGCGGCAATACGGAAAATGTGGCTTGCGCGAATTTCGATCCGCCGGGTGCGACGGACGACGCGGAGCAGAACCTGGCCGGCTCGGGGCCGCTGGGATTCGACCGTTGGGACCTGCTGTATCCGCTGGCGCCGAAGCCGCTGTTGATTTCGGTGAGTGACATGGATTTCTTCCACACCTACTCGCCGGAATATATTCGCAACGGCTGGGAGGAGTTCCGGAAGCTGCGCGCCGTTTACGCCACGTTGGGCGCGGCCGACCGGCTGGCGTGGGTGGATACGCCGCTGCCGCACGGGTTGGCTTACGATTCGCGCATGCGGATCTACAATTGGTTTGCGCGATGGCTGAAGCACCAGACGGCACCGGTGATGGAAGAGCCCGCCACGGAACCGGAGAAGGATCAGACGATGTGGGTGTCCCAGAGCGGCAGCATGTTGCAGTCGTTCCATAGCGAAACGCCGTTCACCTTGAACCGGTCGCGGCAGTTGATGGTACGGCCCACACCGCTGGGCGAGCTGATCGGCGCGGAACGTCCGCCGGCCGGGTTGCAGCCCGTGGTGCTGCGGCGCGCGGCGTGGCGTAATGTCACCGTGGAGGCGCTGGAGGTGGCTAGCGCTCCGCGTGTGTGGCTGCCGGCGTGGTTGTTTCTGCCCAAGAGCGGGTCGCGGACGACGCGCTCAGACCCGGAAATCCGTCCCACCAAAATCCTGCTGATATTGGATCCGGCCGGCCGCGATACGCGCTGGCAGGAGGGCGGGATGTTGTACAAGCTAGCTCACCGCGGTTATGCGGTGTGCGCAGCGGATGTGCGCGGCGTAGGAGATCTGGCGCCGGAGGTCGGTCGCGGCGCGGCCGGCTATGCACGCTCCCATGCGGGCGAGGAGGATTACGCGTGGGCCTCTCTTATTCTGGGGAAGCCGCTGCTGGGGCAGCGCGTCACCGATGTCCTGGCTCTGGCGGCGGCATTGCGAGCGCATCCGGCGCTGCGCGGGCTGACGCTGCAAGTTGCGGCGTTGAACCGGTTGACGGTCCCTGCGCTGTTCGCCGCGGCCATGGATCCGGGAATCGCCGAGTTGTATCTGGCAGGAGGGTTGATTTCTTACCGGAGCGTTGTGGACACCGAGCGATCCAGCGCGCCGTTCGGGAATTTCGTTTTCGGCATGTTGCAGCACACGGATCTGCCGGAAGTAGCGGTGTCGCTGGCTCCGCGGCGCGTGTGTCTGGCCGGCACGGTAGATGCCACCGGCAGTACGCTGGAAGTTGCGGCCGTCGAGGCGCTCTACGGCGGCGAACGTGCCAAACATATAGCCGTCCGGCCAGCCGCTAAGTGGGATGCGGAGGCATTCGAATGAAAGCTTGCGTTTTGGACTCGCCTGCTCCGGTCGAGCAGAATCCGTTGACATTCACGGACGCGCCTGTGCCGGAGCCCGGCGCCGGTGAGGTGTTGGTAAGGGTGCATGCGTGCGGCGTGTGCCGGACCGATCTGCACGTGGTGGAAGGCGAGCTGCCGCCGCGCAAGCATCCGGTTGTTCCTGGGCACCAGGTGGTGGGCACGGTGGAGCGCTGCGGCGCCGGCGCGCAACGCTTCGGCCCGGGGGCGCGCGTCGGTGTTGCATGGCTGCATCACACTTGCGGCGTGTGCGAATACTGCCGCTCGGGCCGCGAGAATCTTTGCGGGGCGGCGACATTCACGGGCTACACGGTGGATGGCGGGTATGCGGAGTACATTGTCGCAGCCGAGACTTTTGTCTATCCGATTCCCGAAAGCTTCAGCGATATGGCCGCGGCGCCGCTGCTGTGCGCGGGGATTATCGGCTTCCGGTCGTTGCGTGTGTCGGGCATTCAGCCGGGCGGCGCGCTGGGGCTTTACGGCTTCGGCTCCGCGGCGTACGTGGCCATCCAGGTGGCGCGGCATTGGGGCGTGCGGGTCTACGCCATGACACGCGACGAGCCGCACCGGCAGCTGGCGCGGGAGTTGGGCGCGGAGTGGGCCGGCTCGGCCGACGACCAGCCGCCCGAGAAAATGGACGCCGCCATCATCTTCGCACCCGCCGGCGAGCTGGTGGTCTCCGCCCTGCGCGTGCTGAAGAAGGGCGGCACCGTGGCTCTCGGCGGGATTTATATGAGCCCGATTCCGGCGATGGATTACAACCTGCTATATCACGAGCGCGTGATCCGCAGCGTGGCCAACAATACCCGGCAGGATGGCGAAGAGTTTCTGAAGATCGCGGCGGAAATTCCGATTCATACACAGGTACAGGAGTTTCCGTTGGCGGATGCCAATGCCGCGTTGAATATGTTGAAGCACGATCAGGTGCGTGGGGCGGCGGTGCTGCGGGTGGTGTGACGCGCTGACTCAGTGACACGGAGACATGAAGGGTGGTCGCAGGTGGGCTCTGTGGCTCAGCTTCCCGCTGGCACGTAGCGGCTCCTCAGCCATCGCGTAACGTAATCGACGTGCAGTTCAACTGCCGGATCTCGGGCAGGGCTTCGACCGCAGCAACGACACGCGAAGTTATCGCCCCGCATGACGCGGAACCGCAGCGACATATCCGGATCGCGATTCGTGCGGCGTCGAGACGTGCTGCTGGGGATGGCCGTGGGAACTGGCCGAGTCGAATCGGCGTCCGCCCACGCGACGAAGGCGGTCAGGGCCATTCGCCACGACCCAAAGCGGCGGGCATAGGGGCGTTCGGAATAGCAGGAGAGCGGCGGAACAAGCTCGCGCTTTCGCGGTTGCCGCCCGAGACGAACCCAGAGATCATACACGTTTTCGAAGAGCTTTTCGTCGGAAATATCGATCTCATTTCGGAGGGACAGCCCGGCCGCCTGGAGGGCAGTGTTCCAGGAGCCGAATCGCCTTCTCGCCGTGGTCCAGGAGTACTGACCGCGAGACTGATAGAGGCGACTAGACAGGAGACCGCCTCCAAACTCGGAAGCCACGCGCCTCATGTCTTCAGGATGGCGGCACCAGTGACGGCTATGCCGGCCGTGTGCTGGAGTTCAAACCGCTGGCGATCGCCCGGTTGGTGGCTCATCTGAGTATGCACTTCTGAGGTATAACGGCTTGGCGTTTTCGCGCTTCATCGTTTGGCGAGAAGCTTTTCATATTCTTCCTGGGCCCCAGCCCAGAACCGGACGGTCTCGTCTGGCGATCTCCGCACACCCACCGCGCGGTAACCCCGGCTGATGCGGACGGAAACCAGCCGATCCGATCCATGAATCTGCTTGAAGCCAAAACCTGGGTGACGAGAATTCTCCATGAACTGGCGATAAGCGGAGCGAGCTTGACGACGAACATCATCAGGGAGTGCGGCCAACAGCTTCCGAAATCCCGGTGTAATGTGCGAATTCACAACTGGTCCGGATCGAGCTGCGTCGTCAGACCATGGTCATGCTCCTCTAGAGCCCGGTCCGCCATTCGTTCCAGAGCGCTGCCCGAACTCCCGAAGAGTTCATCCCACGGGCGCTCGGTCTCAATCTGATCGAGCAACCAGGCGCCGATAGCTTCCTGCTCACTATCGGGAAGCTTCGATGCCTCCAGGATCGCCTTTTCCAGCAGCCTCCCCATCGCAATTCATTTTAGCACCCGGTCGAATCCGGATCGGATTGCTGGCCGCTCCGAAGTTAGCCCGAGGTGATGGATGAACGCTCGCCCCGGGCCGTTCGACACGCATCCAGCCTGCGTGCCCAGGCGGGGCGGCTCAGCGTTTTTTTCTGCAAGCGGAACGCGCCGAAGAGGTTCACTCCAACAGGCCGGCGGACGCGCCCACCCACTCCAGGTCTTTGTTGTGGTCCACTCCCATCATGGCGCCGCGGCCCATGCGTACCAGCAGGGAGACGGGCTGCAGCTTGTCGAGCCAGATGTACATAATGCGGATTTCGGCTCTGGTCTTGCCGTGCGGAGTTTCGATTACCGGCTCGAAGTTTACGCGTTCCTGCAGGATGTAGTTGCGGCGCTCGGCGGCCGGCACCGCCATGATCTCTTCCCGCGGCGGGCCGATGCGGACGCCCAGGCCGGCGAACGAGAAGAGCGGCTTCAGCACGTAATGCTGCGTATCCTGCGGGATGTGATGAAGCTGGTCGAGAAACCAGGTCTGCGGCACCGACGGATGCCGCAGGTAAGGGATGGAAAACTTGCTGACGCGGAAATAGTCGTTGGGATGGCCGGCCCATTCGACATCCAGATCGTCGCGGAAATCGAAGACCGGCGTAATGCCGCGGCGCTGCAGCTCATCGACAATGGCGCGATTGTAGATGCGGCGGATCGGGATCTTGCGGCCGTCGCGTTCGTACAACAGGCGATTTCCGTCTTTGCGTATCTGCGTAATGCAGACGGCCCGCACGCCGAACATGCGCTCGGTGAGGATGAAATCCGCCAGCGTCTTTTGATGCAGCGGATCGATCTCCATCAGGATCACGTTCTCAGGGTCGTGCCCGCCCAGAATGGCACGGCCGAGCAGCGCTTTATAGCCGGCCAGGTCGAGGCCGCCGAGCAGGTAGCGCAGCCTTGGATCGAGGCCATAGGCGTCTTTGTACACTTGCGAAAGCACCGGCTGGAAAGCGTACAGCGATGGGAAGGCCTGTATCTCCACCAGGCGCGGCGCGATTTGTCCGGGCGCTTCGCGCACCAGGCCGAAATCCACCTGCAGGAATAGCGGGTGGTCCGGCTCCCCCGGCACATCGAATTGCGGAGGCACGGCCTGTCGGGCGATGGCCAGATATTCGGGAGAGGTCAACTGGCGTATCAGCTCCCCGCCGTCGCGGGCCATGGCATCGATCAGCGGCGCGGGGAAGAAGCAAGGCGTCTCGGACTGGCGAAAGGCCAGCCGCGATCCGGTCTCCGCTTCCAGGCGCGCCATGAAAGCGGCGTACTTCTCCGCTGTGAAGGCGGCGTCGAAGCGCTCTCGAAGTTCGGGAATCACTCAAGACCCTGACCGGCCAAAGCCTGTCCCATCCAATACGAACTGGCCCGCGCGCATGATCACGCGATCGTCGGCCCAGATATCGAATTTGCGGCCAACCACATCGATGTGCGTGGTCGAGCGCCACGCCGCACCGGTATAACTCCCGTAGGGATCGCCAAAGGCGATGTGCACGCCCGGAATCTTTTCGTCCTGCAGAATGTTGCCGATTACGTCCCGCACGCCGATGTTGGTGCCGATGGCGAATTCGCCGACGCGGTCGCTGTTCTCATCGGTGTGCGTGTACCGCCAGAATTCCTCTTCGAGCGCGCGGTTGGCGCAATGCGCCTCGCTCAGCCGGTTGCCTTTGATGCGGATGGTCAGCGGATTCGCGTGCAGGTCCCCATACTTGGCGCACAGATAATCGCCGACCACGCCATCCACCACGAATGTTCCGTTAACCTCGCCGGGGGTCGTGAAAATCTCGCCGCCCGGCAGGTTGCCCCAGGTATTCTGGCTGATGATGCCGCTGGTCTTGAGCCACTTGTAGTCCGGGTTCATCTCGGCGGTCAGGTCGGTACCGGCCGGCGTCTTGGCGCGGACCAGCGCGGCCGCGCGGGCGATCTCGATCACTTGCAGGCTGATGCGATCCACTTCGCGGAAATCCGCGCGCATGCCGTCGCACATGATCTGCTTGGTGATGTTGACCATGTGGGCGTGCCGGATTTTGCGGCGCGTGACCACCTCCGTCATCTGCATGCGCGACCGCAGCTCGTTGGCCTGCGCCTGGGCGGCGAAGATGCTCACCTGGCTGGTTTCGAGATCGTCGAGTACCGGCCCCGGCATGTCGGCCAGCGGGCGCGGCGCGGCTTCTTCGAGGATCCAGGACCGATAGGGCGCGCCTACGGTATCGAGCTCGGCGGCCAGTGCGGCGGCAATCTCGATGGAGGCCTGGTCCGTGATCAACGTAACTTTTTCGTGCGGCTGAATGCGCAGGCAAACGACCACCGCGTTGCGCGCACCTTCGATGAGCGAGGGCTCCACGGCCACCTCCCTTAATACCGGATTCAATACCTGGTTTGACGATCGATTCACGTGGCCGCTACCTGCCTTTCCTCAGCGCCGTGAATGCCCGCTTCGGTCTCTTCGATGATGTAATCGACTACTTTTTTCATATCGTGAGTTTCATTCCAGACGCGCAACTGACGGTCGGCGCCTGTTCCATTACGTAGTATCTCGCGCAGGTAGTTAATCTCTTTCCGGCTGCCTAATTCGTCGACTACGTCGTCGATCATCTCGAAGTATTCGTCCATAAGTTCGCGCAGAGGCACCTCAATGCGCTTGCCGAAATCGATGAGCTTGCCGTCGATGCCATAGCGCAGGGCGCGCCATTTGTTCTCCATGATGAGCGCGCGGCGATAGAGCCGGAAGCCCTGGTTCATGGAGTGCAGCTTGTAGAGCTTGGCCACGGTGGCCTGGATGAGCGCGGCCAGCGCGATGGTCTCCTGGGCGCGCATGGGGATGTCGCACACGCGAAATTCGAGCGTGCTGAAATAGGGGTGTGGCCGGATATCCCACCAGATTTTCTTGGCGTTATCGATGCAATTGGTGCGAATGAGCAGGTTGATGAAGCTCTCGTATTCGCCATAGCTGGGAAAGTAATCCGGAATGTTGGTGCGCGGGAACTTGTCGAAGACCTTGCAGCGATAGGATTTCAAGCCGGTATCCATGCCGCGCCAGAAGGGCGAGTTGGTGGAAAGCGCCAGGATGTGCGGCAGGAAATAGCGCGCGGCCCCTTTCCCTCCTCCTCCCC
>DATKFU010000055.1:0-2010 GCA_035511215.1 Bryobacteraceae bacterium | reverse complement strand
GGGTGGGGGTCACCGCTTCGGGCTTTGGCGGGATCACAGGGGGCTTCACGGGGAGGGGCGGCGTCAGAACCTCGGGCAGGGCGCCCGAAATACCTCCAGGCAGGCCAAAGGGGACGGCGATACCGGCGCTGGGGCCGGGATCGCCAATGACCTTGGGCGGCTCATCGATAACGCGGGCCACGGTCTTGGGAATGCTCGTCGGCATAATGAAGCGCATGCGTGCCACGGATGTCTGAACAGCCCGCGGCTTGAATGCTCTCGTCGGCGGCGGCGCCACCGGCGCGGGCGGAGTGAGCAGCGTCAGCAAAGCCTGCGGCTTCGGCATCGCCTCCGGCCAGATCATCGGCACGAGCGCGATGAACCCCACCAGCGAGGCTTGACCCGCGAAGCCCAGCCCTGTCGTCCAGGCGCGGCGGCCTGAGTTAGCGCTCGATAGAATAGCTTGTTCGAACATGGTTTCTCCTCTGTATGGACACACTTCGGGCTTGACACAAATCTTCAGGTTTTACGGAACGGTTTGCGACAGCGGCGGTTGGCAACCGCCGCGCAGGATGCCATCCTGCCCCACATCGGATGTCACCAATTGCTCTTGTGGAAGTAGACACCGGGTTATGCGAGTAAGTTCCGGTTTATGATGATGTCGATGATCAATCGCGAACAAGCTTGGGAACTGCTCTGCGAGTTTACAAAGACCGACGGCCTGCGCAAACACGCCATGGCCGTGGAAACCTGCGTCGCCGCCTATGCGCGCAAGCTGGGCGAGGACGAACACAAGTGGTCCATCACCGCCCTGCTGCACGACTTCGATTGGGAGATCCATCCCACTCTCGAAGAGCATCCACAGAAAGGCGAGCCGATTCTGGCGGAACGGGGCATTGACGAAGAGATCCGCCGCGCCATCCTCTCGCACGCCAATCACTTGGGCGTCAAGCGCGAGACTGCGCTCGAGAAGACGCTCTACGCGTGCGATGAACTGGCGGGCTTCATCACTGCCATCTCATATGTGAAGCCGCACCGCAGCGTATTCGAAGTGGATACGGCTTCGGTAAAGAAGAAGATGAAGGACAAAGCCTTCGCGCGCTCGGTGAACCGTCAGGACATTATCGAGGGCGCGCAGGAATTGGGCGTGCCGCTCGACGAGCATATCGAGTTTTGCGTGAAGGCCATGCAGGCGCGTGCAGAAGAGCTAGGTCTCAAGGGTGCGTTAGTGTAAAAGGGGGGCTCTACACAACGTCTGAAGTGCTTGCGCCAATGGGTGGGGCATGCTTTAGCTCGCCCGCCTCCCAAGCGAAGCTCGCCGCGTGTCGCACCCCGGCACGATGACGAGGGCAAGCTAAAGCTCTGCTAAAGCATACCCCAGGAACAGCGATCATCCGTCGCAGCAAAACCGGAATACTTTACTCGTAGCGAAGCGCGCGGATCGGATCGATGGCGCTGGCCCGGCGCGCGGGCAGGAATCCCGCTCCGGCGGCCACCAGCGAGAGAACCGCCAGCGCCAGCAGCGCGGTCCCGGCGTCGGCCGGGGAGACGCTGAAGAGCTGCGAGGTCACCAGCCGGCTAAGCGCAAACGCGGCGGGAAGGCCGATCGCCAGCCCAATTCCCAGCAGCAGCAGGGCTTCGCGCATGACCATCCATACCACTTGCCCACGCTGGGCGCCCAATGCCATTCGCAGTCCGATCTCCCTGGTGCGCCGCGCTACGGCGAAGGCCATCACGCCGTAGAGCCCAAGCGCGGCCAGCAGCGTCGCCAGCGCGCCGAACGCGGCCGAAAGCGTGGCGATCAGCCGTTCCGTGCCCAGAGTCTCATCCAGTTGATTTTCCAGCGTGCGCATCTGGTAGATAGGCATGGCGGCATCGAGGCCAGCCACCGTGCGGCGCAGTTGCGCGAACATGGCGTTCGAATCCATGGTGGTGCGCACGTAGAACGACGTGGCCGCCGGGAAACCCGTCTGTAAGAACGGAACGAACGCCTGCCGGTGAATGCCATCGCGCGGGCCTTCATAGAGCGTA
>DATKFU010000054.1:0-2839 GCA_035511215.1 Bryobacteraceae bacterium | reverse complement strand
GGGGGGGAGTCCGCCGCCGAAGCCCGGCCCGCCGCGCGCTCCCCCGATTCCGGCTCCTGCGCCTGGTGCGGGAATCCGGATCGGGGGCGGCCCCTGGGTCGGCGCGAAGCCTCCGCCGCCCCGTCCGCCGGACGGTTCGTTGGTGAAAGTCAGGGTGACTTCGATCTCGGTGTTCTTGGGGAAGGCTTTGGTGCGGGGCGCGTAAACGGCGCTGCGCGATCGATCGATCTTATACGCGACACCGCCGGAGAGGGTGTTGCCCGCATCGCTGCCGTCGCGGATGAAGTAGTCGGTGGCATCCACCAGCACGCGGCCGTTGCTTTCGGCCCCCACGGTGAAACCCCAAAGAACGGACTTGGCGAACGAATCCTCCACCGAACGCCGCTCGGCAAGATTGGGGCTGGACGACCGGAACGACGCGTTCCCCTGCACCAGCAGCACCTTCGGTCCGACGCGCTGAAACGAGACGATCTTGCCGCTATCCTCCAGGCCGCGGTCCAGGCCGATGTCGTTCGATCCGAGTCCGGCGGCGACACCGGTGGCCAACAGGAAATCGTCGTCGAGGCGCGCGATCTCCAGCCACAGATTGCCGGTGCGCTCGTCCCAATACAGCGGGAAATAGCCGTCCACCTTCCGCATGGCGGCGGTGCGCTCCTCGATGGTGGGTATGTGTTCAGGGGCTTGGCTGCGCCCTGCGGGCGGTTGCGCCTGCACCGCCGGTGCAAGCAGGTGAGCACATGCCAGGCATGCCAGGAAGGTGGCGAACCAGCGGAAAGCTTTGGGCATCTCTCAAAAACCTCAGGGTCTATTGTATAGCGGCCCCGCAACGTGGCAAAGTGCGCGCAATCCTCCGCACTGTTCTACAATCGGGGCATGCTCACTGCGCTGAAGATCCTGGCGGGACTAGTGGCGGCTTACCTGCTCTTTTGTGCCGCCATACTGGCGATCATGTGGCAGCCCCCGGTGCGCTTCGCCAAGGTGATTGCCCAAGTGCCCGGCCCCATCTTCATGGTGCTGCCCTTCGAGACGCTTTGGGGGGTGGCCCGCGCCGGCCATGTGCGCGCCGGCGATACCGCGCCGGATTTCGAACTGGAGACCATCGACAAAAGCGCAAAGGTGCGGCTGGCTTCCTTCCGGGGCCGCGAACCCGTGGTGCTGATCTTCGGCAGCTATACTTGACCGCCCTTTCGCCGGGAGGTTCCCGCGCTCAACAAGCTCTACGAACAATACAAAGGTCGGGTGGCCTTCTACATCGTGTACATTCAGGAAGCGCACGCGAGCGACGTCTGGCAAATGGAATCGAACGTGAAGCAGCACATCGTAATCGCCAGCCCGCGTAGCGCCGGCGAGCGCGCGGCCGTGGCGGATTCTTGCGTGCGCAACCTGAACATCAAGATCCCGGCGCTGCTGGACGATTTCCGGAACACCACGGACCAGGCGTACACCGGGTGGCCCGACCGGCTGTATGCCATCGACCGCGGCGGGCGCATCGCGTACAAAAGCGCTCCCGGCCCGTTCGGGTTTCATCCAAAGGAACTGGAGGCGGCGCTGGCGCAGTTGGCCGGACCCAGCGATTAGTTGCTCATCGCGAGAGACAACGTCTGGGTGCCAGCTGTTCCGCCCACGGTGAATGTCAACGGCACGGCGCCGTTGCCCGGCACCACGATGTTGGCCGGCACCACGATATTGATCTGATACAAGCCCGTGAAATTCGACGTCAATCCCGAATAGGGTACGTTAGTGACAGGCACTCCGCCCAGGGATATCTGAAAGCTCGACGCCAAAGTGTTGGCCTGCTCCACAAGCTCGCCCGCCAGTAAGTTTGGCGTGACCGATCCGAAGCCTATGCCATATAGAACGATCTCGTCGCCCGTCTGGGCGGGCCGCGAAGTGAGGCCCGAAATTGCGCCCACGGGAAGGACGTAGTCGCCATCGGCGAACTGGGCCACCGCGTACTGGACTCCGCCGATGCTGAACGACGGCGGCGCGTTCAGGCCTGCCTCGGTCACATTAACTGTCACCGTGTAAGGCGCGCTGGTTCCGCCCGGCGTGTTAACCACCACCGGCTGCGGTCCTGTCGCGACACTGGAAGGCGACAAGGCATTTACTTGTAACGGGCTGACATAATCGATAAATGCGGACCCTCCGCCGATCGTGACTGTGGTGCCGCCTAGCGCAGTGGGCGCTGCGTTACCGTTGAAATCGGCGGTGGCCCAGGTTTGAGAGACGACGTTGGCTAGATTCGTGCCGTAGATCTCCATCCATGTCCCGGGCGCGACTGCGGAGAACGCTCCGAAGCTGCTGGCGCTGATGACCGCCCCAATCGAAGGCGTGTCGTCGAATGTGCCGTAAACCGTTCCCGTAATCGTGGCATTCGGCGTCAGCCCCACCTGCCCGACGGAGCACGACCCGGCGGCGACTCCGGTGCATGTGGCGCTGGTATAGTAAAAAACGAAATTGTCGGATAGAAACGTCACGGTGGCGCCGGTGCTCTCCGCTAGGCTCACCACAATACTGCCGGAATTGCCGGGTAGGATACCGAACATGATCAGGTTGCTGCCCGGGCTGACCGAGTTTGCGACAAAGGGAGATATCCCGTTGCCGAGATAACTTAACACCATCGAGATTGTCCCGCCGCCGCCGACGCCCGTGTAGGGGGCCGAGACGGTGCAGTTGGTATTAGTGCCGTCATACGCGCAAGTCCCCCATTCCACCCGGCTCTGCCCTACACCGCCGCTGCCGCCGAGACCCGTCAAAGTGACGCTTTGGCTGCTGTTGGTATAGGTGGCCGTCACGGCCGAGGCACGCGGAAGAAAGGCTGCACAGAAAAGAAATAAAG
>DATKFU010000053.1:0-27659 GCA_035511215.1 Bryobacteraceae bacterium | reverse complement strand
GGGAGAGAGGCAAAGCCGGAAGGCATTGAAGGCCGCCTTGGGAATCCCACCCTCGGCGATCAGCCCATAGCCGCCATAGAAGGGTTGCTTCACCACGCCTTGCTCTTCGAACACGTCCGAGAAGGTCCAGAGAGACATGGCCGTGGTCAGCCCGTCGCAAACGCGAATATTGTTGGCCAGCCAAGGTCCCATGAAGGGGGAATCGGTGACGGCCGTTTCGTTTGCATAGCTGGCGTTATACTCGCTCCAGATAATGGGCAGATCGGGGCGCGGCGAGCGGCGCACCTGGTCGTAAACCTTCTTCACGGCGCGGCCCACCATGTCCCGGCGCGGGATGCTTTCGTGCGTGCCGAAGATGTCCTCGGAGCGATCGTTCGCATAGACGTGCGTGGATACAAAATCCACCGGCGAGTGGTTATCGACCGCATGTTGGATGAAACGATCCACCCAGGCTGCCTGGGCGGTGGCCGGCCCACCGACACGCAGGTTGGGACTCACGCTCTTGACGGCCCGCGCGGTGTGGTCGTATAGCTCATAGTAAGTGGATTCGTTAGGGCGCCCGCCCCAGAAATCCAGGTTAGGCTCGTTCCAGACTTCGAAGTACCACTGCGCTACTTCCGGTTCGCCGTAGCGGGTTATCAGGTGGCGGGTGAACTGGGCGATGAGGTCGTCCCAATGACTGTAATTGTTCGGCGGCGACACGAGCGGCTTATACCAGAAGGGGTGCGGCTGCGGCGACGATGCCTGCTTGCGCGGCATGAAGCCCAGCTCGACGAAGGGGCGAACGTTGCGGTCGAGCAAGCCGTCGTAAATCTGATCGAGGTACGAGAAGTTATAGACAGGATGGCCCTGGGCATCTTCGTCGTAGATGCCGTTTTCATCGTGGAAAATGGCGTGAAAGCGGACATACTGGACGGAGGTGATGGCGCGCGTCGCGTCCAGGTCGCGGCGGTAGGAGTCGCGCAGGGAGAGGTTGGCGCGCCCGGATCCGAACATGATTTCCCAGAAATGCGGGAAGGGCCGGGCCGCGGCGCGGGCGTCGATGGAAATGGTTTCGGGGGCGGTGGCTGGGGGCTGCGCGAAGGCGGCGACAAAGGGCAGCAGAGCGGCTGCGCAGATGAACAGAAATGCGCGTTTAAGCATGGCGGTGGCGGCTGAACCACCTGTATTCTACAACACGCCGGGAGCCTGACGAAGAAGTGTCCGCAACAGCGCAGACACGGCGCGCTAAGAGCGTGCGCCACAGTTTTGTTGTGGGAGAATGGGGTGAATGATCGTCGCCGACGGCATATACTACGCGCTAGGGCTGACCGCGGGCGGGCTGCTGGTATCCTATCTGGTAAATCCCTGGTTCGCCCTGCCGCTGTTCATTCTGGCGGTATTCTGTCTTTACTTCTTCCGCGATCCGGAACGGGCGATTCCGGCCGGTCCAGTGGCCGTGTCGCCGGCCGACGGCAAGGTGGTAGCGGTGAGACGCGAGAACGCCACGCAAACGCGCATCAGCATATTCCTGAATATTTTCGACGTGCATGTGAATCGCGCGCCGATCGGGGGTGTGATTGCCGAGGTGCGTTATAACAAGGGAAAGTTTCACGTCGCCAGCCGCGAGGAAAGCTCCACGGAGAATGAACAGAACGTGGTCAGCGTACGCGCCGATGGCACTTGTGTGGTCTTCAAACAGATCGCCGGCCTCATTGCGCGGCGCATCGTATTCACCAAGCAGGCGGGCGACCTGGTGGCCAAAGGGGAGCGCGTGGGGCTGATCAAGTTCGGGTCGCGGGTCGATGTGCTATTCGGCCCGGAATGGGAGATCACGGTACAGCCGGGAGCGCGCGTATCCGCGGGTTCCAGCGTTATCGCACTGCGGCGCGACGGGGCCGGCGCGGACCTGGTGGAAGCGCGGGAACTCGTACCGGAAGCCCGGGAACTGGTGCATGCCCAAGCTTAGGAACCCGCTGATCGACCGGCGTTTTCCGGATCGGCGGCCCCGCCGTGCGGCTTACGCCTTGCCGACCCTGTTCACCGCCGGCAACATTTTCCTGGGTTATCTTTCGATTTTGCGTTCCTTTCGCGGCGCCATGCTGGCTGCGGCAGGAGGCGCGGCCGCGGCCGGCGCAGCGGAAGACTTCGAAATCGCGGCGAAGGCCATCGGGATCGCGGTGCTGCTGGACGGGTTGGACGGGATGATCGCGCGCCTGACACACACCACCAGCGATTTTGGCCGCGAGATGGATTCGCTGGCGGATGTGATCAGCTTCGGTATGGCGCCGGCAGTGCTGGCGTTCGCTTGGGGTGTGCAGTTCGTGGGCGACGGACTGGCGCAACAGTTTCAGCATCAATTGTTTCAAGCCGGCTACTTTGTGGCTTTCTTGTTCCTGGTGTGCGGCGCCGCGCGCCTGGCGCGCTTCAACGTGCAAAAGAATCCGATTCCCACGAATCCGGGCCGTCCGAACCGGAAGTATTTCGTGGGACTGCCGATTCCTGGGGCGGCGGGCACCGTGGCGGCGAGCGTTTACGCCTTCTACGGCGAGCCGATCGGCTACTGGCCTATCGCCGTGCTTTGGCTGGGACTGCTGGGGCTGCTGGGATTCCTGATGGTCAGCACCTGGCGCTACTACAGCTTTAAGGGATTCAGTTTACGCCAGCCGCGCACGCCCTTGATCGTGATTGTGGTGGGAGGACTGGTTTTTGCCATCTGGAATTACGGCCACGTGGTGTTGCCCATATTAGCGGCTATCTATGTGGGCAGCGGTATCGCGATTCGCGTGGGCGGCATCGTGCGGCGGCATGTGTTGCGCCGCCGTCTGGGTGGGGCTCCGCCCAAGGTCCCGGAGCGTCAAGTTGGCTAGAGCAAACACCTGGGCGCTGGTCGGCAGCGAATCCCTTTTGGGGCGCGAACTTCGAGACCTGATCGCGGTGGGCCATGTGCCGGTGGACTTGAAGTTGATCTCCGAAGATCCCGAAAATGCCGGCGCGCTGACCGAACAGGGCGGCGAACCAGCGCTGGTCTGGGGACTGGACGAGGCTACCCTGCGCGATGCGCCCGTGGTGCTGCTGGCGGGATCGGCGGAATCCACTCTGCGGGCGCTCGATCTGCGCGCCGATGCGCCCGGAACGATCGACCTGACGCACGCGGCCGAAGACCATCCCCGTTCATTCATTCGGGCGCCCTTTGTGGAGCCTGCCGGATTCCGCGCGCCGGAGGATGCCGTACACTCGATCGCGCATCCCGCGGCCATAGCTATCGCGATGGTGCTGCCGCGCCTGCATGCCCGGTTTCCGGTCCGGCGGTCGGTGATACAGATTTTCGAACCGGCCAGCGAGCGTGGCACGTCCGGAGTGGAAGAGCTACAACAGCAGACCGTGGGCCTGTTGTCGTTTAAGAGCATGCCGAAGAAGATCTTCGACGCGCAACTCAGTTTTAATATGCTGGCGCAATATGGCGCGGATGCGCCGCTAGCGCTCGAATCCGCGGAGCTGCGCATCGAGCGGCATCTGGCCACGCTCCTTTCGCGCGGCGGCGGTCCGCATGGCGCGTCGGCGCCGATGCCGTCGCTGCGGCTGATTCAAGCGCCGGTGTTTCATGGGTACAGTCTCTCGCTGTGGGTGGAGTTCGAAGAAAACCCCGGCGTTGAAGCGGTGGAATCGGCTTTGGCGGATGCGCGCATCGATGTGCGGCGGTCCGACCTGGAGCCGCCGACGGCTGTGGGAACGGCCGGTCAAGACGGCGTAGCGGTGGGCGCGGTGGCCATGGACCGCAACGCGCCGCAGGCTTGCTGGTGCTGGCTGGTGGCGGATAACCTGCGGCTGGCGGCGGAGAATGCGGTAGCAGTGGGAAAACAGTTCTTATGAGCCGCCACAGTGACGGATCCGGGTCGATGAAAAAGATTAGATTTGCGGTACTGGCGGTAGCGCTCTGCGCCACCGGCTGCGGCTATCGTGTGGCCGGCAAGCCGGACCTGATGCCACAGACGGTCCACACGATCGCCATCACTCCTTTTGTAAACCGGACGATCCAATATAAGCTGGCGCAGCGTTTGCCGGCCGATATCGCGCGCGAATTCATCTCACGGACGCATTACAAAATCGTTACCGATCCGAAGACCGCCGATGCCGTGCTGGATGGCGCGGTGGTCAACTTCCTGTCTTATCCGATCATCGCCGATCAAGCCTCGGGGCGCGCCACAGTGGTGCAATGCAGCGCGTATTTGAAAGTCACCCTGACGGAGCGCGCCACGGGCAAAGTGCTGTTTACGCGGCCCTCGTTCGAAGCGCGGGAGCGGTATGAAATCAGCGTCGATCCGCAGGCGTATTTCGATGAGAGCGGGGCGGGAGTCGAGCGACTGGCCAAAGATGTGGCCCGCGATGTGGTCACTTCGATTTTGGAGAAGTTTTGAGCCACCCTGAAAAGCGGCTGTGGCAGGATTGCCCGCCCCACAGCGGGAACTAACGGCATGACACCGGCACAGTTTCTGACTCGCATAGAGCGCGGCCCCATCGCGCCCGCTTATTTGTTCGTCGGGCCGGAATCGTATCATCGCCGGCGCGCGCGGGCGGCGCTGGTGAAGGCGGCCCTGGGCGCGGCTGGCGGTGAGAGCGCGGTGACGCACTACGATCTGGCAGGGACGCCGCTGGCGGAGGTGATCGACGATGCGCGCGCGCTGTCGCTGTTCGCGTCCGAGAGGGCGATCTTCGCCGGCAATGCGGAAGCCGCGCTCCCGCGCACCCGCGCGGAGGAAGACGCAGAGGATAGCGACGGCGCGGCCGGTTCGCCTGACATGCTGGCCGCATATATGAAAAACCCCACGCCCGGCGTAGTGCTGGTCTTCGACGCCCCGCGTTTCGATTTCGAAGGCGAGGACAAAAGGAAGCAGGAGCGCGTCCGCAAGTTTTACGGAGCCCTGAGGGAGCCGGTCGAGTTCAAGCGGGCTTCGGCCGACGAGGCCCGCCGGGAGGCTGCCGCCCTGGCGCGGCGCGCCGCCCTGAGCATCGATCCGGCAACGGTGGACTTACTGGTTGAGGCGCTGGCCGCCGATCTGACGCGCATCGCGGTGGAAGTGGAAAAGCTGGCGCTTTACGCGCAGGGGCGGCCGGTAACCGAGGACGATGTGGCCCTGCTGGTGCCGGATGCGCGGGCCACCACTATCTTCGCCCTGGTGGGAGCGTTGGGGCGGCGGGACCGGTCGCGGTCGCTCGAGATTCTCGACACCCTATTTCGCGACAGCGAGTATTTACCGGTGGCATTATCGTTTCTGTCGGCGCAGTTCCGCGCCGCGCTGGTGGCTAAAGAGGCGGGCCTGCGCAGCCCACAGCAGGTTCAGGGGCACTTCGCCAAGATGGGAGTGCAGATGTGGGCTTCGCGCGCCGAGCAGGTGTTTCAGACGGTGGCGAAGTTTTCCAGGACGCAACTGGAGCGGGCCATGCAGTTGACCTTCGAGGCGGATAGGGATTTGCGCAGCTCGCGGCCGGACGACCGCATCGTGATGGAGCAGTTTATATTGCGGTTGACGGGCTGATTGCCGCTATGCAGCGGCGAGCGACTTCACGCGCAAGTGCAGGTTCGATTTATAGCGCGCCGCAGTGTTCTTCTTGATGATGCCGCTCTTGGCGGAGCGGTCTATCAGTGAGAAAGTCGCGGGCAGCAGTTCGGCGGCCGCCTTGGCGTCTTTGGAGGTGATCGCGCGCCGCATGGCGCGAATCTGGTGACGCAGGCGGGACTTATTCTGCCGGTTGTACTCGGTGCGCTTTTCGTCTTGTCGCACGCGCTTGAGCGCGGAAAAATGATTGGCCATCGGGAAACAGACTGATCCTTACAGGAGATTCGTAAGTCACAGGATACCGCAAGGCGTGGGACGGGGTCAACTGCCATATCCCGCCAGTTGATCCAGATCCATGTTGCCTCCCGACAGAATGACGCCCACCTTAGCCATGCCGCGCGGCAATTTGCCGAACAGCAGCGCAGCCGCACCGACGGCGCCGCTGGGTTCCACGAGGATCTTGAGCCGCGCCAGCAGGAACTTGACCGCCGCGCGGATTTGATCGTCGGTGACCAGCAGAATCTGCTCGACCAACTGGTGGATTATCGGGAAGGTCAACGCGCCGGGTTCGGGCGCGCGCAGCCCGTCGGCGATGGTGTGGGGCAGCGGGATGGAGCGGCGCTCGCCGGCCTGCAACGAGAGAAACGTGTCGTTGCCGTCGGCCGGCTCGACGCCGAACAGGCGGATGGAGGGGCGTATCTCCCGGGCGATGGTGGCGCAGCCCGAAAGCAGCCCGCCGCCGCCGACCGGGGCGATCAGGCCATCCAGGTCCGGCGCGTCTTCCAACAATTCCAGAGCCGCGGTTCCCTGCCCTTCCGCGATCATCGGATGATCGAAGGGCGGCACCAGCGTGGCACCCGACTCTTCGAGGATGCCGGCGGCGATGGCCTCGCGGCTTTCCCGCAGGCGATCGTACAGTACGATGCGCGCTCCGTATGCGCGGGCGGTTTCGAGCTTGGAACGCGGCGCGTCCGCGGGCATTACGATGGTGGCGGCGGCGCCGGCATGACGGGCGGCGATAGCTACCGCAATCGCGTGATTACCGGAGGAAAAAGCGACCACGCCGCGCGGCAGATCGGCGGGCGGGATGGACAGGATCAGGTTGGACGCCCCGCGGATTTTGAACGCGCCTCCGGTCTGCAGGTTCTCGCACTTGAACAGCACGCGTGCGCCGGCCGCGTCGTCGAACTCGGATGAGGTGATTATCGGGGTGCGTTTGGCGAGCGGGCGTATGCGGACGGCGGCGGCGCGAACGCCGCCGGAGGTGATGGAGGGCACGGTTCGATTGTAGCGTCTCCGTTGGTCAGTCGCCGCGCCGGTAGCTCGGCGGGCGGCCCACCCTGGGGGATCGGGTTCCCAATTTCCGCGGCGGCGCGCCAGTTCGCAACGCTATCAGAGAGCGAACCCGGCGCCGGGTTAGCCTGGTGCGTTCCAGCAACAGCAATGTTCGCCGGACCTCGGCACGCAGTTGCCTTTCAAGCAGACTGCCCCTTCGTGGCACTCTCATTTCGCCGTTCCTCCCCAACCGATGCGGATCAACCAGATGGATAGTGCGTTGAGAAGCCCGAAACGTTTCGCCGCGATAGCAGAATTCCTAAAGTTTTTTGGGGAGCTAGTGTCCACGAAATAGCTGGGCAGCGGATTTGGCCGTGGGGCAGGCCATCGTTGTTGGTGGCCTGCCGAGTTCGAGCACGGTGCGCAGACGACAAACAACGATCGTCTGCGCCACGCCGCCGGAACTGTCTAGTTATTTCGAAGACACTGGAGTAGATCACGCCTTCTCGTCGTCCAGCGCGCCTTTGACCGTGCTCAGATATTCGTCCGAGGTGTAGAGCGAAAAACCAAACGATGCAGGCTCGAGAGGGGTAAACGGCGTCAGGCCCTGATAGCAGGCGAACAAGCTGTCGGCGTAAGCGTAATACTCCTCCAGGAATTCGGCGGAAATCACGCCGAAATCCGGCGGATTTGGGAACACCGCGTTGATGCCGATCGCGCGCGAAAGAACGCGGCGGTAGTCCATGACGCCCCAGCTTTCAAAGCGGGCGGCCACCACCGGCGGCGTGCGATTCACCAACAGATCCGCGAAACTCTGCGGTCGGATTCCGGCATCCGCCAGCACCCGATCGCGGCCCGCGAAATCCACGCACTGCGCAAGCCAGCGCATGACGTCCTTGCCCACGAGGGAAAGCATCCGAAATTCGGTATATCGGGCGCGCAGCAGCGGTTCCTTTTCGACGCCGGGCTCGCCCATGCCGGCCAGATGCAGGGCCAGTTTGATGCTGTCGAAAGACGTCGATGCTTCCAGCCCCCGCCCGAATGGATGCAAAATCAAAGGAGGCAGATCCCACCAGCGCCCCTGCCACGAGTTGTCCGCAGAATGAGTCATCTCTAAATAGCATATCGGCAAGCGGCGGAAAAAGGCTACAAGAAACGTAGCAATCCGGCGGGGAGATGCTCGCATTCTCCAGCAGCGTCTTCGGCTGAGACATTGCGCTGCCGGCCAGTATGCGAACCCCGGGAGTACCCGAGAAGGCAATCACATAGTCGCCGCTGCCATTGCTTTCGCTCGACCCCGTGCGCGCCAGCCCATCATTGCGCGTGCCGCCAGACGGTTCAGATTGCGTTTGATCGATCGGAGCATCGGTCGCTACTACCACCATGATCGACCCATCCGCACTCTGGGGATTTGGCGTCCGGTTCGCGGCGCGCCCTTGTTTTGCTGCAGGTAATTGATCAAATAACCGTTCCCCAATTCCTTGGCAACCGGAACGCCGGCAATACTGAGGAATCCCCCGAAGTTTGTCTGGACCAGGACACCCACAGTGTATCCGTGCCGGTCCCGGCGCCCACCACGCATTCTACCACCGGCCCGTCTTTGGCACTCGCGATTGCGGAGAATACATCCTCTTCCGTAATTGGACGCGAGCGGATGTCGTTCAGGTAACCATCATTGGTCTCGCCTACCAGCGGATTCACCGACTTCACATCTTCATCGCCGGGCAGCTTCAACACATAGCTGATCAATGCGTCGGCAACTCTGCCCCCCGAGATCGTAGACGTCAGCAGAATCGGCGTCTCGATTTCTCCCAGCTCGTTCACCTGGGTGGAGCCGACCAGTTTTCCAAATGCGTTGCCCACAAAAACCGCGCCCGGCACCTTCTTCTGAAACAGGTTCCCTGCGTGCGGCAGAATCGCAGTCACGCCCGTGCGGATGTCGTCTCCTCGTATCAGAGTCGCGAATCCGCGGGCGCACAGATGTTTGCGCGAGCGCCATGGACGGCAGGCATAACCAGGCACAGATGAACCGGACTCCGGCCCAATCGAGGGGTCCTTTCCGCAGCCATGACGCCTCATCTTACAATGGACTCAGCCAAATGAAACCGCGGTTGTATCTGGCGCCCTGCCTGGCCTTGTTTTGGGCGCCTTTATACGTTTGCGCCCAGGTACCGCCGAGCGATCCGGGCCAAACAGCGAAACTAACGCGCGAGATGATGGCTTTCGACCCAGACTATCTGAAATCCATGCTCGCCCGTGAGCCGGAAGCGCGGTCGCTCGCCGCCCAGGTTCGCGCCATCGAGGCGAGCGGCCGGAAGACCTCCTGTTCCCACCAGATTCTGAACGAGACGCTTTGGATGCTGGGCCACACCGCCGACTTCGCGCGGATCGACGGCCGCCTGCGCGATCTCAAAGCGAGCATCGCCTCCCCGGAGGCGGAAGGCATCGCGGAGGAACAGGACCCGGCAGACGGCAGTTGGGGCCGTTGTTATACCGAATGGTTTTTCAAGGTGGACGCATCGTTCGACCACTTGCAGCTCGATCCCGATCGAACTCCGCCGCTCGAAATGCGCCTGCTGGACCGGGTGAACTCGCCGGAAAAGCTGACGGCTTATTTGACTTCGATCTCGGTTTCGGATATCCCGCGGACGGGGATGGACCATCGGCGGGAGTTTAATGAAATGCTGGCAGACCTGGTGCGGTTGATCCTAAAGGACTGGCCGCGCGGATACCAGTGGCATCCGCAAATAAAAAAGACGCTGCTGGAGCTCGTGCGCAACCGGTTTCGCAACCGCGAGACAGGCTGGTGGGGCGAGCGTTATGTGCGCAACGGCCGCGTCGACTTCGTAGACGACCTCAGCATGACCTATCACGTGGTGACCTACTTGAAAGGGGACGTTCCCGATCTGGGCATCATGGTGAACACTCTGCTGGCGCTCAAGAACGAACCCTATCCCGTCGGCTGGCTCGACGGGAAAAGTTATTCGAACCATCACAACATGGACGTGGTGTCGCTGCTGCGGTTCGGCTGGCCGGATCTGAAAGCCGAACAGAGACAGATGGCGTCCGCGGAGATTGGCAAGATGCTGCAGTGGTGTCTGCGGGAGTCATTGCAAGAGGATGGTTCGTTCCGCCAGACGCCCGGAGACGATTCCATTGAGGAACTAACCTACTTCGGCGTCGAGTTTCTGGCGCGCATCGGTTATTTTGACCGGTCCAGGCGGTTCTGGACGGCTG
Organism: Bryobacteraceae bacterium; assembly: GCA_035511215.1. GTDB lineage: Bacteria > Acidobacteriota > Terriglobia > Bryobacterales > Bryobacteraceae > Bog-159. The sequence goes on along the minus strand of DATKFU010000053.1, from coordinate 17,610 downwards.
ACGATCTTCCGGGCACCGAGGCCGCGCGCCAGAAGATCGTGGGTTTCATCGGGAAACATATAGGCACCGGGGGCGCCGGGGGCGAATATTACCGGAGCGCGCTGAAGGATTTGCGGCTCTGAGCGTGCCGTTTAGGTAGGGCCCCCAACCGTAGCTCGCCTCATCCTTCCAGCTTGAACCGCGTCAGCGCCAGCCGATAGAGCGGCCGCCACACCGACCGGTTCACGCTCACCAAACCGGCGTCGTTTGAAGTGAAGTGTTCGGCCACAATGCTGGTACGAGTCAACTGTCCTTCCTTGACTCATGTTGTCAAATATGACAACTATGACGTGGTATGGGCGAGCAGAAGGCGGAAGACACGGCCCGTTTCGTGGATCAAGGCATCCCTCAGGAAATCGAAAGGTTTCCGGAAGGAGCCCAGTCGATCTGTCGCGGCCCTGACTATCGCGGCTGAGGGCGGCACGGCAGCTATTGCATATCCCGTGCACGGCATGGGCCCGGGCGTGTTCGAGATTGCGCTCCCGTTCCGAGGAGACGCATTCCGGCTGGTCTACGCGGTACAGCTCGCGGATGAAATCTGGGTTGTCCATGCCTTCCAGAAGAAATCGACGCAGGGCAGCAAGACGCCCAAGCGCGAAGTCGATTGGGTAAAGGACCGGCTGAAAAGGCTGAAGGAGATGTTGCAATGAAAGACGAAAAGCTGGAGGCGGTGCGCGGGAGCGGGAATGTTTTCCACGATTTGGGGCGTAAGAACGCGGATGGCGAGCAGCTCAAGGCGATCCTCGCGGCCGAGATCGTCAAGGCGCTGGATCGGGAAAGCATGAGCGTGCGCGCCGCGCATGACCGCACGGGTGTTGCGGCAGCCGATTTTTCGCGCATCCGCAATGCGGACCTAGGGCGGTTTACTGTGGATCGTCTGATGTCGGTCCTCAACCGGCTCGGATCGCGCGTGGAGGTGAAAGTCAGCGTGTGCAGGAGTCGGAGAATGGAGCACCCCGTCACAACTTAATTTGAGCGAGACCGCCTTCGCCCATACCATTGGGCGGCGCCCACAGCACCGTTGCCGCACCGCATGCGCGGGCCGCCGGCGTTTCGCCGGAGGGATACGATCAGCTTACCTCCCCGCCGCGGGGCTTCGGCGGACGCGGCATTTCGATGAAAAAATAGCTTCCCGGCGCGGTCGAGTCAACCTTGGGTGCTATTGTTGCTCCATGCTCGCGCACGATCGTCCAGATGTTGGACCCCAGCACCACAAGGGCGAGCTTCCGGCCCGCGAGGTCTGCTGACGTCGAACGCTGCCGTTTCAAGCGGCGTCCAGAAGCCCCCCGTTTTCAAGTTGCGGCGGCCAGCGCATTTCGACGAAGGTGCGGACCTCGTGCCCGCCCGGAACATTTTTGTCAAACAAAATGCGCAACGCGATGGCTCTTGCCGTAAGCCAGAATCGACTGAATACGATCCTCAGGCACTTCGAACTGCTCCGAGATTTCCGCCACGCTTAAGCCGGAGTTGAAGTTATCGCCAATCGCGTTGACCGGCAATCGCGGATTTACTTCCGAGAATACCAGCCGCAAGCAGCGGGTCCTGGAGGACCCGCGCAAGCCTGCAGGCCCGCCCCACCGGTCAGCCCTCCAGCTTGAACCGCGTCTGGGCCAGCCGGTAGAGCGGCCGCCACACCGACCGGTTCACACTCACCACCAGCACCGCCATCACGATGGTCGACAGCAGCAGTAAGTCCCAGTTGCCGGAGTCCGTCGCCGAGCTGATCTGCGCGCCAAGGCCGATGGTCTGCAGCGTCTGCCCTTTGAAGTGGAAGTATTCGGCCACAATGCTGGCATTCCAGGCACCGCCCGACGCCGTGACCATGCCCGTAATGAGGTACGGAAAAATGCCGGGCAGGATCACCGTGCGCCAGCGCGCCCACTGCCCGAAATGAAACACATCCGCCACTTCGCGCAGATCCGTGGGAATCGCCATGGCGCCGGCGACGACGTTGAACAGCACATACCATTGCGTGCCGAGCAGCATGAGCAGTATCGATCCCACCCCCAATCCGCCGCCCATGCGGATCAGCGCCAGCAGTAGCACCGGGAATAGCGCCGTGGCCGGGACCGACGCGGCCACTTGCGCAAACGGCTGCGCGAAGCGCGCCAGCTTGGGGTCAAAGCCGATGGCCACGCCCGCGGGTATGGTCCAGGCAGCCGCAATCAACAGGGAGACGATCACGCGGGCCCAGGTGGCGGCCGCGCCCAGCAGCGTGGAAATCAGCTCCGGCGCGGTCAGCGTCTTCAGCGTCATGGCCGCTTCGAACAGCGAATATAGTATCGCCCCGCCCAGCAATGCGCCCACCACCATGCCCACTACCATCTTCCAGTGCGCGGCCGGCCGAGGCGTCTCCGCGATCTCCGAATGGCGCGCCGCACGCAGGCCGATCCGCTCGGATAGCGGCGCCAATACGGCCATGCGGAAACGTTCCAGCAGGTTCGAGCGGCGCAACAGGTTGAGCACCGCCGACGATGGCTGCGCGCTGCTTTCCACCTGCTCGAACTTGAACTTGTCCGACCAGGCGATGGCCGGCCGCCACACCAGCTGATCGATCAGCAGGATCACGCCGATCATCGTGCCCAAGCCCCAGAAGATGGCGGCCGTGTCCCCGTTGCTGGCGGCGGTTTGCAGATACGAGCCCAGGCCCGGCAGCCGGAAATCGCGTTTGCCGAGCACGAACATTTCGCAGGCCATCAGGAAAAACCAGCCGCCCGCCACCGATACCATGGAGTTCCAAACCAGGCCGATCGCGCCGTAGGGCAGCTCTAGTTCCACGAAACGCTGCCACTTGCCGAAGCCGTAAATGCGGGCGGCTTCGCGCAGCTCGCGCGGGATCGATTTCAGAGAGGCATAGAAGCTGAAGGCCATATTCCATACCTGGCCGGTGAAGATCAGCAGGATCGCGCCGAATTCCACGCCGAGCTGGCGCGTAGGGAACAGCGCTACCATGGCCAGCATCACGCCCGGCAGGAAGCTGAGTACCGGAATGGACTGCAGGACGTCCAGCGTGGCCACCATCAGGCCTTCCAGGCGCTTGTTGTAGGCCGCGATATAGCCGTAACCCAGCGCGAAGAGCAGGCTCAGCACGTAAGCGATCGCGATCCGCACTACGGAATAGAAAGCGTAAAGCGGCAACGCGGTGGGCGAACGCGAAATCTCGGCCGCCGGCGTCATGGCGCCGAACCAGTATCGCGTCATCACCACCAGACCCTCGATACCGGCCAACACGGCGGCGAAGACCGCCAAGTCCAGCAGCGCGGACCAGGTGCGCTCCCCGATCACGGTACGGGAAAGTACGGGACGTAGCGTCAACGCGAAGCTGCCTCCGGCTGGGAGTCGGCGGGCGCCTCTTCCGGCAGAAAAAACTGGCGGGTGTCGTTGTCGTGGTCGAACAGCTCCGCGTAGCGGCCCCAATTGATGGCGGTTTCGAGCTGCGCCTTGGCTTCCTCCTCGCTGAAGTGTTCATCGAGCAGATCTTCGAACACGCCGTCGGGCAGCGTATGGTCGGCGCGGGCTTCGAGCGAATGGGTAATCTGGCGAATGAGCGCGATGTTTTCAAGCGCTGCCGTGCGAAACAGCTCTTTGCGATGCAGGATATCGGCTTCCGCAAACGCACGTCCCGCCGGTGTGATTTCGACGTCGCCTTCTTCCACCTTGGCGAACCCCAACATCACCTCGGCATCCACCACGGGCAGCAAATCGTCGATTTCAAACGACAAGGCGGCGGCCAGGCGGTACATATCGTCGCGCCCGTTGTGGCCGGCGAGCATCTCGAGCAGACCGGCGATGGCGCCGCGCGCGGCATGCGGGAGCATTTGATATTTCGGCTTGGCGCCGGGGGCCACGGCGGCTACCGGCTGTAGCGCCGGCGCCAGATCGGGACGGGTCAGCACGCGATAAATGTAATCGACCAGGTTGGTGAAACGGACATCCTTGCGGTCGCGGGGGCGCTCCAGCGCTACGCGGAAGTCCGTCCGGATAGTGGCCGGATTCTTTCCCAGCACGATGATGCGGTCGGCCAGCAGCACGGCTTCCTCGATATTGTGCGTGACCACGAAAACCGCGCGCGTGGGCATTTTGTGGCTTTGCCAAAGCTCCAGCAGCTCGCCGCGCAGATTCTCGGCGGTTAGCACGTCGAGCGCCGAGAAAGGCTCGTCCATGAAGAGCACTTCCGGCTCCACGACCAGTGCGCGCGCGAATCCCACGCGCTGTTTCATGCCTCCGGAAAGCTCCTTCGGATAGGCGTTTTCGAAACCGTCCAAGCCCACCGTGTCCAGGATTTTCACGCTGCGGGCGGTCCGTTCGGCGGCGGGGACGCCGCGCGCCTTCAGCGGCGCCGCCACATTTTCGAGCACCGTCAGCCACGGGAACAGCGCGAAACTTTGAAACACGATTGAAACATTTTCGCAGGGACCTCCCACTTCATGGCCGTGATGGATGACCTCGCCGCCGGAGGGCCGCGCCAGACCTGTCAAGATGCGCAGAAGCGTGGATTTGCCGCTGCCCGACGGTCCCAGCACGGCGAGGATTTCGCCCGGATAAATGGCCAGATCCATAGGCGCGATGACTTGAATCATGCCGGCGCCTTCCGAGCCGTAGGATTTTTCGACTTTGCGGGCTTCGATGATTGCGTGCATGGCGGGTCTTCACGAATCTAACACAGAAACCTGGAAAACCCGCGGGCGCGCAACGGTGAGAATATGGAGAGGCTCCAGCCTCTAATTCCGCGGCGTGGTGTCCTTTGGAGTGGCCAGATAGCCGGTAATCTGGTCCTTCCCCACTTCGTTCACCACCAGCTCGTACGGCTGCTTCGCTTTGGCGACGTAAAATTGCAGAGGCTCGTTGATTCCCTTATCTTTCTTCTCCACCATCTTGTCGTCCGCCAATACTTCCAGCGTGTACTTGTTGTGCTTCTTGTCGACGCTCCTCAGCTTCAGCGAAACATCGCCAACGCGCTTGGGCTGCTTGTCCTTGCGGACCAGTGTGAACTGAAAGTAGTTGCGTTCACCGAGCCTCTTCAGCGCGTCCAGTTCTTTGCCGTTGGTGGCGACGTAGCCGCTGGTCACCCCCAGATCGCCTTGCACCTTGGTCAGATTGGCAACGGTTTTTTCCAGTTCAGCCTTGGTGGACCCCAGGTCCGTCTTGACCGCGGTGACATCCGTACTGACCTCGCCGATCTTGGTGTTCGCCGTGGAGGCCTGCTGTTGGACATCCGTCAGCTGCGATTGCACCTGCGCCGCCTGCTTGGCCTGCGCTTCGGTCAATTGCCTCGCCAGTTGGTCGGCGTGCGCCTGGGCCTCCTGCTTGGCGTGCCCAGCCGCCAGGTTGGCTTGCTGGCGCGCGGACGCCAAGTCTTCCTTCAACGAGTCCACGCTGCGCCGATGCGACGCCGTGGTTACCGACTCGGCCTCTTTCAGGTTGGCGATCTCGGTCAGCATGGCTTTGCTGGTTTCGCGGTCTTCGCTGCGCGTGGTCTCCAGGCGATACCACAAAAAAACATTGGAAGCCAGCAGGGCGATTAACCCTCCGGCCACCAGTGCGGATTTCACGCCCGAGCCCGCTGGCGGGGGTGTATACATCGGAGTGCTCACGAATCGGTGCTCCTTAGCAAGGTGGAAACTTCCCCATTATAGACTGTTACGGATCTGTTTACGTTTCAGGGTCCAGCGAAAAACTCTCGCCCCTGGAGGGCGCCACCACGTCGATGCCGTACCGCGACCGGATCAGGCCCGCCAGCGCTTGCGACTGCGCCGGCTCGCCGTGCACCAGGATAACCTTCTTCAAGTGCGGCGCTAGCGGCTTCAGCCACTCCATCAATTCCCCCTGGTCGGCGTGGGCGCTCAACTCGTCAAGACTTGAAATTTCGGCGCGCACCGTAACCGGCTCGCCGAACACACGCACCTCCCGCATCTTCTCCACCAGCTTCCGCCCCAGCGTTTCCTGCGCCTGAAAACCCGTGATCAGCACCGTGTTGCGCGGATCTTCCAGGCTGTTCCGCAGGTGATGCAGAATGCGGCCCTGTTCGCACATGCCGGAAGCCGAGATGACCATAAACGGACCGTGCAAATCGTTCAACTTCTTCGATTCGGCGGCCTCCCGAATGTATTGGAGGCGGCTGAACCCGAAGGGATCCTGGCCGTTCAGAAGGTACTCCCGGGTCTCCGCGTTGAAGCACTCCATGTGTTTGCGGAACACATCGGTAACGTTCAGCGCGAGTGGGCTGTCCACGAAGACAGGGATGCTGGGAATTTCGCCCGCATTGGCCAGTTGGTGCAGCAGCAACACCAGTTGCTGGGTGCGGCCCACGGCGAAGGCGGGCACGATAATGCGGCCGCCGCGCGCGCAGGTCCGGTTGACCACATCGCGCAGTTTCCCGATCACGTGCGCGGCGCTCTTGTGCAATCTGCCGCCGTACGTGCTTTCAAGGATCAAATAGTCGACGCTCGGCAGCGCATCGGGCGGACGCGTGATGGGCAGGTGGGGACGGCCCAGGTCGCCGGAAAACGCCAAGCGTACGCGCGCCCCGCCATTCCGGTGGTTCAAAACCAGCGCCGACGATCCCAGGATGTGCCCGGCGTCGTAGCACTCATAGCTCAGGCGGTCGTCCAGGCTCTGTGCAGCATAGTAACCGACTGGCTGAAACAAGGGCAGGGTGCGCTCGGCATCCGCCATGGTAAACAACGGTAAGAGCGGTTCCGGGTCCGGCTCGTTGGCGCTTACGCGGCCCTCCGCACGGCGCCGTGCCGCGCGCTTGTTGACGAACTCGGAGTCCTTCTCCTGAATGTGCGCCGTGTCGCGCAGCATGGCGTCGCACAGGTCGATAGTCGCCGGAGTGGCGAAGATCGGTCCGTTGAAGCCGTTTTTGACCAGCGTCGGCAGGTTCCCGCTATGGTCGATGTGGGCGTGCGACAGCAGCACGGCGGTCACCGATCGGGCATCCACAGGCAGATGGCGATTCTTGCGGTCGGCCTCTTTGCGCCGGCCCTGCGCCAAGCCGCAATCGAGCAGGTACCGCTTGCCGTCCACATCCAACTGATGCAAGGAGCCGGTCACCTCGCCGGCCGCGCCCCAGAACGTCAGCTTCATTCGGCGGCTTCGGAGCCCAGCCGGCTGGCCAACGGATGCAACTGCCCCGCGTACTTGTTGCCCGGCTTCCGGCGGTAAGGCACCGACGACGGCGACGAGAGTTGTTCGAAGGTGAACGAGCAAATGCGCATGCCAGGATAGAGAGCCACCGCCATACGGCTCAGATTGCTCAGCTCCAAGGTGGCCTTGCCGGTCCAGCCGGGATCGAACAGTCCCGCCGTACCGTGCACGATAATGCCGATCCGCCCCAGGCTGGAACGGCCCTCCAGGCGGCCGAGCACATCGTCATCCAATTCCAGCGATTCGAGCGTCACGGCCAGGACGAAGTCACGGGGCTGGAGCACGAACATTTCATCCTGCGGCACCTCGATGGTGCGCATGATGTGTTGCAGGCTGGTGCGGTCGCGCGGATCGATATAAGGGTGGCTGCTGTATTCGAAGACGTTAAACTCGTTGCCCAGCCGGAAGTCCACCGAGCAACTGCCGAACTGCTCGGGCGGCAGATCGGGCGCAATCTTGATCTTCCCAGCTGCGATGTAGCGCTTGATGTCTACATCCGACAGAACCATGCGGGGCCTCCGGATAGGCCATCGTAGCGCAGTTTGCCATGGCGAGCTACGCAGATGTCGCCGCCCCTCGTTTATAATCTTCCGTTGAGACGGAAACTCCGCACCGCCGCCTACTGGGCAATTCCTTCTATCTTCTGCCTGGTCCTATACTGGCCGGGATTGCTGGCATGGTTCCAACAGGACGACTTTGTGTGGCTGAACCTGCCCAACCAGGCGCACGGATGGGACGGCCTGCTGCGCACCTTGTTCGAGCCGACCGTGCAGGGCACGTGGCGGCCATTGAGCGAGCGCGTGTTCTTCCTCGGGTTCGGCGCGCTATTCGGCAGCGATGCCCTGCCCTACCGCATCTGGGTGTTCCTCACGATGTTCGCGAACCTGGCGCTGGCCGAGTCCGTTACGGCGCGGCTCACGGGGTCCCGGGCAGCCGGATTCTGGGCCGCCATTTTCTGGGTGGCGAACAGCAAGCTGGCCACCGTCATGTCGTGGACCTGTGAGTACATCCTGGTGGCTTGCGGCTTCTTCCTTTTGCTGGCGCTGCACTTCTTCCTGCGGTACATCGAAACGGGCGAGCGTCGCTATTATGTCCGGACATGGGCGGCGTTTCTAACGGGCTTTCTGGCCATGGAGACCAACATCGTGTTTCCGGCGCTGGCCGCCAGCTATGCGCTGCTGTGCGCGCGGAAGTATTTCCGGCAGACGCTGCCCTTTTTTGCGGCGTCGGCAGTTTACGGCGTGCTGCATTTTGTGCTGGCGCCCAACCACGGCACCGTGCCTTACACGATGCATTTCGATACAGCCATTCCGGCCACTTTGTGGTCGTATTGGCGCCGGTCGTTCGAGCCCATCGGCCTGCGTCACCTGTCTCCCCTTCCTCCGATTGCGGGCGCGGCATTGATGGCGGGTTGCACCGCAGCGCTGCTGGCGTTCACCGTGTACCAGGCGCGCCGGAAGCGACGGCTGGCGCTGGTCTTGTGGTGCTGGTTTTTCATTGTGCTGGGTCCCGTGGTTCCGTTGCGCGACCACATCATGGACTACTCCCTGACGCTGCCCGCGTTGTGTCTGGCGATGCTGGGAGGCTACGCGCTGGCTTGGGCGTGGGGCGCGGGCACGGCCCCGGCGAGAAGGTGGCAGACGGTTTGGAGGATTTTGAGTGTGCTGCTGGCTGCCGGCTTTATTGTGCAACACGTTCCGGTGGGGCGGCGCATCGCGCGGTGGTATCGCGCGCGCGGCGAGGCTCAGGAGGCGCTGGTGCTGGGAGTGGCGCGCGCGCACGAGTTGCATCCCGGCAAAGTCATCCTGCTCGACGGCATCGACGACGATCTATTCTGGGGCGCCATTGCGCAGCGGCCCTTTTTGTTCCTCCGGATTCCGGACGTGTATCTGGCTCCGGGCTCCGAAGCGGTCATTTCGCCGCATCCGGAGTTGGACGACGTGTCTAAATTTGTCCTGCCCGCCGACGAGGCCCGCCGCGGGCTGGACAGAGACCAGATCGTGGTATACCGCTCCGGGAACGGGCCGTTGCGCAACATCACGCATCAATACGTACCGCCGGCGGGCCCGGCGGCCGCTTCGGGGCCGATACGGATCGATTTGGCCGATCCGCTGGCGACGGACCGAGTCGGCCCGGGCTGGTATCCGTTCGAATCGGGATTCCGCTGGATGGGGCGCAGCGCCAGCGTGCGGATGCCGGGACCGCGCAGCACCGGTCAACGGCTGTATGTGACCGCCATTTGCCCGGCGGCCCAAATCAAGAATGGACCGCTGGAGATGACCGTGACTGTCGACGGCGTGCCCCTGGCCACGGCGCGGTTTACGAAGGGCAACGCGGAAAGCACGTTCGATTTTCCGCTGCCGCAAGGGACGGTCGGTAAGAGTGAGATCGACCTCACCGTGGAAGTGAGCCGCACGGTGCGGGTGGGCGCGGATACGCGGGACCTGGGGCTGGCGTTTGGGCGGTTTGAGATTAAGTAAAAGACATAGACGCGCTGGCGGCCTGCGAGGCCGCTGCAGGCTTTGAGCCGGCTTTGAGCCCCACTCGTTAGGGTAGCGTCAAAGTAACTGCCAGGACCACAACGTCCCGGTTTTCGGGCAACGTAAAACTCGCCACGGTCTTGGTGCTGTCCAGCGTGAAGAAATGCGCGTACAGATAAAAATTTCCGCGGGAGTCCAGGCCGCCATCCGACATATCGCGGTATGGCATGGTCACCGCTTCGTACTCGTCAAGATAATTCTGGGGCGTGAACCAGTCGCTGAAGTTCCGTACGAATTCCGAGACGGTGCCGTCCGTATAAGTCACTCTAATAACCTGATCGGTCTGATTGCCTTCGACGCCGGTGGCCAGCATCGCCAGGGTGCCGAACTGACCCGCTGGCAGCAGGATGGGTTGGCCGGTGCCGCTGACTGCATCGAGTTGATCCGCCGGCCCAAAATCGAACTGTATGCCGTTTAACTTGCGCGACTCGGTCAGCAGGTTCACGGAGTATGCCCAGCCGACGCCATCCAGGCCGCCGGTCGAAAAGGACGTGCCGTTGGTGTAAATTCCGTAGACGTTGTAGGACGGCGACAGATCCACGACTATTCCAAGTCCGCCCGTGCCGGTTGCGGCGCTGACCGCCAGGGGGATAGAAATAGTCTCCGTGAGACTGCCTGAGGCGCCGGTCACAGTCACGGTGGTGGCTCCCGTTACCGCTACCGGACTAGCTTCGAGCACCAGTGTGCTCGTGCCGGTTGTACTGTCGGGTTTGAACTCCGCTACGACTCCCTTCGGCAAGCCCGACACCGACAGTGTGACGGCGCCGGCGAAGCCGTTCACCGGCTGAATCGCGATGGTGCTGGCGGCGACCCCGTGCTGGTTTAGGTACAACTTAGCCGGCGTCGCGGAAATGGAAAAGCTCTGCTGCGCCCGCGCTGGCGCGGTGGAAAAAAGGAGGGTGGTGGCGCAGGCTGCCGAGAACAGCAGGGGCACCGTTTGAAGAACGTCTTTTCGACATTGGTAAGTTTCGCCTTGGAGGATACAGCGTGGCGGCCAGATTGTCAACGGCCCGGTCGAGCGCCTCGAAGCGCCTAAATCCACTTCTAGTACTTCTGGTACTAAAGAAATTGTTAACAAATTGGGACAAAGCGTTGCAACCACCGAGACGAGGTGATATGGTCGTCGGGGTATACCATTTTCACCAAAACCACCCCAAAAAAGGATTCTTACGCATGAACAGAGCGCGATTTAGCCTCTCCCTGTCCGCGGTTGCCCTTGCTGTGGCACTACCGCTGGCAGCTCAGGACGGTACCGATATTCTACAAGGAACTTCGCACCCTCCCCTTCAACGAGTCATCGTCCCGGACGCCTCGCCAGACGCGGGTCCGTCGGGGACTTTTCCCGGGAAGATGAAAGTTGCATATGGTTTTAACTCAATTACCAAATACGGCGCCGGTCAGGTGATTGCACTGGTCGACGCTTATGACGACCCCAACGCTGAAGCGGACCTGGGCGTATTCAACACAGAGTTCAAATTGCCTGCGTGCACCACCGCCAATGGTTGTTTCAAGAAGATCCTGGCAGCTGGCACGCCTGCGGACACGACCGGCTGGACCAACGAAATCGCCATCGATATCGAATGGGCGCACGCCATCGCGCCGGCCGCCAAGATCATCCTGGTGGAAGCCAAGAGCAACAGCAATGCCGACCTGTATGCCGCGGTGGACTTAGCCGTGTCGAATGGCGCTACCGTGGTCTCCATGAGCTGGGGCGGTGGTGAAGCCTCTAACGAGTCGACCTCCGATTCTCACTTCGAAGTCACCGGCGTCACCTTTGTCGCCTCTTCCGGCGACGGCGGTCACGGCGTTTCTTACCCGGCCGCTTCGCCGTTTGTGGTGGCCGTCGGCGGCACCACTCTGACGATCAACTCCACCACCGGCGCCTGGGAGAGCGAGACCGCATGGAACGATAGCGGCGGGGGCGTAAGCGCTTACGAGGCCGAACCGAGCTATCAGGAGGGCGTGCAGACCACCGGCAAACGCGGTGTTCCCGACGTGGCCTACGATGGCAACCCATCGACCGGCGTTCCCGCATACAGCAGCTACAATTGTGGCTCCGCCTGCTACCTTGGCTGGAATCAGTGGGGTGGTACCAGCATTGGCTCTCCGCAGTGGGCCGCTCTGTTCGCCATCGCCAATAACGAGCGCGCGCTGGCGTCGAAGCACCGCCTTTACCAGCCGCAGACGCTGCTGTATCCGGATGCGGAAGCCGATTACCACGACATCACCTCGGGCAGTAACGGCAGCTGCGGCGCGGACTGCAAGGCCGGTGTGGGCTACGACTATGTCACCGGGCTGGGATCCCCGCAGGCCAATCTGCTGATTCCCGCGTTGGTCGCAGCTCCGTAAGCGGCAGTCTTGATGAGGTTGACAGGGACAGGCCGGAAGGCCTGTCCCACCTAGCAGACGCAGCGCGCATACATCGCCACAGAAATCCCCCGCGATTCGGCCATCCGCTCAAAGCGCATCCCCAGCTTTTGCATCACACCGATGGAAGCCGTGTTGGCCGGCTGGGCGATGGCCAAGATGCGTTCCAGACCCACACGCTCGAAGCCGTCGCGCAGGGCCACCCGCGCAGCTTCCGTGGCCAAGCCGCGGCCCCACCAGTCGCGCGCCAGCCACCAGCCGATTTCGATCTCCTCAGACTCAGGTAAGGGCTGCAGCCCGCAGAATCCGATCAACCCGCCACCGTCATTTTGCAACCCGTGCAGCCGGGGCACCAGCTTCCACAGACAGAAGGCGCGCTCGCTGTAGAGCGCCATCTGGCGTTCGACGAACTGCCGCGAGCGTTCCGCTGGCCAGGCAGTACCATCGCCGATGTAGCGCACCACGTCCGGGTCGGCGGCGATGGCGCGGAATTGCAGCCAGTCGTCCGCTTCCCATGGGCAGAGGCTCAGTCTTTCGGTTTCGAGCCGGATACGGCCTCCGCGATGTGCAAAATGGGCAAACATACGCGGAATACGCTGCCCTTGCCCAACTCGCTCTCCACCTCGATTTTGCCGCCGTGCTGGTCCACAATCTTGGAACAGATGGCCAACCCCAGACCGACGCCGTCGGACTTCGTCGTAAAAAAAGGATTGAAGATGGTCTCGATCAGTTTGGGATCGATGCCCTCGCCACGATCGATGATCGAAATCTCGGCGTTGCCGCCGGCTGGGCGCGTCTTCACGGTGACCGCGCCGCCGGGAGCCGTGGCCTGCGCGGCGTTGGCCAACAGGTTGTAGAAGACCCGCTCCATCAGCTCCGCGTCAAGCGGGAACGGCGGGATGTCCGGCGAATAGTTTTTGTAAACAGTGACTTCGCGGGCGGCGGCTTCGCGTTCCACCATGGCGACAGAGCGGTCGAGCACCTGGGCGAGGTCCGCGGGCGCGGGGCGCAATTCGAGGGGCCGCACGAAATCCAGAAAGCGGGTGACCAGCGAATTGGTGCGGTCCACTTCTTCGGCAATAAAGCCGGCGACTTCGCGGGCCACTTCGTTTTCCGAAGCGACGCTGCGGGTGAGCATCTCAGCCGAGGCGCGGATAGTGCCCAGCGGATTGCGCAACTCATGCGCCAGTCCCGCCGCGAGCTGGCCCAGCGCGGCCAGACGGTCCGAACGGCGCACGGCTTCTTCGGCCTGTTGCAAGTTGCGATTGGCTTCGGCTAGCTGATCGGCCACGGCTTTGGTCTTGGCGAACTGGCGGCGCAGCGCTTGGGCCAGGGTGGTGGTCAGGTTGCCCGCCACTGCCAGCAAAATCACGCGCAGGGCAATATCCCGTTTCTCCTGCAGCTCGATGACCCACCGGCTCGGATCGAGGAACACCAGGAACGACAGATACGCTCCGGACGACAGCACGATGAAGATCAGCGTGCCGATCAACCCCAGCGACGTGCCGGCCGAGATTACCGGCAGCAGCAGAAGCCAGTAATAGCTGCTGCTGACCCCGAACGTGAATCCGATCAACGCATAGCAGAACAGCAGCTTCAGGATGATCCAAACCACCTTGCCGCGCGTGGTGCCCACAAATTCGAGCTTAGGCTCCAGAATCTGCAGCGCGCAAAGCGCCGCGAGCGGGCCGAACTCATAGATGTCGTGGTACGGGCTGAGCACCGCCATGGCAGCGAAGAGCAGCACCCACACCAGGTCTTCCAGTTGAATCCACTGCGCGGCGCGCCGCCACGATTCCTGTTCAGCCACGATGCGGCCCCAGACCGGATTATGCCACAATAACTACGTAGTCTCATGCCCAACAACACCACGCTGGAACAGGATGAAACCCCAAGCACGCCCGAACGCGGCGAAAACTTCGCGGACATCCTGTCCCAATACGAACAATCCCACACCCATAAACCCGAAGCCGGCGGCCAGGGTCTGACCGGCACGGTGGTCGCCGTTTCACCGGAGCAAGTGTTCATCGATATCGGCCAGAAGATCGAGGGCGTGATGCCCGCGGCCGATTTCAAAGATCCTGCCGGCAAAGTAAGCGTACAGGTGGGCGACCAGTTCCCGGTGTCCATTAAGGGGCGCAACGAAGAAGGCTACTACGATCTCTCGAAAGTGCGCGTGGAACGGCCCAAGGACTGGTCGTCGCTGGAGGCCGCCTTCGCCGAAAAGCGCTCCATCGCGGGCGTGGTTTCGGGCGTGGTGAAGGGCGGCGTGAGCGTGGATGTGGGCGTGCGCGCCTTCATGCCGGCTTCGCGCTCGGGTGCCAAGGACGTGCCCGAAATGGAAAAGCTGGTGGGCCAGGAGATCACCTGCCGGATCATCAAACTGGACGTGGCCGACGAAGACGTGGTGGTGGACCGGCGCGTGGTGCTGGAAGAGGAAGAAGCACGCAACCGGGCGAAGCTGTTCACGGATCTGCAGGAAGGCGCGGTGATGCACGGCACGGTCCGCAGCCTGACCGATTACGGCGCATTCGTCGATATCGGCGGCGTGGACGGGCTTTTGCACGTGGCGGATATTGCCTGGGGGCACGTCGACAAGCCGGCGGACGCATTGGCGGTGGGCCAGGAAGTGGATGTCAAGATCCTAAAAGTGGACCCGGCCAAGCGGCGCATTGCGCTGGGGCTGAAGCAGCTTCAGCCGCACCCATGGGAACAGGTGGGCGAGAAGTACAAGACCGCCGATCGGGTACGCGGCACGGTCACGCGAGTGACGGATTTCGGCGCTTTCGTGGAGCTGGAGCCGGGCGTGGAAGGGCTGATCCACCTTTCGGAGATGTCCTGGTCGAAGAAGGCACGCAAGCCCAGCGATGTGGTGAAGCCGGGGGACTCGGTGGAGGCCGTGGTGCTGCACGTCAGCCCCGGCGAGCGGCGCATCTCGCTGGGATTGAAGCAGGCGCTGGGCGATCCGTGGGCTGATGCGCAACAGAAGTATCCGGTGGGCGGGGTAGTAGAGGGCGCGGTGGTCAGCCTGACGAAATTCGGCGCTTTCGTGCAGATCGCCGAGGGCGTGGAAGGCATGATCCACGTGGGCGACATAACGGCGGAGAAGCGCATCAACCATCCGCAGGATGTGCTGAGAGTGGGCCAGACGGTGCGCGCGCAGATTCTGGAACTGGACGGCGAGCGGCGCCGGCTCAAGTTAGGCATGAAGCAGCTACAGCCCACCAGCATCGACGAATATATCGCCGAGCACAAGGAAGGCGACGTGGTGACGGGCCGCATCGCGGAGGTTTCCGGCGGGCGCGCCAAGGTGGAACTGGGGGAAGGCATCCAGGTGCCCTGCAAAGCCGCGGGCGCGGAGACGGGACCGGCGGAGGAGCAGGCGGCCCAGTCCGGGGCGGATGTCACGTCGCTGTCTTCCATGTTGTCGGCGAAGTGGAAGGGCGGCGCGGGGTCGGGGCCGCGGGCCAGCAAACGCGAGCCGGCGCGGGCGGGGCAGATCCGCAGCTTCCGGATTGTAAAGCTGGACGTGGGGGCCAAGAAGATCGAGATCGAGCTCGCCAGCTAGTGTGCGGGTCGGAAGTTGTTTAGCTCAGCGCGCTGGTAGCGTCAGCCGCTCCGGACGCCAACGTAGATCGATGTTCGAGGCCCGAGGGCTTGCGCCGCGTGTGAGGGCGAGATCGCCGATGTGCGCGTGCCATTCCGAGGCATTGGCCTCTGACCCCGCAGTCAAGTCGACGTTATCACTTGGCCTGCTGTCTCAATTCATCCATGGGCTCTGGCGAGAGCCAGCGCGCCTGCTTCGGCACGTACCTGCGTCTCTTTGTCGTGAAATTGTTTCGTGTAATGGGCAAGGAGGTCGTCCGCGTTGTGGCCGCGCAAGAGAATGTCCTTCCATTCCTGCACCTGCATCTTGAAGGCCGACCTGAACGGTGCGGGCCTGATCTATTTGCCGGACCTGGGTGTCCAGGAGCGCTTCGTAGCCCCGCGATAGTGTTCGCATCTACGCCATCAGGGCCACGGCTACTAAAATGCAAAACGCGGCGAGTACGCCGGCATAAAAGAGAATAAGTTTTGTGGAGATTCTCATGGCTTTTCTCGGTTCACGTGTATAGTGGACCGGCGGTGCTGTTTTGCCCCAATTAATAAAGGGAATAAATGAAGGTCGAGAGTCTAACCTACAGTCTGGCCGAAGGCAGGCTCGCCCAGCATAACTCCTCGGCCTGGACGCCGACCCCAAAGCCGGCAGTGCATTCCTCTATAATGAATCGGTGAACCGCTCCCGTCTCTTTTTCGCCCTCGTGGTGGCGTCCGCCGCTTTCGCGCAAACGGCACATGAGGGAAACAGTCCCTTCCCGGCGTATCGCATTATGGACAACCTCTACTACGTCGGGACGGAGGACATCACCTCATACCTGATCGTAACACCCAATGGTCACTTCCTATTGAACAGCGGGTATGAAGATACGCCGGCCATGATTCGCGGAAGTGTGGAGAAGCTTGGGTTCAAGATCACCGATGTGAAGATACTCATCAACAGTCAGGCGCATTTCGACCACGTCGCGGGCCAGGCTGCGCTGCAGAAACTGACTGGGGCGAGAATCTATTCGAGCGAACGCGAAGCCGGGGTCCTCGAGAGCGGCGGAAAAACCGATCCGCGATGGGGGCGGGAGGTCACGTATCCGCCGGTTCACGTGGATCACACGTTCTCCGACGGCGAGCGAGTGACGCTCGGCGGAGTAACGCTAACGGCTCACCTGACGCCGGGCCACAGCATCGGATGCACAACGTGGACGATGCAGGCGACCGAAGCCGGCAGGCTCCACGATGTGGTTTTTGTGGGCGGCACGACGATTAATCCTGGTGTCCATCTCCTCAATCATCCAACGTATTCAGGCATCGCTGAGGACTACCAGAAGACGTTCCAGACCCTCCGTTCTCTCAAGTGCGATGTGTTTCTGGGCGCGCACGGTGGCTATTACGGAATGATCGAGAAGTACAAACGCATGCAAAATGGCGCCCAACCTAATCCATTCATCGACCCAGACGGTTATCGCACTTTCGTCGATGCCGCCGAAGCACATTTTCACGATCAGCTTTCCGCGGAACAGGTCCGTCAGCCCTGAGAGAGCGATGGTGAAAGAAAAGCGAAACATGCCCGCTGCTGCTCGGCTTTGAGAAGCCCGAGTCCGGCGCCATCTCTTTCGATGGACAGGACATCACGACGCTGGACGTTTCCAGCATCCGCCAGCAAATGGGCGTCGTTTTGCAAAACTCGACCCTTTTTTAGGGGCGATATCTATAGCAATGACGCATGGGAGGCGGCACGTATGGCCGGGTTGGAAGGCGACCCGCAAGCGATGCCGATGGGAATGCTGCTTGCCGAGGTCAAGCCATTTGAAGGGAGTGCGCTTTAGCGCGCCGTAGTAGAGGTTGAATCCGTCGATGTAAACGTTTGTTCGAGACATCTTGCCCCTTCCCGTCCCCATACGACTCCCGGTTTCGCCCCCCTGCA
>DATKFU010000052.1:0-13470 GCA_035511215.1 Bryobacteraceae bacterium | reverse complement strand
GGGAAGGGCGGCGTAGCCAAAGCAAGCAGGCCCTCGTTGTGGGTGGCCTGCCGAGTTCCAGTAGCTGTGGGGCAGGCCATCGTTGTGGGTGGCCTGCCGAGTTCGAGCCGAGCCGCGACCATAACGCAGCGATCTTCATCTCACAGGGGTGCACCTATGGATCTACCAAAACTGAACACCCTGTCCCTCACGTTTGGCAAGGCGCTCGAAGCCGGTCTCACCAGCGGCGACAAGAGCTTTGAACTGCCCAGCCGAAGGGACATCGCGGAGATCTGCCGCCGCTATACCAAGGGCCTGTTTCCCCTTTTCTACCACAGCGATCACGGGAGCAATTTTCCCGCGCGCGCGCGTGTGTACCTCAAGGACATTGAAAAGCTCCTCACCGATCAAGTCTGCCGCGCCATCCATCTGGACTGCCACTGCCGCGGCGGAAGGGTGCCGCCTGCAATCAAGAAGACGGCGCGGGAACGCGTTGACCAGGCCCTTGAAAGTCTACCGGAGCTCGCCCGCCTTCTGGCCTCCGATGTCGACGCGGCCTTCTGCGGCGACCCCGCCGCCGCGGGTCTTGAGGAAGTGCTGCTCAGCTATCCTTCCATCCAGGCTATTACCGTGCACCGCCTGGCGCATCGGCTCTATCGTCTCGAGGTCCCGTACATCCCGCGCATGATGACCGAGGCCGCGCATAGTCAAACCGGCATCGACATCCACCCCGGCGCCACCATTGGCGATTCGTTTTTTATCGATCATGGCACCGGCGTGGTGATCGGAGAAACGGCCACCATTGGGAGCTGGGTCACGCTCTATCACGGCGTCACGTTGGGAGCCTTTAATCCCCTGGATAGGGACGATCTGGGCAGGTTGCGCCGCGGCCAGTCCAATAAGCGGCACCCCGATCTGGAGGATCACGTCACCGTTTATCCGAATGCCACCATTCTGGGAGGTAGAACCCTTGTCGGGCATCACAGCGTGATCGGAGGCAACGTCTGGTTGACTCACTCGGTGGTGCCTTACAGCAAGGTAGTCGGCAAGGATCCCGAGCTGCTCATTCACGACGGCAGTCCGGAGTCTTTAGGTGTGTTCAAGTTCGCCGGTTCGGGTATCTGATCGCTCTCGATCACTTGCTGCAGCGCCGCTACCAGCCTGGGACCCGTCTGCTGGATCTCGGCGATATGCTCCGCCGCCAGGTCCTTCAAGATCCGCTCGCCGGTTTCTGACATCGCCACGGTCACGAGGCGCCGGTCGTGCTCACCAGTCTGCCGCTGGACCATACCGTGCGTCACCATCCGATTCACCAGCTCCACGGCGCTGTGGTGGCGAACCTGCAGGCGCTCGGCCAGATAGCCGATCGTCGGGCCATGGCTCGATCCATCGAAACCCTTGATGGCCAGCAGCAGCTGGTGCTGCTGCGGCGCCAGGCCGTGGGCCCGTGCGGCCCTCTCGCTGAAATGCAGAAACTTGCGGATTTGGTGGCGGAACTCCGAGAGCGCCCGGAACTGACCCGGCGATATTTCCCAAATCAGTCTAGTGATGCTATAGACTATAGTGTAATGCGCCCTTGTCGTCAAGTGGGGTAGGCTCTCAGCCTGCAGCGGCCTCTTAGGGCGCCCAACGCGCGGTCGTGCCCGCAGGTAGAGTGATCGACCTTCTTTGCGGGATCTGTCACGAAAGTGTCGTCCACCCCCATGCAACCCTTTACCGCCATCGGTCGACACGAATACCTGTGCGATGCTGGTGTGTACTCCGAAAGCGGAGGCTGCCGCCATCTCGACCAACGAACCCAAAACCTGCTATGCCGCCGCCCTGGCGGCGACATTTGTTTTCCTGCTTGCGCCGCAGGCGCGCGCGCAGGGTGGTCCGCCGTACTATACCAACGATCCGGGAACTCCCGGCAATAAGAACTGGGAAATCAACCTGGGATACATGCCGTTCTTATACGACGGTGCCTCAACCACCCACATTCCGGACGTCGACATCAATTACGGCCTGGGTGATCGCATCCAACTGACTTTCGAAAACGCCTGGTTGCGCGTGAACAACTCGGGCAATGTAAAGTATGGCCTGGGGCAGGATCAACTGGGCGTCAAATGGCGGTTTTACGATAACAAAAAGTCGGGCCTCGGAATCTCCATCTTCCCGCAGGCCTCCATCAACAACCCCAATCAGTCCGTGCAACGGGGCATCACTCCGCGCGGCGCCAGCCTGATCCTGCCCATCGAATTCACAGAACACCTCGGACCCGTCGATATCAACTGGGAAGTGGGCTACAACGAGGTTCATCTCGGGCCGCATGGCTGGCTCGCCGGTTTTGTGGTCGGCCACGATGTGACGAAGAAGCTGGAGTTGGACGCCGAGTTCTACGGACTGGGCACGTTCAATAATTCGTACAACCAGCAAACCATAGACGCGGGCGCCCGCTACAAACTTCGCCCGCCATTTATCCTCCTGCTGATGGCTGGCCGAAGCGTAGCGGCTGCGTCCAAGGGCCAGCCTTTTTTCGTCGGATATTTCGGAATGCAGTTCTTACTTCCGCCGAAGCCGTTCGAGTAGCGGCAGCCAAGTGGCAGCACCATCCGGAAGCCGTCTGCTATCCTAAACGATTAAGGTCCCGCCATGCACATTCGAAAACAAAGATTGTTAACGCCCGGCCCCACGCCCCTCTATCCGCCCGCCCTGCACGCTATGATGGCATCGGATATCCACCACCGTACGGAGGACTTCCGCAAGGTGTACCGGTCCATGCTCGCGGACCTCAAAGAGGTGATGGGCACCGCCAACGACGTTCTGATGTTCGCCGCCTCGGGCACCGGGGCGATGGATGCGGCCGTATCGAACCTTTTCTCGCGCGGCGATAAAGTGGTCGTCTGCGTGGCCGGAAAGTTCGGCGAACGCTGGGCCGAGATCGCCAAAGCCTACGGCCTGGACGCTACGGTTATTTCTGTGCCCTACGGCGAAGTAGTCTCCCCCGCGCAGGTGGAAGCCGCCCTGGCGGCCGAACCGTCTACCCGCGGTGTATTCGTACAGGCGTCGGAAACCTCCACCGGCGCCGCGCACGACGTGCGCGCCATGGCCCGCGCTGTCGGCAAGACCGGCGCTATCTTTGTGGTGGACGCCATTACCGGCCTGGGCACCATGCCGCTCGATATCGACGGCTGGGGCCTGGACGTGGTGATCGGCGGCTCGCAGAAAGCTTTCATGATTCCGCCGGGCCTGGCCTTCATGTCCGTTAGCCCCAAGGCCTGGGGCTTCGCCGATAGCGCCTCGCTGCCGCATTACTACTTCAATCTGAAGAAGGAAAAGAAAAGTGGCGACGCCGGCGAATCGAGCTGGACTCCATCCACGGCGCTGGTTCTGGCGCTGGCCGAAGCGCTGAAATATGTGAAGCAGCTCGGCATGCCGCATCTGATCGAGAACGCCCAGCTGCTGGCCCGCGCTACGCGCGCCGCCGTCGAAAAGCTGGGCCTGGAGTTGTTCGCGCCGCATTCGCCGGGCTCCTCCGTGACCGCCGTGAAGGCCCCGCGCGGTCTCGATTCCAGCGTAATCGTGAAGGAGTTTCGCAACCGTTTCGGCGCCGTGATCGCGAATGGCCAGGGCAGCATGAAGGGGCAAATCTTCCGCATCGCGCATTTGGGCTACTTCGATTTCGCGGATCTCTTCGCGGTCGTTGCGGAGCTCGAAATCATTCTGCACGCGAACGGCTACCCGGTCGAGTTTGGAACGGGCGTCGCCGCGGTCCAGAACGTCTATAGCGAGGTTGCGGTCGCGCAGCAGGCCGTGCACGCATGATCGTCCTGGTCGCGGAGCCGCTCGCCGACGTTGCAGTCGCTCTTCTGAAATCTCAGCCAGGCTGGAATGTGATCGTTTCCAGTCCCAAGGAATATTCGAATCACCTCGCGGAGGCGGATGCCCTGATCGTGCGTAGCGCCGTGCAGGTGAACCAATCGGTGCTCGACAAAGCGCCCCGCCTGCGCGTCATCGGCCGTGCCGGGGTGGGCGTCGACAACGTCGATCTGGAAGCCGCCACCGCGGCCGGCGTCCTGGTGATGAATACGCCCGGAGGCAATGCCATCTCCGTGGCCGAGCACACCCTGGCGCTCATGCTGGCCATGGCTCGCCATATTCCGGAAGCCACCCAATCCACCACCGGCGGCAAGTGGGAAAAGAAGAAGTTCATGGGCAGCGAGCTGCGCGGCAAGTCGCTCGGCATCGTCGGGCTGGGCAGCATCGGCCGCGAAGTGGTGAAGCGCGCCCGTGCCTTCGAGATGCATGTGCAGGCTTACGATCCGTATGTCACCGCGCAGATCGCCAAAGATCTGGGCGTCGAGTTGGTGGATCTGGCGGCGCTCTACGCCCATAGCGATTACATCACGCTGCACGTGGCGCTGACTCCCGAAACCGATCGCATGCTTTCGCACGATGCCTTCGCGCAGATGAAGCCGGGTGTGCGCATCGTGAACTGCGCGCGCGGCGAGCTGGTCGACGAAGAAGCGTTGCGGCAGGCCATCGATTCGGGCAAGGTCGGGTCTGCCGCTCTGGACGTATTTTCCGTGGAACCGCCGCCGTCCGGTTTCCCGCTATTCGCCGGAAGCGCGGGGCACAATATTCTGGCCACGCCGCACATTGCCGGCTCCACCGAAGAGGCGCAGGAGATCGTGGGCGTGCGCATCGCCGAGCAGGTGGTCGAGTATCTGACGCATGGCGTGGCGCTGAACGCCGTGAATATGCCGTCGCTTTCGCCCGATCAATACCGCGCCCTGGGGCCGTATATCAACGTGGCCGAGCGGCTGGGAAGTTTTGCGGCCTATATCGCCGCCGGGCATATCAAGACGGTGCGGCTGGCATATTTCGGGCGCATCGGCGAGAACAACACCAGCCTGTTGCGCAATGCCGGCCTGGCGGGCGTGCTAAAGCGGTCGATGTCCGAGCGCGCCAACCTCGTCAACGCCATGCAGATCGCCGGACAGCGCGGCTGGAACCTGGACGAGCGCCACGAGTCGCGCTCCGGTCACACGGATTCGATTCGCCTGGAACTCGAAACGGATTCCGGCGTCACGGTGGTGGAAGGCGCGGTGCTGCTGGGCAATCCGCGGCTGATCCAGGTGGATGGGATCTATTGCGAGGCGCCCCTCTCCGGCCATTTGATTTTCATGAAGAACCTGGACGTGCCCGGCGTCATCGGCCATGTGGGCATGGTGCTGGGGCACAACAACATCAACATCGCGAATTTCTCGCTGGGCCGTGGCGAAGTGCCCGCCGCGCCGGGCCAGCCGCTGGAAGCCGTGGCGGTGGTCTCGACCGACGGCGTCGTGCCCGAACGCGTGCTGCAGCAACTGCTGGAGAACCCGGCCGTCAAGCTGGCGCGCTCGGTCGAATTTGGATAGCGGGGCAGGCTCGTAGCCTGCAAGCGGCCTCGCAGGCCGCTTCACATTTGGTGGCCCGCAGGGCGAGCGCGGATTCATTCAGTACTTGCTTGCGGTGCTGAATCGCGCGCTGGCGAGGGCCTACGAACAATCCTCGCAGCCGCGAAGAAACGCGTGGAAGAGACGCCGGGAAGAAACGCTTGCAGGTGGACCTCCGGACGGCGCGCCGAAAGCGCGATGTCCAGCCGCCAACTAAGACTCTCCCCTTTCTCTGGCGTACCTAGCCCTAGCCGGGCCTCGCCAAGTCTCCAGGCCGTAACGGCGCGCGTGCGCCGCGGCGGATGTGCAATATCCAAACCGTGTGCCGTTCTTCATCAACCTCAAAAATGATGCGGTAGACCCTCCCTGGTTTCCCGTATAGGAGGCTGCGGATCTCGCGGTGCGATCTTCTGGCTTCCGGCGGTAGCGGACATCGGCCTGGGCTGTGATTGAGCGAGTAGAGACAATCCATCAGTCCCTCGAACCATTCAGGACCTCGCAGCGCAGCTCTTTCAATAACCCATCGATACAGACTTTCGGCGTCGGCCTTCGCGGAATCAGCGAGAACCACGCGGTATTCCATGCCTCTTCCGGAAGTCCTTCTCGAATTTTTCGATGGGCGTCACTCTCCCACCGTCCACGTCGGCCAAGCCACGCTTGATCCCTTCGCGAGCCTCCATGTCGCCTATGTAGTTGAGCAGCTTCTGGTAGGATGCGGCATCCTGGACAACAACTTCTGCCCTGCCGTTGATTGTGAGGACCACTGGATTGCCAGTCTCGCGCATCCGTTCAAGGAACTCCCGGCTGTTCCGTTTGAAATCGCTCAAGGATTGGATATCCTCGGCGATGTCGAGCGTTGGGCGTTGAATTGGCATTCAATTTGATGCTACCACGGGCGATTCACGGACCGAAGAATTTCTCGCGGGGCCGTTGCGGTGGTCTCGCCCGACGGCGTCGTGTCCGCTGGCGCGTCGGTAGAATTTGGATAGTGGGGCAGGCTCGTAGCCTAAATCGAGTCATACCCGGCACCGTGCGTGCGGCGATCCCGCTTGCCATGCCCCCACGATCCCACGATCACGGGTGCGAAGGCATGCCCCGGAATTCGCACCCCGCCAAGTCACCTGACTCCGGCCCCACCTTCGCTCCTAAGTAACGGAATTCACACCGAAAAAGAATCCCAGCCTGGGCTTTGCCGATTGGCCGGTTTTCGATCACACGCCGCGCTCCGCCTCTCACTAGCTGAAAACAAACGCCCAACTCCAATCGGTCCGCCGAACTCACGCCGCGGGCATGCTATGCTCAGTCCGGGGTAGGTCACTTCACTGGCGTAATGTTACGCAATGTTACAAAGAATCAAGAAATCCCGGCCCTGGGCACTTGCGCGGATCTCGGTCGAAGCCAAACCGAAAAAACCAAACGAACCCAATCTGACCGCAAGCCGCCGACTTTATTTCCGAACACCCGCAACTTCCGCCGCTGCGCCGTGTTTAAGGTATAGTAGACCATCGGACACCCGATGAAGTGAGCCGCTGAGCTGAGCCATGCGCAGCCTCCTAAGGAGGAATATGATGACGAATTACAACGAAAAAATCTGGCGTCGAGGCCCGGGGGGGGGCGCCAAATATTCCCCTTTTTGTTTCTAGCCGCGCTGGCGCTTCTCATGCCCCGCGTCGGCCTCGCGCAGGCCACTGCCTATTACACACTGCATAGCTTCACGGGGAACCCTGACGGCGCCCAGCCCAAAGGAGCGGTGGTAATTGGCAAGGATGGTGCGCTCTACGGCACCACCTACACCGGAGGGACATCCGAATCCGGTACTGTCTTTAGGTTAACGCCTGCCACGGGAGAACTCTGGACGGAAACCGTGATCCACAATTTTAGCGGGCCCGACGGCTTATACCCGGACGCGGCATTGATCTTCGGTACGGAAGCGCTTTACGGCACCACGCGTGGAGGCGGCACTGGCGCTGGTACTGTCTTCGAACTGGCGCCACCCTCCACCGCGGGAGGTAACTGGACCGAGACCGTCTTATACGCCTTCGACTATGGTGGGTTTAGTGATCACAGTCAGGACGTAATCCCGAACGGCCCGTTGCTTATGGCCCCAGGAGGAACATTATTCACGACGACGCAAGGTTTTGCCTATGGGAACTCTGCCTTCCCTTCCGGAGCATCAGTGGCACTGGTGCCCCCCGCATCGCCCGGAGGCACTTGGACGGAGTACAAGCTATATACCTTCGGCTTTACCTCGGGGTACTGGGTCTTTGCGGGCGTAGTATCCGAAGGCGGATCGTTGTTCGGGACCACATTCTACGGAGGCGATGAATATTGTCAATGCGGAACGGTCTACGAGCTGACTCCGCCGGCCACCGCTGGCACCACCTGGACGGAGACCACAATCCACACCTTTACCTATACGGCGTCAGATGGCGAAGGCCCTCAAGCAGCTCTCACAATGGGTCCAGGTGGAGTGCTCTACGGCACCACCCAGTCTGGTGGCACCGGGTCGTGTGAGTACGGAAATGGGCCCGGATGTGGCACGGTGTTCCGGTTGACACCGCCAGCCACGCCGGGCGGGACATGGACGGAGTCGGTGATTTACAGCTTCACAGGGGTAAGAGCGACGGAACCGATCCGTCTGCAAGTGTTGTAGTGGGAACGAACGGCGTGCTCTACGGCACGACCTCGGGTGGCGGAAGCGCTGGCTTCGGCACGGTATTCAAGCTGGCGCCTCCAACCGCGCCGGGCGGCACCTGGACCGAGACAATCCTACACAGTTTCACGGACCAAAACGGCGACGGAGCTACCCCCGTGGCAGCACTGGCCCTAAGTTCGACAGGAGTGCTCTATGGCACCACCTCCGCTGGCGGCACTGCAGGCAAAGGCACCGTATTCGCCATCGTGCCATAGAATCGTGTAGCATCGATTGGCCGGTTTTTCGGTCACGCATCTCATATTCCCCTGGAGCGCGTGAAAACAGTCGCCAAACGATACCCGGTCAAGCGGAT
Source organism: Bryobacteraceae bacterium (assembly GCA_035511215.1). GTDB lineage: Bacteria > Acidobacteriota > Terriglobia > Bryobacterales > Bryobacteraceae > Bog-159. The sequence goes on along the minus strand of DATKFU010000052.1, from coordinate 5,066 downwards.
CCCTTCCGCCCGCGTGCTACTCTCGCATTAGGTAGGGGCAAGCGCCCTGCGCTTGCCGGGCGGCGTCCTGCCGAACTTCCCCAGATAACCAATCACTACCCGGGCGGCGCAATCGCCGCGTCGCCCGCGAGGCTCAACGTCCCGACACGGCGACAGAAAGCGACAAACTGTAACGCCATCTTACACGATTTTTCGCCATCTTACGCCAGGCCATGCTACACCAATGCTACACCATGTTACGCGATGCAACGGGAAACCCGATTCTTACCACCCATCGACCCGCCCCACAGATTATTCGCTATCCTGTTTGGTCGAACTCCCGATGCCTGAACGCCTCCACCGCGCCGACTTCCGCTTCCTCGCCATCTGTGTCTTCCTGCTGGCGGCCACGGTCTGGTTCTCCGCGCGCTATTTCTACCGCGCATTCCCGGAAGCCTCCATTGATTTCCGCGTCACCCGCGAACAGGCGCGCGCGCAAGCCGAAAGATTCCTCGCTGCCCAGGGCCTACGCGTGAACGGGTATCGCCAGGCGTCCCGTTTCAGCTACGACGACACAGCCAAGACTTTCCTCGAGCGTGAGCTGGGTCTCGATCGGGCCAACCGCCTCATGGGCAGCCGCGTGCGCCTGTGGCGCTGGTCCTGGCGCTGGTTCCGCCCCTTGCAGAAGGAAGAGTTCCGCGTAGACGTGACGCCCGCGGGCGAACTGGCAGGCTTCCAGCACGAGATCCCCGAAGCCGCCGCGGGTCCCAACCTGTCCGCCGGCCAGGCGCGCGCCATCGCCGAGCGCTTCCTGCTTGACACCATGCACCGCGACCCCGCCGGCCTTGATTTCGTGGAGGGCTCCAGCGTCACACGCCCCGCGCGCACCGATCACACCTTCACCTGGAAGGAGCGCGATTTCGATACTCACGACGCCACCTACCGCCTGGCAGTGACCGTACAAGGCGCCGAACCAGGCGGCTACCGCGAATACCTGAAGGTGCCCGAAACCTGGCAGCGCGCTTACGAAGGACTGCGCTCGCGCAACCTCACCGCCCAAACCATAGACTCGGGCTTCATGATGCTGCTGGCCGTCGGCCTGCTCGTCACCATTGTGCTCCGCGTGCGCGGCCGCGATGTTCGTTGGCGGTTTGCCGCGGCGGTGGGCGCGGTGGGCGCCTTGCTCTATTTCCTGGCGAACTGGAATGCACAGCCGCTGGCGGAGTTCTCCTATCCGACCACTGATTCCTACGCCAGTTTCATCGCCCAGGAGTTTCTGCGCAACCTGACCGGCGCGTTGGGCGCGGGCGGACTGCTGTTCATCCTCACCGCCGGCGCCGAACCGCTCTATCGCGAACGCTACCGCGCGCGCCTTCCGCTCGGCATCCTCTTCAGTCCGCGCGGCCTGCGCAGCAAACAATTCTTTCTCGGCGCCATCCTGGGCATCACGCTGGCCGCTGTCTTCGTCGCCTATCAGACGGCCTTCTACATGGTTGCTTACCGCTTCGGCGCGTGGTCGCCGGCCGACGTCCCTTACGACGATCTGCTGAATACGCGCCTGCCCTGGCTCTTCGTGTTGTTAGGCGGATTCCTGCCGGCCGTCTCCGAAGAGTTCATGTTTCGCATGTTCGCCATCCCCTTCCTTTCGAAACTGCTGCGTTATGTCCCCATGGCAGTGGTGCTGGCGGCCTTTATCTGGGGATTCGGGCATGCCGGCTACCCGCAGCAGCCCTATTGGATTCGCGGCGTCGAAGTCGGCACCGGCGGCGTGGCGCTGGGCCTGATCATGCTGCGCTGGGGCATCCTGCCGACACTGGTTTGGCACTATTCGGTGGATGCCATGTATACTGCGCTGCTGTTGCTGCGCTCGCATCATCCCTACTTCGTATTCTCGGGCGCGGCCAGCGCTGGCATCATGGTTTTGCCTGTGGCAATCGCCGGCATCGCCTACCTGCGCCGTGGAGGCTTCGAGCCGGAGCCGGCGCGCGCTCCCGATGCGATCGGCGAGGCGCCGGCCGATGGTCTGGAGCCTGTGGTGCCCGTATCCGAAAGCCTGGCCTACGCCCCCTGGTCGAAGCGCCGCCGCCTTGCCGCGCTGCTGCTGCTCATCGCGGGCGCAGTGACTATCGCCGCCGTGCACGTCGATGAATTCGGCGGTGAGCCCCGCTTTGCGCTCGGCCCCACGCGCGCCCGCGCAACGGCCGAACAATTCGCGCACACGCAAGGGTTCGATCCGCAGGGATACCGCACGGTCGTTTTTCCGGTCACCAGCTGGGACGATTCCAATACCCGTCTCACCGCCAAATACTTCGTCGAGCGGCGCGATATCGCGTACGCCGCCGGCGCATTTCACCGGCAAGTTCCGCTGCATGGTTGGACGGTTCGCTTCTTCAAGCCGCTGCAGCGCGAAGAGATGGACGTGTCGGTCGATCCGGAAAGCGGCCGCGTTTTTGAGTTCCAACACATACTGCCCGAAGACCAGCCCGGCGCGGATCTAACCGCCGACGCCGCCCGCGATTTGGTGTTGGGCACCGCCGGCCTGCCATCGCTCGAGGGCTTCGATCTGAAGGAAACCAGCTCGGAAAAGAAGAAGGCACGCCGCGATTACAGGCTGGTCTGGGAGGCCAGGCAGGGCGACCCGCGCAATCTTGACGAAGCCCGCTTCCGCGTGCGCGTCACGGTGGCCGGCGGCCGTGTGGCGTCGTTCAACTCCTTCTGGAAACTGCCGGAGACCTTCGAGCGCGCCCGCGAGCAGCGCGACGCGCTTTGGTACGCACTGCTGGTGCTGCGCATCGCGGTGGGCGCCAGCCTGTTGGTGGTTGGCATTTGGCTGTTGATCGACCGCACGCGCCGGCGGACCCTGCGCTGGGGCCAGGCGCTGTGGGTCGCTCTGCCGCCGGGAGCCGTCACGCTGGTTGGCATGGCCATGACGTTTCCGTTGCTCTTCAGCCAATACCCCACGACTTTCTCGCTCGAGTCGTTCGAGGCAACGCTGGGCGTCGGGCTGGTAATCGGGGCACTGGCGCTGTTTATCGCCATTGCCTGCGGCGTATCGCTGATCCTGGCTCTACAGCCCGATGCCCTCGCTGTATTCCGTTCCGTGAACCGTAAGCTGTCGGGCGTGGATGCCGTCTTCGCCGCGGTTCTGGCGGCCGTGCTCGCTGCGGCGCTGGGACGCGTGCGCTGGCTGCTGGTAGACCGCTTCCATGCGCAAGCGCTGCTCTCCGCGGATGCGCGGACCGTCTTCGCCGGCATCTCCCCAGCCGCTTCCGGCGTCGCCTCCGCCTGCCAGGAGACGTTGTTCTGGCTGGCGCTGCTGACCGTTGCCGCCTACGTGGTTCGCCATCTGCGGCGCTGGCCTGGTGCGGTCGTGGTGGCGGGTTTCGCGGTGGCCGCCGGGTTAGTGCCCGGCACAGTCCATACGGGCGGCGAGTTCGTCCTTTATTACTGCATCCGGTTGATCTACCTAGCGGCAGGCGTGCTGTTCATCAGGCACATTGCGCGCGGGAATTACCTCGCGTACCTGTTAGCCGCCTGGACTCTCTCGTTACTCGATCAGGGATCCGATCTACTGTCGCAGCCGGCCGCCTCCCTGCGGCTGCAGGGCAGTATCTTGATGGCTGTGCTGGCGGCTACGTTCATCTGGGCGATCAGCCACACCACGACACGTGAGTAAGTGCCCTCGCACAAGTTATGCTGGTGAGCGCGGTAGGAATCGAACCTACAACCTAGTGATTAAGAGTCACTTGCTCTGCCAATTGAGCTACGCGCCCGCTTTGAGGTGTTCCCGCGGCTTGGCTCCGCCACCCGCATCGAAGCCGTGCGGCGCGCCAATTCTGGATTATACCATCCCGCGCCCTGCCGCGGACGCAATCGAAGCCGCCGCGATCTGCGCGATGTCGAGAATCTTGGGTGGCGTCTGGCTCAACGTCCCCAACGCATCGCGAAACATCGTCTGGCAGAATGGACAGGCCGTGCCGACTACGGCCGCGCCCGTGGCCGCCAGTTCGGTGGCGCGCTCCACGTTCACGCGCCTGCCCTTCTCTTCGCCCAGGAACATTTGCCCGCCGCCCGCGCCAACAATGGCCTCTCCCGCGTGCGCGGCGGATTCTGATCGAAGCGGAAGGGAATCCCAACGCACCAAAGCCATGGGCGTTTAGAGCAAACGGCGGAACCGCGTGGGTGTGAGGCCGGCGTCGCGTCCACGGGATCGTGCCTTGGGATGGTCAGAATCCGGACGCCGTCCGTCATAACAATATGCTTGCCTTGCCGGGCAATCAGGAAACCGGCCTTCTCCAGGGCCCTAAACGCCCGGAGATGCGGGATTCCGGGTATCTTCGGCACGGGCTACGCGGGAACTTCGACTTCCCTCAAGTTCCGCTCTCCCGCCAGTTCCTTCGCGACCGCGAGGTACTCGTGGATAGCGTCCCGAATGTTCGCCAACGCTTCCTCTTCGGTGGCGCCTTGTGACCAACAGCCGGGAAGTCCCGGACAGGAGACGCTATACCCCTCGTCCGTTCGCGTCAAGGCTACCGGATACTTCATGCTCCTAATCTAGCACTTCCGCTGCCGCGATTAGAGTCACTTGCTTTGCTAATTGAGCTATGCGACCCGCTTGAGGTGTTCCGCCGGTTCGGCACTACCCGATCCCGCGCCCCGCCGCGGACGCAATCGAAGCCGCCGCGATCTGCGCGATGTCGAGCAGCTTCGGCGGCGTCTGGCTCAACGTCCCCAACGCATCGCGAAACATCATCTGGCAAAATGGACAGGCCGTGCCTACCACGGCCGCACCCGTGGCCGCCAGTTCCGTGGCGCGCTCCACGTTCACGCGCCTGCCCTTCTCCTCGCCCAGGAACATTTGCCCGCCGCCCGCGCCGCAACAGAACGACCTCTCCCGCGTACGCGGCGGATCCGTCACGTCGCCCCAGCGCGCCATCGCCTCCCGCGGCTGGTCGTAAATGCCGCTATAGCGCCCCAAATAACAAGGATCGTGGAAGACCACGCGCTCGCGCCCGTCCTCCCGCCGCGGCAGCTTGTCTTGCATTCTCGCCAGCAACTCGCTGTGATGCTCGATTTGGCTTCCCTCC
>DATKFU010000051.1:0-3538 GCA_035511215.1 Bryobacteraceae bacterium | reverse complement strand
GGAGGGAAGCCACCACGTTGGCGAACTCCTCGGGCTGCCCGACGCGGCCCAACGGCGTCTGCTTCGCCCAGCGCTCTTCGATCTCGGCCTGTGCGACTCCCTGCTTCTCGGCCAGGGTCCGCGAAAGATCCATCAATCGCGCCGTGGCGGTGTATCCGGGGCATACGTTGTTCACCAGCACGTTGTATGGGCCGTATTCGTTGGAAAGAGTCTTGATCAATCCGCTCACTCCGGCGCGAACCGAATTTGAAAGAATCAGACCCTCGACGGGCTGTTTCACCGTCATCGAAGTGATGGCGATGAAGCGGCCCCAGCGGCGCGCCTGCATCAGTGGCAGCGTCTCTTTTGCCAGGTAGACGGTGCTCATCAAATTCAGATTCGCCGCCGCATGCCAATCTTCCACCGTGGTCTCCGCGAAGCTTTTCGAAGGCGGACCGCCGGCGTTGGCTACGCAAATATCCACGCGGCCGAAGCGCTGGTTGGTCTCCGCCACGAAGCGCGCCACCTGATTATGATCGGTGACGTCCAGCGCGCGCGCCAGCGTTTCCACGCCGGTTTCGTTGTGTATCTCTTCCGCGGCCGCGTTCAGGACGCCTTCGGTGCGCGCGCACAACGCCACCTTTGCGCCCTCACGCGCCAGGCCCATCGCGACGGCTTTACCCAATCCGGTGCTCGAAGCCGCCACGATGGCGACGCGGTCTTTCAATCCAAGATCCATAGGTGATTTCCCGGGGCTTACTTCTTGCGGAGGTAATCGTCCGTCTTGTTCAGCCAGTCGTGGCGGATCGGGCTGAAGATGTCGAGATCGAGCGTATCCTCAAGCGCCACGGCGCTGTGCGGCACGTTCGAAGGGATCAGCAGCACCTGGCCCTTGCTCACCACCAGGTCCTGGCCCTCAATATGAAATTGCAAGGCGCCTTCGATAATGTAAGTGAGCTGCTCGGCCTCGTGATGGTGCTCGGGCACGACGCCGCCCTTGGCGAAGAAGACCTGCGCCACCATGGCCTTCTCGCCTGAAATGATCTTGCGTCCGATGAACTCGTTGAGCTGCTCTTTGGGCATGCTGTCCCACGTGAATAATTCCATATCGCTGCTATTGTACACGGCGCCGGGAGTGCCCGCTTATAATGAATGCATCGTTCAGGAGAGGTACGCATGGGTTCAGCCCGTTTACGTAGTTTCGCGGCAGCGATTGCAGTCGGCGGAGCCTTGGCCGGCGCGCTTGCCGCGGCCGACGCCAACATCTGGAAAGTAGCGCCGCCGGCGCCCGCATCGTGGGAGCGCGACCGCGTCGCCGATCTCACCGCGCATCGCAAGGCGATGATGGAGCAGATAGGCGATAAGGGCGTGCTGATTCTCTACGCAGCCGAGCCGCGCAATTACGCCGGCGACGTGGATTGGCCGTTCCGCCAGGAAAACAATTTCTACTATCTGACGGGCATCAACCAGACCGGCAATGCGCTGGTGCTGATTCCGGGCGCGGCCAAGTACCGGGAGATTCTGTTCCTGGCGCCTTCGAATCCACTGGAGGAGAGCTGGACCGGCCATATTCTGCTGCCGGAGGAGGCGCGCAAGATATCCGGCATCGAAGCCGTTTGGGATGCGCGGCTGCTCGACCAATTCCTCGCCACGCTGATGCCCGACGCGAAAAGCGCCCTCATGCCCGAGGGCTCCGGTGGACGCGGCGGTGGTGGCGGGCGGCGCGGCGGGATGGCCGCTCCGCAGATGCCGGCGGTGGATTGGAGCGCTGAATTCAAGCCCACCATCGACCTGATCGCCAGGCGCGAAGCGCAGATTTATCTGTTCGATTCGCGGCGCTTCCAGGCGGAGCTGGGCCGCGAGATCGAGCTCGCGGGGAAGCTGGCGAAGCTCGACCCACCTATCGAGGTGAAGGATGCCACGCAGATTTTCGGCTCACTGCGCAAGGTGAAATCGCAGCGCGAAATCGACCTCTTGCAGCACGCCGTCGATATCACCGCCGAAGGGTTTCAGCGCGCCTACGCGTTGGGCGTGGCGGGTACGCCCGAGTATGAGATTCAGGCGCAGTTCGAATTCACATTCCTGCGCCGCAACGCGCATTGGGGCTACCCCTGCATCGTGGCTTCGGGCGTGAACGCGACCACGCTGCACTACGAAAGCAACAAGGACACCATGAAGGCCGGCGACCTTTTGCTGATGGACGATGCCGCCGAGTTTGACGGGTACAGCGCGGACGTGACTCGCACCATTCCCGTCAACGGCAAGTTCACCAAGGAACAGGCGGATATTTACCGCCTGGTGTGGGCGGCGCAGCGGGCCGGATTTTCCAAAGCGCTGCCGGGACACACCGAGGGCGGCAATAAAGACTCCATCACCTCCGCGACGAATGAGGTTTTCCGGCAGGGCTTGTTTAAGTTGGGATTGATTACCGACGTCAACAGCGATCAGCAAGTGCGCATCTGGTTCAACCATGGGATTGGGCACGGTATCGGACTCAACGTGCACGACCTGGTAACCGGCCAAGAGTTGCAACCCGGAATGGTAGTGACTGTGGAGCCTGGAATCTACATTCGTTCCGATGTGCTGGATAACTTACCCAAGACTCCCGAGAACGAGAAGTTCATCGCCGCCGTTCGCCCCGCGTTCGAGAAGTATAAGGGTATCGGCGTCCGTATTGAAGACGATGTGCTGATTACCGACGGCCAGCCGAAGGTGCTTTCACAGGGCGTTCCTTCGAAGCTGGAAGATGTGGAAGCTACTATAGCGCAACTGCGTAAAGCGGTGAAGTCGTCGCCGATTCCTTAGTTAGCTCTTTAAGTTAGCTCCTTAATTGGCTCATTAGTTAAACATGGATTCCATTTCGGCTATCGACTTATCCAGCACTGTCGGCCTGATCGCCATGGTAATGCTGACCCTGAATATTTTGATGGGCCTGCTGGTTTCGGTGAATTACAACCCGAAGACGTGGTGGCCGCACCGAAAGCTGCCCATGCCGTTCTGGAAGCTGCATAACTGGAATGGCTATCTGGCAATGGGCGTGGCAGTGTTTCATCCAACGATTCTGCTGTTTTCCAGCACCGCCAAGTTCAAAATCGGCGACGTACTGCTGCCGCTTAATTCGCCTGGGCAGCGCCTGTATAACAACCTTGGCGCACTGACTTTCTATTCGTTCTTGTTTGTAGTAACTACGTCTTACTTTCGTCCGCAGCTTCGCTACCGGCCATGGAAGAAGCTGCACTATACGGCTTATGGGGCGGCCGCGCTGATGTATGTTCACGGCACGCTCATCGACCCTAACCTGAAGAACCTGCCAACCGATTTTCTGGACGGTGAGAAAGTGTTGGTAGAGGTATGCTTCCTGGTAGTAGTCGCGGCGTCGATTTGGCGCTGGCGTTATGGCACGGAGAAGCAGCGATTTGGGGCCGCTAAGGCCGCGGGAAAGGCTATCTAACTCATGCGTTTCATCTGGATTGCAGCCACGGTGTGCGCCGCCGCGATGGCTCAAGACCGCGTGGCGATCCAAACCAGCGCCATCCTGGATGGCAAATTCCTCTCCTCC
>DATKFU010000050.1:0-8310 GCA_035511215.1 Bryobacteraceae bacterium | reverse complement strand
CAATCGACGAAATTCGCGTAGCAGGGGGAAGCTCTTCTTGCGCCTTGCCGAACAGGCCGTGATTGTGGGACCGGCGCCCTACAGATCAATGGTCAAATGCTATGCCGATGCTGCCGAAAGCCGGCCACAAGCTGTAGGGGTCACCTGAGTGAAATGGATACCCCAAATCGCTGTATATTGACTGGCATTCGAATGGGGTTTGGTTCGGGCGTCGAATACGCAGCCTGTACTGGTGTTGAGTTTCGAATCATCCACGCCCGAGTTGTTAGCGGAATATCAGAAGGAAGTAGAGACCGCGGTAGAGCGGGCGGCTGGATAACGGGCGGGCTCAGCTTTCTGTGCTTCGGGCGGACAGCGCGCTGACGGCAATCTCACGGCAAGCAGCCAGCCCAGACGGATGAGTACTGGAGGCTTACCGGAAGAAACGACTACTAGGCATTCTGCACGCCGCCCACTACGGCAACGAGTTCATCCAAGTACTTGCGGGTGCTCTCCACCTGCGATGTCATTGCCGAGGCTCCAGCAGCTGTTTGCTGCGCGTTGGCAACGTTGCGCTGTGTCAGAGACTCGATCCGAGCGATAGCCTGGGCGATACCGGCGATCCCACGCGCTTGCTCGCCACTGCTGGCGGCGATAGGAGACTCGGCTGCGGAGGCGTAGAAGCTCTCCGCCCGCAGACGGTCGAAATCGGCAGCCGCAGGTCGGCCGGACGATTCGCAAATGCGATCTCCTGGCTCAACTCATCGAAGACGATCCAGACGATGCGGATCGGCTTCGGGCTGGTCCGGAACGGAAATGCGCCGACCTCTGGCGGATCTCGTCGCTGAGGTGGAGCGAAACCGGCGCGCGCGCACAGGGTGCGCTGCCAATTCAAGTTCAGCAGGATGTCCGCGGTGTCGCCACGCGCCTTCTGCGCCATAGTCAGCAGCGCGTCGAGTCTGAGTCGATTTCGCGGCCAGCAGGCCAGCAGGCAGCCCTTGACAGCCTGTCCATTCGGCAATTATAGTGTTATTGCTAAGTCATACACAGTAGTGTCGATTACTACCTTCATCTGCTGGAGCGCTTAATTCTCTTTTAGGCTGTGTCGCCTCTGACGGCCGCGACTTCCTGATCGATCTGGGCCATGGTCAGCTTGTCCGTGCCTTTGCGCTGGGCCTCTGCTCGGATGGCCGCAAAGGCCGGGGGGGTTTGGGCTAGCTGGCGGATGTAATCACACACCAACGTCGTGGTGTCCGCCAACTTAAGCGACGAAGGCCTGCCCGCTGCCATTTTGGATCTGGCTGCCAACAAAACCATCCTGATGTTCGTCTCACCGGCCTTGGGCGGTTTGAAAGGACCTGCTTCTGCTGCTCTATGCATACCCGAAGAACGTGTCGGCCGATCTGACCCCGAAGCAGGTGGCGCAACTCGCCAAGGTAGTCAAGGAGGAGTTCAAAAGATGAAACCGAAAATGCTTGAAGAACTGCTGGAGAGCGTGCGCGAAGGCGGAGCGGTTCTTCGCGGTCAGAGGGAGGCTTCGCGCCGGTTTGAAGTCGGGTCTTCGGGAATACGGGCGATTCGCGAACGAACCAGCCTTTCGCAGTCGGAGTTCGCGCGCTTGATTGGCGTTAGCGTGAAGACTTTGCAGAACTGGGAGCAGGACCGCCGCCGCCCAACCGGGCCGGCAGCTACCTTGTTGAGGATCATCGCGTACGAGCCACGGCTGGCGGTGAAGGCGATTCATCATACGTAACCTCGTAGTGATTGAGGCGTGCAACGCGGACCTCTGGCGGATGGTGTTGGGGGCTAGTGGAAAGGTAAACGAGATGGCCTTGGAGGGAGCCCCTTTTGCCGTGAAGCTGTGCATGGAAAGGATTTATCCGCCGCGCCGGGAAAGGCGGCTGAAGTTGGACCTGCCGGAGATCCTTACCGTTGACGATCTCCGAGCTGCGCATGCGACCGTCGTGAAGGAAATGGCGCTGGGTAACATCACCCCGACCGAGGCCGCGCGCGTAACCAGTGTCCTGGAGTTCCGGCGGTTGATCGAGACGGAGGATCTGGCGCGGGGCTGGGCGGAAGTGCGCGCGGAGTTGGAGGAGCTGAAGGAGAGTTATGAGCGCCGTGCAGCGTAACCAGCTTCTGAAAACAAAGAAAGAGTTGTCTGTTGTGAAGGCCGCCATGGGCAGTCAGATCGAGCGAGTCCACCAGACCGCGCTCGCGTCCCTGGACCATGCGGACCTGCGCCATCTTCGGGACGAATGGGGAGCAGCCAGCGATTCCCTGTCCGGCCCGGCGGCAGACCGGTACCGCGAGGCGTTCCGTGCCGCGGCCGAACAATTGACCGGACGGGCGTTCCCCGCGAGAGCATTGTCGCCCGAGCTGGTAGATCGGGAGATCGCCAACCGCAGTGGGAGCAAGCTGCACACCATGTTTCCCGACGAAGGCCCGTATCGCCGCGAATGTACCCCCGCCACACGGAGTTTCTCGCGGCGGGCGCCACCTTCCGCGAGCGGCTCTTCATGGCCGGCAACCGCACCGGCAAGACCGAGACCGGAGCCTATGAACTCTTATGTCACTTGACTGGGCAGTATCCCCCGTGGTGGCAGGGCAAGCGATTCGATAAGCCCATTAACGCCTGGGCCTGCGGCACCACTAACGGCACCACGCGCGATATCGTGCAGGAAAAGCTGCTGGGCCCGGAAGGCGCGCGGCACCGGCATGATCCCCGCGGAACGGATCGACCACGTGAGCAATAAGCCGGGTCTGCCCAACGCCGCCGATACCATCTCGGTCAAGCACCGCTCGGGCGGTCTTTCGCGCGTCAGCTTCAAAAGCTATGAGTCCGGACGCAAGGCCTTCGAAGGCACCGCGCAGCATGTGATCTGGCTGGACGAAGAGAGTCCACTGGATATCTACATCGAGTGTCTTTACCGCACCGCCACCACGGGCGGCATCATGTATACGACGTTCACGCCGCTGGCGGGCATGAGCGATGTGGTCAAGACGTTCCTGGAACCGGAGAACGAAGCCGCGGCGGCCGTCAAGCACATCAGCCAGTGCGACTGGTCGCAAGTGCCGCACCTGGACGAAGCGGCCAAAGCGCAGATCCTGGCCTCGACGCCGGTTTACCAGCGCGACGCGCGCACCAGGGGCATCCCGCAGTTGGGCGCCGGCGCCATCTATCCGCTGGCCGAGTCGGACATTGTGGTGCCGCGCTTCGACATCCCCGACGACTGGCCGCGCAGTTATGCGCTCGATGTAGGTTGGAACCGCACGGCGGTGGTGTGGGGCGCGCTCGATCCGATTACCAAAGTCGCCTATCTCTACCACGAATATTACCGCTCGCAGGCCGAGCCTGTGATTCACGCCACCGGCATCAAAGCGGCCGGGGAGTGGATTCCAGGCGTGGTCGATCCTGGCTGTCTCGGCAGCTCGCAGATCGACGGCCGCACGCTGATGGAAATGTACGGCAACCTGGGCCTCGATCTCCAGCCAGCGGTAAACAGCGTCGAAGCGGCATCTACGAAGTGTGGGACGCGCTGTCGACCGGCCGGCTAAAGGTCTTCGACACGTTGACGCACTGGATCAGCGAGTTTCGGAAATACCACCGCGACGAGAAAGGCAAGATTGTCAAAAAAGACGATCGCCTCATGGACGCCTCGCGCTACTGGTGGTCGAGTGGACGCGATCGCGCCGCACTCCCCCCGGCCAAGGTCGACGTCGATATGCTGGAACGACTACGCCGCGGGGGCTGCGGGGGCGGAGGACAGGGAAGCTGGATGACGTAAAAGGGGAAACTCCGGCGCCCGTGGCGTGATGGTAATGCAAGCGATTCTGCCTCCGACGCTATCAGGCGGTCCTCCGAGGCCTTACCGGCTCCGCAGCGGCGACTTACGCGATGTCATGCAGCAGTTGAAAGACTGGCCACGTGAACGTTTCGCCTCCACTGGCCCGGCCCCAACCCGAAACCTACCCACCCTCCTCGGAATGCCGGCGCGGTTGACCGCGCTGGGGACGGGCGGAAGTTGGCAGCGGCAACGGAAGTGCCGAACCAGTTGCCGCGCGTTGTCCGAAGTAAGCCGGGCCGCTAAGTAGCGCTACGCTTGCGTCGCGGCATTTCGTCGCCATCCCGGGGCGTGCTCCCGCCCCGCCGCCGCATGATCTTATCGAACGCCTTGAAGTCCGCGCGCGCCCGCCGGTCCGCAAAGTACGTAGCGGTTTGAAGGGCCGAAACCTTTTCGGCCACAGCAGTGGCTACAAACTGGTTGATACTCGTGCGGTCGTCCCGGCTCAACCGCTCGACCGCCTCCTTGAGCGACCGGGGCAGCCGTAATGGGTATGTTTGAGTCTCTCTCAACGTTTGATCCTCGCGATCACCTGGCGCGGGAGCAGCACCTCCACTCCAAACTGGGCCGGGGCCGTTTCATAGTCGCGCACATTGAATGTCACCAGCGCGTCTGCGCGGCCGTTCACCGCCGCCTCCAGAACCATCTCATCGTTCGGGTCGCGCAGTTGAGGCCGCCAGATCGATGATATCATGGCGATTCGTGGGTCTCCGGTGCGCTGGTATTCCTGTTCGGAAAAACTCCCAACCGCCATTGGGTCTGGCTGCCGTTGATCTGGGGACTGGAAATCGTCTTTGTGTGCGGCCTCTCCTTCATCACTTCCGCGCTCAATGTGTATATCATGCGCTATCTGGTGGAGTCAGCCAGCACGGTCCTCTTCTGGCGGTACCCGTGGTTTATTCTTTGCCATCATTCCCGTGAACTACAGGTCCATTTACCAACTTAATCCGGTGGCGGCGCTGGTAGATGGCTATGCGCGACATCCTGATCGAAGGGACACGGCCGGGCGCCGCGCTGATACTCAAACTCAGTGGGGTCTCGATTGTTATGCTGGCTTAAGGCTTCGTGGTTTTGCGGCGCCTGAAGCCCCGGTTCTCCGATCATCTGTTAGAGCTCATGAGCGTGATTGATTTTCACAACGTCTCCAAGAAATTTGATGCTGCTGCGCAATCACATGTCGCACTTTTTGACCCTGCGGCGGGAAGACCCCTTTTTTGCGCCAAAACACATTTCCTTCTCCGTGGAGCATGGCCAGAAACACTAGACAGCTACGTCGAGCGATCGCGGAACTGCGGGAATCGCTGTGCGATGAGGACTCTCAGCCGTCGCGGCAGGAACTTCTGGCGCTCACGGAGCTGTTGGAAGAGGCCCTGTCGCACATCGAAGCCGGCGAGAAGCAGTCGGTCCGGCATTACGCCGAGTTAGAGCGGCGCCTGCTCGACATTGAGAATAGCCGGTTCCTGCGCACCCTGCAGTGGCCCGGCCGGTTTTTGGGCGACTGGAAGGGGCGCCTGGGCCAATTACTGCTGCATTCTCCTTTGCATCCGCTCTATTTGAAGCTGGTAGATCCTCACTTCACGGCGGACCGTTACCGACTGTGGGTGGAAAGCGAGCAGGGGCCACGTGAGCGGCAACACTCAAGAGAACCGCACATCAGCCTGATTTTACCGGTCCACAATCCCCAGCGGGACTGGCTGGAAGCGGCGGTTGCCTCGGTCCTCGACCAGACTTACGGCTGCTGGCAACTCTGTGTGTGCGACGATGCTTCCGAACAGGACTGGGTGGCCGAGTATTTTAACGCCCTGATGTCGAGCGAATCCCGCATCTGCTATGTGCGCTCTAGCGAGCACCTGGGCATTTCGGGTGCTTTGAATCGGGCGGGCGAATCGGCTAGCGGGGAATACACAGGTTTCCTGGATCAGGACGATACGCTGGCACCCTTCGCGCTCGAATGTGTGGCCCAAGCCGTCCAGGATTCGCAACCCGACCTGTTGTATAGCGACGAGGATTACCTGGACACTCAGGGCCGCCGTGTGCAGCCGATTTTCAAGCCCGCATTTTCTCCGGATCTGCTGCGCTGCGGAATGTACCTGGGGCATCTGCTGGTGGTCCGCAACCGAACGCTGCGGGAGCTGGGCTGGTTTCGCGCCGGATATGACGGCAGCCAGGATTACGATCTCGCCCTGCGCCTGGCCGCGCGGACAACGGCGATCCGGCACATTCCGCAGGTGCTTTATCACTGGCGCCAGCACCCGGATTCGACTGCGCTCGATGCCGCCGCCAAACCCTACACGCAACTTGCCGGACTAAAGGCCCTTTCCGAAGCCGTTATGCGGCGCGACCCCCGGGCAGTGGTGACGGCGGGGGCCTTCCCCAACACCTATCGCATCCGCTGGCCCGTCCCCGCTAACCTGCGCGCCAGCCTGATCGTTTGCTCGCGGAACGCGAGATTGCTGAGGCGTTGTCTGGAGTCGGTCGATAAGCACACTGCTCACGCCAACCGGGAGATCGTCATCGTACAGCACCGCGCAGGCGACATCGCGGCGATGGATCGGCTGCTGGATACCTGCGCCTGCGTGCGTGTGCCTTACGCGGGGCCGTTCAACTTCGCGGCCATGAACAATCTCGGCGCCAGGCATGCTAACGGCGACGTGTTCGTATTTATGAATGACGATGTCGAGCCGCTCGAATCCGGATGGCTCACCGCCTTGCTGGCGCACGCCAACCGGCGCGAAGTGGGGGCCGTCGGCGCGAAGCTGGTATACCCGTCGGGCGCTATCCAACACGTGGGCATTGTCACCGGCATCATGGAAGGTGCCGGGCATTTGCATCGCAACACCTTCGGCTCCCCGTATTGGAACTGGCTGCCGTTTACGCGCAATGTCAGCGCCGTGACGGGTGCCTGTCTGGGGATCCGCAAGAGCGTTTTCGAGGAGTTGGGCGGCTTCGATGAATCGTTCCCGGTGAACTATAACGACGTGGATTTGTGCCTGCGCGCGCGCCAAAACGGTTACGAAGTGATTGTGGAACCAGCGGCTTTGTTGCGCCACTATGAGTGCCAATCGCGGCAGGCGGGCGTGCGGCTGGAAGAACGCTATTTATTTGAGCAGCGTTGGGCGGCCTGGCTGGAGCGCGGGGATCCCTATTACAGCCCGCATCTCCGGCGCACCCTGGAAGACGCCGGATTGGAACTGCAGGATCTGACAGAGCCGGCCGCATGGCGGTAGGCGCCGGGCTGGATTTTGTCGCGTGGCGCAGGCGCCGCGCATTGCGACCCCTGTAGTCGTAATGACTACATTGGTCGATCATCTTCCGGCGATAGATTGCCGGCCAGCGGCAGCCAGGCAGCCAAGCGCCCACGTTGGAAAATAGGGTGTGGGGGAGAAACCTTGTGAAGGTTTCGCCTCCACTGGCCCGGCCCCAACCTCACCTTTACCCACAGGGCACTCGCTACCTCCAAAATACGGACCGGTAGTTCCAATAGACGATTGCCAGCACTTACTCCTGGCTCGGGGATCCGCTACTATTTCTTGCCCCAGCGGGCCGCGGCGGCTTTGCGGGCGATCTCCTGGCGCTGCTCTTTGGTGAGGGTGCGGCCTGCGGCTGAAGTCGGTGCGCCGGGGTGTCCCACGCGGCCAAAGACTCAGAAACTACGTTTCCTGATGACCGACAACATTCAATGTGGAGTCGCAAATGCCCTCCATAACCCGATAGTCGGGCCAGTGGAGGCGAAACCTTCAAAAGGTTTCTCCCCCACGCCCCCTCTTCCAACACCCCAGCGCGGGTCTTTAGGAAAAACCGCCGGAAACACCAGACAGACGCGAGCGGCCCGTGGCTGACTGTTGCTCAGATGAGTGACCGGCGGTCGTGCCTTGTGGCTTGTCGAGACCTACGCACATTGCGTATAGTTAAAGGTGCATGGCTGATGCTCCGATGACGGTCGTCGAGACCGAGCGGTTCCTCAAAGACATGAAGCCGCTGATGTCGGACGTTGAGCGGGAGGCACTGGTGGCATTTGTTGTGGGCGCCAATCCGGAGGCCGGCGATATTATTCCGGATACCGGCGGCGTCAGGAAGATTCGCTGGGCCTTGGCCGGAATGGGCAAACGCGGCGGCGCACGGGTAATCTACTACTACCATAGCGAGCGGCTGCCGCTCTTCCTGCTAACCGCGTATGCCAAGAAGGTGAAGGCAAACCTTAGTCAAGCCGAGCGCAATGCGATGAAGCGGTTTATACAGACCCTGATAGGCTATCCAGGGAAGGAATAGGAGGACGTGGTGAATACGAAAACTATTACCAAGCGGACGCCGAAGAAGAGTGCACGCGCGCCAAGCAAGAGGCGCACAGTTGGCCAGAACATCATCGAAGGCCTGGAGCAGGCGATTGCTTGGTCGCGTGGTGAGAACTCCAAGGTCCGCGTCACGCTAGTACACGTGCCAGACGTGGACGTTCGAAAGGTCCGGACGAAGATGGGACTGAGCCAGG
>DATKFU010000049.1:0-2061 GCA_035511215.1 Bryobacteraceae bacterium | reverse complement strand
GCCAGGCCCACGGGAACCAGCGGTTCGCTCGCGCCTTCCCAATACAACCCGTCTTGCCGGCCAGGCCCGCTCATCAGATGCGGCGCGTACTCCAACATGCCATCCTTGTCGCGGTCCTCGGAGGCGTATTTCTGCTGCGCTTCCACGTATGCGTGGCATATCTCGATAGCGTCGAGCTCGTGTGTGCCGATGCGCCGCGCATGCATCTCGGCCGGAGTCTCAGACGCGTCAAAGCTCCATTTGCCGCTCTTGCGCACCAGCGGGACCGGGAACGGCCAGTCCTCGTCGCCAATCGCCAGGACTGCGCGATTCGGATTCATCGGGGAGATTTCGAGCCGGTGCTTCGCGCGCGCCATATGCGCGAACTCGTCCTGCTCGGCCTTGTCCTGTGCGGCAGTGCCCGAAGTGAGCATCTCTTTCGCCGCTGGACCGAAAATGGCCGACAGCCGCGCCGTGTCGTGCGCGTCGGCTGCATCGATCACCGCTTGCACCGCGGCCTCGGCAGTGTCGAAACGCTCTTGCGCGTTTCCACCCGCCGCCCACGCTAACGTCAGCGCCGCACAAATCGTAAAGTGTCTGCCAGTCATTATACTATCGCCTCCCGCCGCCGCCGCGCCCGCCGCCACCGAATCCGCCGCCGCCAAATCCGCCGAAGTGCCCCCCTCCCATGCTGGAGAAGCCGCGGTCGCTTTGCGCGCGCGTTGTTCCGCCATTGTGGTAGCCGCCGAAGACACTGTGCTTGCTCGTATAGCCGCGTTGCTCAAAACCCGAACTGCCCACGCGTTCCCGAGACGTCGCGCCCTCGCCGCGGCCGGATCCCTCCCCGCGCCCGGATCTCTCCGCCGCAGCGCCGCGGGATCCGCCGGCCGCGCGCCCGCCGTACCGGCCGGCGACGTCGCGATTGGCGTATGGCACACCCAGGCGGTGCGCCGGATCGTGCGCCCACGCCGATCTGCCCAGCGCCCCTCCGCCGTAGTTCCGGAAACCATAACGATGAAAGAAGGAATTGTCGATGAAGATGCCGCCGCCGAACCAATTGCATCCCCATCCCCAACCGCCCCATCCCCAACCACCCCAACCGCCAAAATAAAGACCAATGTCTATGCCTGGAAACCACCCCCACCCGATACCGATACCCGGGTAAATCAGCGGCGGATAATAGCCCCAGACCGGCGGTCCCCAAACGTAAACCGGGTTGTAATTCGGCACGTACCAGACATTCGGGTCTCCCGGCTCGATGTCGATCGCGTTCTGGCCGTTCTGATTTTGCGTAGTGACCGTCTCCTGCGGGGTCGACTGCAGCTTGCCCTTCGCCTGGGCTGCAGCCCGCATGCGCTGCACCGCCTGCATCACGTCCGCTTGCTGGGCCAGAAAGGCATTGCCCAGCTGCGTAGTCCAGGTCATATTCTGAGTCAACTGCGTGAGCACGCCGGGGAAGGCCACTAGCGCCTGTACGCTCGGCTCCCAATTCTGTTTTTTCGCCTCGTCCATGAGCTTGGAAGGCTTCCACTTCGGATGGTCCCGCAGCCATTGTTCGGCTTCGGCAACCTCCATCGGATAAGTGGCGGCGGCCAATACCTGGGCCACCACGGGGTCGGGATACAGAGCGATCGGCGCCACCAGATCGTCGAGTTGCTGCGGCGGCATCAGCGCCCCTGGCGGCGCGCCGGCGGGAGGCGCGTCTGGCGGAGGAGACTGAGCCACCGCCGCATGCAGAAGGAAGAAGGCGGCAAAAGCCGCCGCGCAAGAACAGCCACGTCTGCCTGACATTTCGCTCCATTATATGCCAAGATATTGCAATGCGCAAAAGACTGCTGATCGTTCTGCCGCTGATGTGCCTGGGCCTGCCCGCCCAATCTCCGCCGATGGGACCGCCGCCAACTCCGCCGGAGCAGCCGCGGTACACCCCCGAGGGCCAGCTCATGCGGCCGGACAATTATCGCGAATGGATCTATTTGAGCTCGGGGCTGGGGATGACCTACGGCCCTGTCGACTCCGCCTCCGCCCCCTCATCCGAGCGCTTCGACAATGTCTTCGTGACGCCTGTGGCCTACCATGCTT
>DATKFU010000048.1:0-17750 GCA_035511215.1 Bryobacteraceae bacterium | reverse complement strand
AAGGGGCTCCGGTAAGCCAGTATCACCGGCGGCCGGGTTTTTGAGGCCCAGCCGCTGACGATGAAACGCTGCGCAGCGCTTTTCCATCGGGGCGTGCGCAAAGTGAGCGCGGCGCCCTTTCTGATTTAAGGATTGCACGGGGAATGCGGGAGGGGCGGGGTAAGGGCTGGAACTTATTGAATCTGTGGGCTAAAGTTTTGGTCGAAGTCTGTGAACGTGTGATTCTGTGCGGTCGATTCTCTGTTACCCCGGCGCCCGATGGGAGGGACAGCAGGCTGCCACTCGCGCCATCGGCTATACTAACGCTTTGGCCGCTTTGAACTTTTCCCGCGGCCGCATCGTAGTTCTGAGAGACAGCACAACCCCAATATGACCGCTCAAATCGCAAGTATCCACGCCGATCAGATCAAAGCGCTCCTGGCCGAAAAAGGCTACGAAGTAACCGAGCCCACCCCGGGTGTCCTGCGCGTACAGGAACTCCAAAGCGGGGTGGCCGTCCAAGCCGTGCTCGAAGGCGACGTGCTATACCTGTCGCTGACCTGCACGGTGGCGCCGGAATCGTCCATCACCCAGCGCATGATGCGCAGTATGCTCGACGCGCATAACGGCATCTCCACCTCATACTTCCAGCTCTACGACGCCGGTCAGGGCCAGACCGCCATTACCCTCAACAATTTCTGCAAGCTCGAAGACTTGGGCGCCGAGGACCAGGACGACATCCTCTCCTGCGTGCATTTTCTGCTGGTTGACGTCATGGTGGCGCGCCAGATTCTGAGTAGCTTGGTGTAACCCGGAGACAAAATCAAACATGGCATTTCTATCGGATATTTTCAATCGCGCCGGCCGCGTCGCCCGCGGCCAGGCTAATGAAGGCATGAGCGCCGTGGAAGACGCCACGTTCGACGCCACCGTCCGGCAGACCGTAGAGGACATGAAGACCGAGTTGAACAAGGCCGTGCAGGCGTCCGCCGTGGCCATGAGCAACTACAATCGCCTGGACTCCGAATATCAAAAATACGTCCGCCAGTCGCAGGAGTGGAAAGACCGCGCGGGTCAGGCCCTGGACGCCAACAACGAAGACCTGGCGCGCAAGGCTCTGGCTAAGAAAGGCGAATGCGACAAGCAGGTCGCCTCCATGCAGACCTCCGTGGACCAGGCGCAGAAGGCCAGCGATACGCTGAAACAGCAGGTGGGCGAGCTGAAGCGCAAGATCGACGAGGCCGAGCGCACCGCCACCACCCTGGTCGCCCGCAAGAACGCTGCGCAGGCGCAGCGCAAAGTGGCCGAGGCTTTGGCCGGAGTGGGCAGCGCCGACAACGCCTTCGCGGCACTCAACCGCTTCGAGGAAACCGTGTCGAAGGAAGAAGCCACCGCCCAGGCCTTCAATCAACTCGCCTCGACAGGAAAAGACGACGACCTGGAAAAGCAATTCGCCGCGCTGGGCCACGGCACGGACGACGAGCTGGCGGCATTGAAGCGCGAGCGCCAGTTGAAAGCGCCGACTATTCCATTGTCCATCGCCGCGCCCGGCGATAAAGTCGGCGGTCAAGCAGGCGGCCAGTAGCCGCGAATTATGGGCCCCATCACCGTCACGCTGTTAGTCGTCCTGGGAGCGTTGCTCTTCATGATTTTGAAAAAACTTTTCGAACGTCCGGCGGCCCCCGCTGCAGGCAGCAGTGCCGCGGCGCCCAAACCGGATCTCGCCAGCCTGACCATTGCCGACGCGCGCGTGGGCGACAATATTTCGATTCCCGGCGCCGGGGATAACTACAGCGATGTGGATTTCACGGTGGACCACGGCAACCGCTATGAAGCCGGCGAAAAGCAGTGGTTCGACGTGAGCGGCAAGCACGGCGAGCGGCGCGTCGCCGTGGAAGTGCGCACCGAGGACGACGAACTGGAAGTGCGCGGATTCCTGGACGGGCGCAAACTCTCGCTCGAAGATCTGGGCGTATCCGAAGACGATCTTGCGCAAATGGATCAGCGCCAGAACACCGCCGACAATTTCGCATTCGACGGCAAGAACTGGTATTACCGCCTCAGCAAGGAGGTGGGCGTCTTTCACGACGGCCAGACGCAGGGCGCCGGCTTCTACGGTTGGGAGTTTATCGAAGAGACCGGCGGGCGGTATCTGGCGATCCGCAAGCGCGAGGGCGAACCGTTCAGCGCCAGCGTGGCCGTGAAATTGAATCCGGCGGATATCGGGGTTTTCCGCCCGTAGGTAGGACAGGCCGCCTGGCCAGTCCTGGTTATACAGGCTTCTGCCTGTCAAGGAGTCATCCATGAGCCGCCGAGGGCTCGAAGTCTTAGCCGTCATTCTCAGTTTCCTGATTGTCATCGTCCTGTTCGCGGGGTTCGACAATCTGCCGCGCAGGGTGCGCGCGGATATCGCCGCTGAAGCGCAGCAACTTCCCAAAACCCAGACGCAATTCCAACTGGCCCAGGACGAAGTCACTCACGACCTCTCCTCCGATCCGGACCTGTTCCGCGCGCACGACATGAACGCGGCCTTCCCGGAGCGCTTCCGCATAGCGGCCGGGGAACTACAGGGCGCGCAACGCGACGCCGCCGCGCTCGGCAACCTGCTGAAAGCCAATCGCCGCCAGGATCAACCGCAGGCCGAAAAGCTACTCAAAGAGGAGCGCGCACTGCGGGCCGCCGCGCTGAACGAAGCCACGTCGGTTCAGACCGAAGCCCAGCGCTGGGTGGATATGAAGCGCAATCTGCCTACTGAGCTGCAGCAGATGGAGGCGGACCACCAGGCGCTCGAGCACTGGGATTTCGCGCCCATCGCCGCCGTCGTCGTGCGGGCAGAAACCGACTGGCCTCAGAAGAAATCGGACCTCGACGCACGCCTCACTGCCTTGCGCACCATTCCCGCCGATGGCGAGAAAACCTGGCAATCGAGCGATGCCGCGCGCCGCAAAGCTGAAGCCAAAGATCTCGCCGGGCTGGATTATGCCGGGCTGCTTAGTTCGGCCGAGACGCTGCACACCGATGTTACGACACTGCCGGCGCGTACGCAGGAACTTCAGTCGCTCAGTGGCCAGCTTTACACCTCGTGGGACAAGATCCTGGTGGATCTGCGGGACCGCAAGTCCGGTGGTGTGCGCGATTACGAAGAAGACATCCGCACCGTCAAAACGAAGTTTCCGGATGCCGCCGGCAAGGACGGCGTCACCAGCCAGGAAGAGGCGTGGGTGGAGATTCCGCGCGCCACTTACCAGGTTGCCGAGAATAACATCGGCATGTCCATCGCGCACAAGCCGGTGGGCAAGTACGACACCGAAGTGGACGAAGTGGCTGAGCCGGCGGGCTTCGCCTACATGGCGCCGGTCGGCGAGCGCAACCAGTATGGCTACTGGGACCATAGCAGCGGCGGCAACTTCTGGGTATTCTACGGGCAGTACGCGTTGATGCGCGATTTGCTGTGGGGACACAGCTACCGGCCCATTCCATCGTACGAATGGGAATCCTACCGCACGGCGCGCTCGAGCGGCCAGACCTACTACGGCCGCGACGAAGCCGCGGGCGCGCCCAAGTATGGCACGCACGGCACTTTCACCCAGCAGAGCTACTCGTCAAGCCGCTATGTGCGCAGCGCGGGCGGCTATGGCAACTCAAAGTACGCCACGGGCGGCTTCAAGAGCGGCCAGAGCAGCGCGGGCCACACGTTCGGTTCCGGCTCGAAGCCGCCCAGTTCAGGCTTCAAACCACGAAGTGCGCCCAGCTTCCGCCCCAGTTTCCGGCCGCCCTCCGGAGGCCGTTCGTTCGGGCGCCGCCACTGAGTGGGGAGGCGACCGCAATCTGTCATAATGCGGTTGAAGGAGAAAGGCGTGGGCATGCGCGAAGACGACACCTACGAACTCTATATTGACGCCTTCACCCCTGCATCGATACCCATGTCGCGGTTGGCCGAATATATGGCTAATTTCGCCTGCTGCTTGGCCACGAGGAGCACGTCCACTTCGACAAGCTTAAGCCAGGCAGTCTGACCGTCGTCTCCCGAATTGAACCCGTCGCGCAGAACCAGATGCAGCGGCGCCTTGACGAGATTCGCTTCGGAACCGGGCCGAAGCCGGCGACGGATGCTTTCCGTCAGATTGACGAGAAGCTGGCGGCCGACAATGCGGTGGGCCGGGTCTTCCGCGGCAAGGCCAAAGTCATCGACTTTACAGGCCGCAACCGGCCGGTTGAGTCGACTATCGGCCCGATCGTCCAGCCTGGTACTCTGGATGGCGAAGTGATGCAGGTCGGCGGGCGCGATGAAACGATCAATGTTCACATCAAGGCCGGCGACGAATTTCACCGCTGTATAACCACGAAGGCTATCGCGCGCCGTTTGGCGCAACACATTTTCGGCGCGCCGGTGCGCGTCCGTGGCACGGGAACCTGGTCGCGCGTCGAATCGGGCGGATGGAAGGTTCACCGCTTCGACATTGAGAGCTTCGAGACCCTCGACAAGATCCCGCTGTCGAAGACGTTTGAGGGACTGAGGACGCGCCTGCAGCCTCCCGAAGGTGGGCGCGCCAATCCGGTGGACATGCTGCAACAGCTTCGCGAGGAGCGATAGATCTACGGGCGCATTCGACAGCACTATTCTCTCCCTGTTGCTCTTTCCCGACGCCGAACTTCGACAGGGAATTCATGGAGACACCGTCGAATATGTTCACGAGCGCGTGGCGGGCCTCATTCGGGAACTCGAAGCTGGAAACGAGCAAGTCCTCGTGCCTACGCCTGCTTTGTCGGAGATCCTCGTTACCGAGGGCGTTGACGTTCAAGACGTGCTTTTACAACGCTGCGAGCGTCTGCCTTCATCCGGATCGGCGACTTCGACGAGCGCGCCGCAGTGGAGCTCGCGATGCGCCTGCGTGCTGCGATCAAATCCGGCGACCCACGCCAAGGGATTCAGATCACGAAGAGCGCCATGAAGTTCGACCGCCAGATCGTGGCTATCGCGCTGGTCAACGGCGCCCGAATGCTCTACTCCGACGATGACCGAGTTGAGACGTTCGCTGCAAGTTGCGGCCTCGCCACTAAGCGCGTCGCCGACCTTCCAGTGCCGATATTACAACGCGATCTATTCGAGAAGCTGAAAGAATCCGACGATGCCGGGGTGTCTGACGCTGACGACGGCGAGGAGGATGGGTTGTGATGTCCGCACATAAGCAAGGACCATGGTTCTTCCTTACCATCCGTCGAGCTGGCGCCTGTGGAGAGCTCTGAAACCAGGCTTTCGTTCTGCTTATCGTGAGCAGGAGCGGCGAAGGCGCCGTGCCGTGGTAGTCTCCACCTAATAGCGTACGTCCGAGATGTCTAAGAAACACAAATCCGCCGCGCTCCGAAAAGCGGGCGCCGTGAAATCCAGCCCGGCCCCATCGGCGCAAGGCTTCGACAAATGGCGGAAATATCTGCCGGCGATCCTGATATTCACGGTGTCGATCTGTTACTGGACTCCCCTCACTTCTCCCAACGCCTCCATCCAGTGGGATGCCGCCGACGAATTTCAACCAGGGCAACAGTATCTTTCCGATGAACTCTACGCCGGGCATTTACCATTCTGGACGCCATACATCTGGGCGGGTTTTCCGTTTCTTGCGGATCCCCAACTCGGCGCATGGTATCCGCTGAACTGGCCCTTCCTGCTGATCGGCCCGACCGTGCACGTCTTCGAGGCGGAGAACCTGCTGCATGCGTTTCTGGCTTGTTTCGGCGCATATCTGCTGGCGAAAAAGCTGTTCGGGAACACCGCCGCTGCGCTGTTCGCCGGCCTTTCCTACGGCCTGTCCGGATTCTTTGCCGCGCACAGTTCCCACACGCCCATGTTCCAGGCGGCGGCATGGCTGCCCTGGCTGTTGCTGCTATTCGCACGGGCTCTGGAAGGCCGCGCGTGGCGGAACGGGGCGCTGGCCGCGCTGGTGGCGGGGATGACCGTCCTGGCCGGGCACTTCCAGACCGCCCTCTATTGTTTCGCGGCTTTGGCCCTGTTCGCGCTTGCGCAGCTTCTCACTCAACCGCTGAAGTGGCGCCGGGCCCTGCCGCTTGCCGTGCTCGTCCCGCTTTCCGGGGCGTGCTTATCGGCGGTCGCCGTACTTCCCGGCCTGGAGTTGGCGTCTCACTCGATTCGCGCCGCGGTTTCCGCGGTCGGCCACCGTGAGGGCTTCCTCACTGCCGGATCGCTCGCGACTCTTTTCTACCCTAACTTTTATGGCGTGATTTCGGGAAATTACTCCGGTCCCGTGGATATCACCCAGTATTATTTCTACTCCGGCATACTGCTGTTGCCGCTGGCCGCGCTGGGACTGCGAGACCGCGTGGCGCGATGGGCGGGCACGTGCCTGATCGTCCCCTGCCTATGGTATGGCGCCGGCTACGCTCTGGGCCTCTACTATCTGGTGGCGCGGCTTCCGGGCTTTCGGAGCATTCGCGCGCCCGTCCACATTTTTTTCGTGGCGAGCCTGGGACTTTCGCTGCTCGCCGCCGCCGGATTCGCCTGGGTCACGACACGCTGGCGGCGCCAGTGGCTGCCCCTGCTGCTACTGGGCATCACGGCCGTGGACTTGTGGTATTGGAATTCCGATCGGAATCCGCTGGCCTATGCCCGGTTCAGATATGAAGACACCTACGGCGCCGGCGAGAAACTCTTTGAACGCGCTGTCGCTGGGTCCATGGCTCCCCTGAGCCGTTTTGAGGCTCCGGAGCGCCTTCAAGCGTTCGGCCCCCTCGACCACCCGCTGGAGGCCAGAGTCGAGACCACGTACGGATACAATCCCCTGATGCTGTCGCGATATGCCGACTATAGCCAGGCCATGCGAGTTAACCCCAAGCTCAAAAACGGCTTGAACGTGCTCCGGATGCTCGACATGCGGCGGCGCGCCGTGGTTCCCAATCCGGGTGGTTTGTCGCGGGTGACTGTCCCGCCGAAACTGGTCGCGGTCTCCTCCGATGCGGCGAGCCGGAGCCAATTGTCCACGCTCGATCCGGCCCGGCAGGCGCTGGCGCCCGCCAGCTTGGCGGCTCTCCATCAGGACCAGCAGGCTACGGCACAGGTGGTCGACTACTCGGGATCCAGCTACCGGATCCACTATCGAAGCAGCACGGAAACACTGCTGCGGATTTCAGCTGCGTTTTTTCCGGGTTGGAGGGCGCGGGTCGATGGCCAGGCGCGCGAGGTGCATCCTATCGATCACGCGCTGATGGGCGTGGTGGTCCCGCCGGGCGAACGGGACCTCACTCTGGAATATCACTCCACCTACTTCGCAGCGGGTGTCGTCGGTAGCCTGCTCACGCTGCTGGCATGTGTGGCGGCCATCGCCACGCAACCGCGCTTCCGTGGATTTGTACGCCCAGCCCACGAGCCCCGGAACCAGCCACTGTAAGCGCTTGCACAGCCAGCCGCCGTATGACATACTGCGTTCTGGTGAATCCCATGGAAATAGCCCCGTCGCTTTCACGCCGAAGTTTCGCTAAGGCTCTGGCCGCCGCGCCCTGGATCGTGCGCGCCCAACCATCCCCCGTCCGCGCCCGCATCAAGATCGATACCGAGCGGGTAATCTCCGATATCGATCCCAAGATCTACGGCAACTTCATCGAACACCTGGGCCGCTGCATTGAAGGCGGCATCTTCGACGAGGGCTCGCCTCTTTCCGACGCAGACGGCTTCCGCCGCGATGTGCTGGACGCCGCCAAGAAGCTGAACGTCACCATCCTGCGCTGGCCGGGCGGCAATTTCTCTTCGAATTACAACTGGATGGACGGCATCGGCCCGCGCGAGCAGCGCCCGCGCCGCCTCGAAATGGCCTGGGGAACCGTAGAAGACAACCGCTTCGGTACGCACGAATTCATGGAGTACGCCGAAAAACTCGGGACCGAGCCGTACTTTTGCGCGAACCTCGGGATTGGCTCCTGGCAGCAGGCCCAGCAGTGGGTGGAATACTGCAACTCGCACGAGGATACGGCAATGACCCGCCTGCGGAAGCAAAATGGACGCGCGCAGCCGTGGAAAATCACTTACTGGGGTTTGGGCAACGAGATGGACGGTCCCTGGCAAATGGGCCATCGTTCGGCGGACGATTACGGCAAGTTCGCACTGGAGGCGGCCAAGCTGATGAAGTGGACCGACCCCAGCATCAAGCTGATCGCGTCAGGCTCCTCCAATTTCAACCCGAACGCCGACTGGACCGGCTGGAACCGCACCGTGCTGGAGCACCTGAAGCATCACGTCGATTACCTGTCGCTGCACATGTACGTCGGCAATCGGGGCAACGACTTCGGTGAATTCATGGCCAGCTCCGTCGAACTCGATGGGCGCATCAAGACCGCCGAGGGCATCATCGACGCCGCGCTGTCCGGGGAACCTGCCAGCCGCCGCATCTACATTGCGTGGGATGAGTGGAACGTCTGGTATCGCGCGCGCGGCGAAGGGAAGGAACACGGCCGCCGCATCCTGGAGGAGCGCTATAATCTCGAAGACGCCCTGGTGGTCGCCACGTTCCTCAACTCATTCGTGAATCACTCTCACATCATCAAGATTGCCAACATGGCGCAACTGGTGAATGTCATCGCGCCCATGTTTGCCAGCGACAAGGGTTTGTTCCTGCAAACGATTTACTATCCGCTGCAGCTCTTCGCCAATAACAGCAAAGGCAAGGCGCTGGAACTGTTTGTGGATAGCCCGAAGTATGCGAGCAAGCGCCTTGGCGACGTGCCTTACCTGGACACCTCGGCCGCGTATGACAATGGCGCGCTGGTGCTGAATGTGGTGAACCGCCACCCGGACCAAGCCATCGCGGCGGATTTCGAAGCGCAGGACAAGAAGTTCTCCGGCGCCGTCGAGGCATGGGAAGTCAATGGCCCTGACATCAAGGCGGAAAACGACTTCGATTCCACCAAAGTGCGCGCGGTCGAGCGCTCCGCCTCCGCAGAGGGGAACAGGTTGGGCTACAGCTTTCCCGCGCACTCGTATACCATGTTGAAGGTGAGGCTCGTGTGACCCTGCGGAATCTGATACCGTTGTTAATTGTCTTCACCATAATGACCACGAACTGTTCGTCAAACGGCCATGAGTTCGGCAAGACACCGTCGGGTGAAACCGTCGAACTGTACACGCTGAAGAATGCCAAGGGCGTCGAAGCCGATATCTCGACCTATGGCGGGGTGCTTGTCTCTCTCAAAGTCCCCGACCGCGGCGGCGCGCTGGGCGACATCGTCCTCGGCTTCGACGATTTCAAGGGCTACCTGCTGCCGCCGCCCTACTTCGGCGCCATCGTCGGGCGCTACGGCAACCGCATTGCGCATGCCCGGTTCACGCTGGATGGAATCGAGTACAAGCTCGCGAAGAACGATGGCGACAACTCCCTGCACGGCGGCACTCGCGGCTTCGACAAGGTGCTTTGGAAAGCCAAGCCGGGCAACGGGCAGTCTCTGGAACTGACCTATCTGAGTAAGGACGGCGAGGAAGGGTATCCAGGTAACCTGTCTGCAACCGTGGTCTACACGCTGACCGATAACAACGAGCTAAAAATCGATTACAACGCGACCACCGACAAAGACACTGTGCTGAACCTGACTAACCATTCGTATTTCAACCTGGCCGGCCAGGGTGAAGGCGATATCCTGGCGCACCAGTTGACTCTGAATGCCGATCGCTACACGCCCGTAGACAAAGGACTGATTCCCACAGGCGAACTGCGCAGCGTCGAAGGCACTCCGTTCGACTTCCGCCAGCCACACACTATCGGCGAGCGGATTGGTTCGCGCGACGAGCAAATCGTATTGGGCGGCGGCTATGACCATAACTTCATCCTCAATCGCACGGCAGATGGGTTGTCACTGGCCGCGAGAGTGACCGAGGGGAAGTCCGGGCGCGTGATGGAGGTGCTTACCACCGAGCCCGCCATCCAGTTCTACACCGGCAATTTCCTGGATGGAACGATTAAAGGCAAGGGCGGTAAGGTCTACGGACGGCGTTCCGCACTCTGTCTGGAGACGCAGCACTACCCGGATTCTCCCAATCACCCGATCTTTCCGTCGACTGAGTTGAAGCCGGGCGAAGTGTATCACACGACGACGGTCTTCCGGTTCTCGACTGGCTCGTGACTTCTTATTGTCAGAGGTTCCTCCAATGAGGATTCGCGCAAGTGCCTCACTCGTGTGACCGTCGTATCTCGGTACAATGATCTCGCGGCAATGAACTTCGTGGACTCCATGATCGGTTGTGCCGCCGCTGCCATTGGAGCCTATCCTTCTGTCCATGTTCACCCGACGGCCACCAGCGATTGTTTGGATCTTGTCGCCGCCGAAGGAAGCGGACGATCCGGAGCTTTGGGGGGCTGAGAATCAGGATTGTCGGATTGAGGCCTGTCGTTTCCTCCAATACCCCCAAATGACTGAATTTCGCATTAGGCAGTGGCGCCCGCTCGCCTTGTTCGCGATAAGCGGTGTACCGTTTACGGGGAAGGCAAACTCGTTCGAAAGGCAACTGGCTACGTGGTAACATTTGCTCCTGAAGGCGGTAGCGTTAGCCCCACAAATAAAGGAGAGCATCTTGGCCGCAAAAATTCTTATGATTCTTAGTTCGAGCATTATCTTTACGCTCGGAGTCGTCCACCTCGTCTACACGTTCTACGGGCCAAACCTCACGCCCCGCGACCCCGCGCTTCAAATCAGCATGAGCCAAATTTCACCTGTCATTACGAAAGAAACAACAATGTGGCGGTGTTGGGTGGGCTTCAACGCCAGCCACAGCATGGGACTTATTTTGTACGGGTTGGTTTTCGGTTATCTCGCATTGGCTCACGGTCAACTCCTCTTTCAGTCGCCGTTCCTCCTCGTTGTGGGGCTGGCAATGCTTGGAGGTTTTGTCGTGCTCAGCAAGGTGTATTTTTTCAGCGGGCCTCTCACAGGCACCAGCATTTCATTGGCCTGCTATGTCGCCAGCATTGCGCTATCGCGGACTTAACGACGCGGTCCTGACGATTACTTCTGTCCATAGTAAGCACTCACTCCGTGCTTACGGAGAAAGTGTTTGTCCAGATGGGCCTGGTGTAACTCTTCAGCGGCCTCGGCGAGGGTGACACTGTAGTAGGCCATTTCCGCGACATACTCCAGAATCACGGCGTTGTGCGCCGCCTCGGCGGCCGAAGGCCCCCAGCAAAACGGGCCATGTCCCGCCACCAGCACTGCCGGCACTTCCATGGCGTCGCCACCAGCAAAATGGCGCGCGATCACCTCTCCCGTGTTGGCTTCGTAGGCGGCCTCAATTTCCTGCGGAGACATCGCGCGAGTGACTGGCACCGCGCCGCGAAAGTAGTCCGCGTGGGTGGTGCCCAGGCATGGTATGGGACGGCGGGCCTGCGCCCATGACGTGGCATAGCGTGAGTGCGTATGGACCACGCCGCCGATTCCGGCAAACGCGCGATACAGCACCAGGTGCGTCGCCAGATCCGACGAAGGCCGTAGCGCGCCTTCGACAATCCGCCCGTCAAGGTCGGTGACGACCAGATCTTCCGGCCGCATCCCTTCATATGGAACGCCGCTGGGCTTGATCGCCACCAGCCCCTCGGCGCGCGAAATTCCGCTGGCATTGCCGAACGTGTAGAGCACCAGCCCCCTGCGGACCAGCTCCAGGTTGGCTTCCAGCACTTGTCTGCGAAGCTCTTCCAGCATGTTATTCGATTATGCCAAAGCGATTTCCAGCTTGGTCACCGATGCCGGCGGAAACCGCCGGGTAAACCGCGCACCGCCCGCCTGGGCCCGCTCTTCGCGCGGCTCGACGACGTGCGGACTATCGAAACTATTATGCGCGTGCGCATCCGCTGCCGCCAGAGTGACTACCTTGACCGCACCCGCCGACGTCACGCCCGCGCCCCGCAGCCCGATCTCCACTTCGCGAACCTGATCCAGACTCAGGTTCGTTACCGTCAGGGTCAGCACTTTCTCGCGCAGCGAAGCCGAGCACGATAGGCCCGGCAGCGTCCCCGTGCCCTTGTCGCGCGGGTACGCGATTGCGGGCGCGGACACCAGCGTGCGCAGCGACTGCGCGCCTTTGTGCGCCTGGTACATATCGAACACATGATACGTCGGCGTCATGCAGAACTTGTCCTCATGCGCGAAGAACAGCGATTGCAGATTGTTCACAAGCTGCGCTACGGCCGCCATGCCGACCTTGTCCGCGTGCCGGTTGAACGTGTCCAGCGTCAGCCCCGCTAGCACCGCGTCGCGCATGGTGCTCTGTTGCCCCAGCAAGGCTTCGGCGAAAGGCTCCGTGCCGGGGGCATACCACGCGCCCCATTCATCCACCACCAGCTTCGTGTGATGCTGCCGATCCATCTCGCCCATCACGCCCCACTGGCTGCCGATGAACGAATCCATCTGGTTCGCCTCGTGCAGGATTTCGTAATATTGCTGGGCGTCGAACCGCAGCGCATCGCCCTTGCCCGTGGACCAATCCGTGGTGCGCCCGGCGCTGGCGTTCCACGCGTAATGATGCATGGACCAGCCCCACAGCCGCCCCAACTCGCCCTTTTGCCCCACCTTCGCGAAGAAGCGCCGCGTCCAGTCGAGATCGTTCCCATTCGGCCCGGAGCCCACGAACGCCAGCGGCACGTTGTAGCCCGGCACCCATGCGGTGAACCGCAGGAACTCCGCGGCATAGTCTTCGGGCGTGAACGAACCGCCGCAGCCCCAGGCCTCGTTGCCCACGCCCCAGTAACGCACGTTCAGCGGGTCCCGCTCTCCATCCGCGCCCCGCTGATCCGCTAGCGTAGTGGCGCCCGCGGGCGAGTTACAATATTCCACCCAGCGGTCGAAATCCTGCGCGGTCGATCCGCGCAGATTGGCTGCGAAGTAAGGTTGCGCCCCGGCCGCCTTGCAGAACCGCGTAAACTCGATGGTGCCGAACTGGTTCGGATCGAAGTTCTGCGGACCCCCGCGATTCGCGCTCTTGGGCCACTCCGCCGCGTCCGCCCAGAAGTTCGTCCGCTTAGGACGCTTGTCCCGCGGCCCGATGCCGTCGCGCCAATCGTAGCTGTCCGCAAAACAGCCGCCCGGCCAGCGGATCACCGGCGGCGAGATGTGCCGCAGCGCTTCTACAAGCTGCTTCCGCACGCCGCCGATGTTCGGAATCGGCGAGT
Organism: Bryobacteraceae bacterium; assembly: GCA_035511215.1. GTDB lineage: Bacteria > Acidobacteriota > Terriglobia > Bryobacterales > Bryobacteraceae > Bog-159. Next base: position 4,617 of record DATKFU010000048.1, on the reverse strand, counting down.
CTTCGCCCACCCAGATGCCGTCGTAAACCACGCCGCCCAGATTCTCGACGAAGTGCCCGTAGATCTCCGGCGCAATCGTGGCAGTAGGTTCATCCACCAGCACCTCGATCAAGCCATCGCTCGCGGCGGGTCGTAATGCCGTGGCGTACGCCATGCCGGCCGTGGCCGCCCGTAGAAACTCGCGCCTCTTCACGCTTCTCCTCCTTGCCGCACTTGCGCGGCCAGCCTGCGCAGCTCCGGCAGCACTTCGCCGATCTCGACCAACTCAGAATCTGGCTTCCCGAAAGCGAAATACAGCTTGCGATAGAGCGCGTACAGTTGCTGGTATGCGGCGCGATCCCGCGGCTCCGGCTCGATCGTGCGATAGCGCGGACAGAGCGCCTGCTGTGCCGCTTCGATGCTCTCGAATGCGCCGGCCGCCATGAATGCCATGATCGCCGAACCCAGACTGGTGACATCGTCCTCCGGCACCAGCACGGGCTTGTTCAGCACGTTGGCATACACGCGGTTCAGCGTTTCGTTCTTCTGCGGAATGCCGCCGCCGTTGATCACGCGCCGGATCGCGACGCCATGCTCCGCCATACGCTCGAGAATCACGCGCGTGTGGAACGCGGTCCCCTCAATGGCTGCGAAAAGCTCGTCCTGCGCCGTGTGCGTCAAATTCCAGCCGAGCGTGACGCCGCCGAGTTCCGCGTTCACCAGCACCGTGCGGTCGCCGTTATCCCAAGTGAGCCGTAGGAGGCCGGTCTGGCCGCCGCGATAATGTTCCAAGCCCTGCGAAAGCTCCGCCACCGTGGCGCCCGCGCGCCGGGCGATGGCATCGAAGATATCGCCGGTAGCCGAGAGGCCCGCCTCGATCCCGAAGTAGAGCGGGTGGATCGATCCCTGCACCACGCCGCAAACGCCGGGGATCAAATCCACGTGCTTGGCGATGGCCATGATGCAGGTGGAAGTGCCCACTACGTTGACCACGTCGCCCTCCCTTACGCCCGCGCCGATGGCGTCCCAATGCGCATCGAACGCGCCTACCGGTATCGGAATGCCGGCGCGCAAACCCAGCTTCCCGGCCCACTCCGCCGAAAGCAGCCCGGCGATTTGGTCGGACGTGGCATAGCGGCCATCCAATTTGGAGCGGATGCCCGCCAGTAGTGGATCTACTTTCACCAGGAATTCCTCGGGGGGCAGCCCGCCCAGCTCCCGGTTCCACATCCACTTGTGCCCCATCGCGCAAACGCTGCGCGGCGCCTGGCGCGCATCCGTGATGCCGCACAGCACCGCGGCCACCATGTCGCAATGCTCCAGCGCCGTCACCATCGCCGCCCGCTTGTCCGGATTCGTCCGCAGCCAGTGCAGCAGCTTCGAGAAACCCCACTCGGACGAGTACACGCCCCCGCACCATTCGAGAGCTTCCAGCTTTTCGGCGCGGCCGGCCGCGGTGATTTCGCCGGCCTCGCCCTTGGCTCGATGGTCGCACCACAGATAGTAATCGTCCAGCGGCGTCAGCCCCTCGCCTACCGGAATGACGCTCGACCCGGTGGTGTCCAGCGCCAGGGCCGCGAGGTGGCCGCCGTCCACGTCCGCCGCCTCCAGCGCCCGCCGCATCGCGGTGACCAGCGCCTGCATATGGTCGCGGTGCGATTGCGTGGCATAATCCGGGTCTGCCTTCTTGCGCGCCAGCGGATATTCGCCCGTGGCGGAGCCCAGCCGCCCTTTCACGCTATCGAAAATCGAAACCCGGACGCTTAACGTCCCGAAGTCAACTCCGGCAACAAGCATGGTGCAGGTCCCCATTCGGTGCAAGCGAGCGGCTGCTCGCGGCTCTTCCGATCTCAGATCAGTGGCACAACAGATCTGATTAGACCAACCTTATCACACTGGACAATGATGTCTGAATCGGTGTGGCGCCAGCCGCGAATGCGAAGCCGCCAAGGGCCCCATCCTCTTTCGGCTAGCTGACTGGAAGCTTCACCGTGGGGCCGGTGAAAAGCACCTCGCCGCCGCCATTAACTGTGACTGTCACGTCCTGGTCTCCCGACTGCGCGCTCTGAGGAACCCGCACGTTCAACTGGTACAGGTTGATAAGGCCGGGCGTGAGGCCCGAGAACAACACTTCTGCCTGCACACCGCCGATTGTCACCACGGGATTCACAACAGTGGTGGCGAGCGGGCTGGAGGGCGCGGCTGCGCCCAGCGCCACTTCGGGTTGCACGTCTCCCAGGCCATTACCGTAGAGTATGACGACCTCGCCAGGTTGGGCCGGGCTGGCTGTCGTGACCGCCGAAAAGTTCGCGCTATGTTGCGCTATTGCATGAATGCCATCCGCCAGGTAAAGGGCGGGCTGATATGCCCAAGCGGTCGCCTGTATCGGAAGGCTGGCCACGCCGTTAACGGAGACGATCACCGAGACATAGGCTGGCACCGTCTGCACCTGGAGGTCCCAAGGCACCACGAAATTGATCTGGCTGCTGGAAACGGCCAGCAACGGCGCACTGCCGAAATTCACGGACACGCCGCCAAGCTCGGTGGGCAGCGGGCAGCAAGTCGCGGTAAGTACCTCGGTTGAGTTCGTGAAGCCGGTTCCGAAGATGGTGGCCACGCCACCAGGGGTCAGGCCCGTCACGAAGCTGGCTGCGTTTGTGACACCCGGCGCGCTCAAGCCGGCTGCGTCGGCGGACTCGTTGAGATGCACCAGGAACGCGGACCCGGGAGCCGTAGTTCCATCGCAGCCGGTGTAGTCCGTATAGATGCAGCTCGGGGTGGCGCCACCTGGAAAATCAAACGAGACCGTCACGCCAGTCACATATACGTCATCGCCGCCCACTGCGATGCCCGCGCCGCTGTCGTAGTCGCTGCCTCCCAGGAACGTGGACCACTCCAGAGCGGACCCATCCGGGCTCAGCTTGGAAACAAATGCGTCGCCGCAGATCTCGCTGCCTACGCCTTGCGATCCGAGACAGATATTCTCGCTGCCGATAGCCGTTTGGAGCGGTTTCACCAGCGGGAAATCGGCCTGTTCGGTCCACCCGGTCACATACGCGTTCCCCGCCGGGCCGACTGCAATCGCGTTCGCCGAGGTACCTCCGTCCGCGAAGACTGCGGTCGACCCGGCGAGCAAGGTGGAGTAAATCAGGGCGGTCCCAGTTGGGTTCAGCTTAGTAACAAATGCGGCGATTCCTGCTTGTGTCGTGCTCTGAAAGGCGCCAGGTGTGGTGGGGAAGCTAATAGCCCCTGGAAAGCTGGACTCCGGGGTTAGCGCGCGACCGGCTACATAGCTGTTACCCGCGGCGTCTACCGCTACTGCGCCGGCCGTTGCCGTGCTCCCGCCGCCAAGGAACGTTGAATAAACCGCCGCTGTTCCGCCGGCATTCAGCTTGGTCACAAACGCCCCGGTACAAAGGTCCCCGGAATTGTTCGCGGTGCAGGCAGGCTGGATCACACCCGCCGTAGTGGGAAAATTCTTGGAGCCCGCGAAGCCTGTCACATATGCTTCCGACGCCGAGTCCACCGCGATGCCGTAGCCATAGTCTCCTCCCCCGTCGCCCGTACCGAGGAAGGTCGCGTAGACCAGTTTGCCGGACGGGTCCAGCTTCAGAGCGAAGGCCGGCTGGCCGCCGGCAGCGGCGGACTGAAACGCCCCGGAAGTGGCGGTGAATAGCGAAGGGTCGGCCGTGCCAGTGACGTAGGCGTTTCCCCCGGAATCCGCGGCGATAGCCAACGGGAATGAAATCGGTCCTATAGTCATCGCTGAACCCACGTAAGTGGCGTAGGCCAGAGTGGAAAAATCGGGGCTGAACTTAGCAATGAAGCCGCCGCTCGGGGCGGTCTGCATGGGGTTGACTAGCGGGAAATCGGTGGAAAACGTGTATCCGGTGAGGTAAACGTTCCCTTGCGGGTCGAGACCCACACCCGTTGCCGCATCGTTCTGGCTACCGCCCAGGAAGTACACGTTGAAATTGTCGACGGTTCCCAGCGGTGGCTGGTTGATGCTAACCCATGCCACGAATGCGTCGGAGCCCTCGTTATGCTCCTGAAACTTGGCGTAGCCGCGCGGAAAGTTCAGCGAGACCGCTGTACCGGCCACATACACAGAATTATTAGCCGGGTTAAATGCGATCGCGTTGCCGGCATCATTGAAGCCGCCCACCGTTCCCGATTCGCCATGGCCCCCAAATACCATGGAGAAGATGGCGACCGGATCGATCACCAGGGGCCTCTCGCGATCATACCGGGCGACCTCGAAGCCCGACTCCCGGCCGGTGTAGATTCGGAATGAAGCGCCAACCGGAGTCGGGCGCCACTCGCCTTCCTGATAGGCAACTGGCCTGCGATGCCGCCATGTGAAGCCGCCCTTACTTACAGCCAGGTCGCCGGCGGCGTCGCTGACGAGCCGCGTGCCCCTATCGAATCCTGTTCGGATGGCCGCCGGATCGCCGCCAGGTGCCACTACCCAGTCATATTCGAGTTGCTGGCCGGTGTCCTGGCGGAAGACCAGATCCACACCGGGGTACACGTCGCGATAGCGCACCTTGGAATAGTGGGGGGCGTCGCGCACCCACCGCGCGGCGTCCCTGCCGCGAAAATAGCTAGTCCGGATGGCGACCGGATCCAGACCTTCCA
>DATKFU010000047.1:0-4939 GCA_035511215.1 Bryobacteraceae bacterium | reverse complement strand
CGCCATACGATAATGATCGTGACACTGCCGTGCAGCAGCAGGCCAACTAGAATCAGGATCATATTCGACCCTCCTTTCTGCTTTGAATCGAAGGCCCGGGCCAATACCCGGGCTTTCCCAATTCGAAGCCCAAGTGCTCCGTTTCAGGAACCCGCTCTTCCAATCTCGGCTTAGAAAGGACTCCGTTTGTGCAGTGCGCCGAGAGGCGCCAATTTCTCAAGTCTATTCGGACGGCACGTCCCGTTCGCCATCCAACTCCTCGATCAACTCGACGATGAGGGCTTGCCGCCCACGGTCCAAATCGGAGCGAGTCTCGTTGGGCTGGTGTGCTTGCAGCCACGCCTTCAATAGTTCCATCACCGGATTGGCAACCGCTTCTTCGGCGCCCGGCTCGAAGCGCAGTGGGATGTCGGAGTGCTCGATGGCGGCCTTCAATAGATCGGCAAATTTCATTTGGCGCTCGCTTTCAATCCCGTAGCTGCGTGATGATTCAACGGGCCGGCGCCGTGCCCCAACCCTGGGTTGGAGCGAATGGCCTGCGTGACATAGCTCTTGGCGCGCGCTACGGCCGCGTCAATGGTGGCGCCGCGCGCCATCTCCGCGGCGATTCCCGCCGACAGCGTGCAGCCGGTTCCGTGCGTGTGCGGCGTATCGAAATGCGGCGCGGTGAATTCGCGCCAATCCTGCCCGTTGAACAGAACATCCACCGCGCTCTCCTGCAAATGGCCGCCCTTCACCAGCGCGGCCTTGGCTCCCATCTCGCAAAGCCGCTTGGCCGCCGCCCGCATATCCTCCACCGTGCGCACCGGAAGGCCCGTCAGTTCTTCAGCCTCGGCCAGGTTCGGACAAATCAGCGTGGCGCGCGGCAGAAGCAAATCGCGGACTGCGGCGATCGCGTCCGGCGAGATCAGCGGCTGGCCGTGTTTGCTGATCATCACCGGATCGACCACCAGCGGGAAACGGAAATCGGCCGCCGCCGCGGCGATGGCTTCCACAATCTCGCGGTTCCCCAGCGCGCCGGTCTTGGCGGCATGCGGCGGAATATCTTCCAGAACGGCGGCCAACTGCGCCAGCACCAGTTCCGCGGGAATACAATCCACGCGCGCCAGCCGCACCGTATTCTGCACCGTGAGCAGCGTGATCACAGCTTCGCCGTAAACACCGAACTGATGAAATGTTTTTAGGTCCGCCTGGATCCCTGCGCCCCCAATGGGGTCGGAACCGGCGATAGTGAGCGCGATGTGAAGCATTAGCCAATAGTCTAACAGTTCGCGCCAAGTGCGTCGGTCCCCATGCCGCCTTATCCCCATGCTACCTGAGACCCCGCGCGGCCGCCGTAGTATACTGGCCTGATCCACTATGCCGGAACCCTTCGACATGCGCCTGATCCAGCGCGGCGCCCGCTTGCGCCGGTCGCCCTTTTTCGAAGCCACGCTGCGTTATGGCTGCCGCGCCTACACGGTCTACAACCACATGTTCCTGCCCAGCTACTATGACGATCCCGTCAACGAGTACTGGCACCTGCTCAACGAAGTGACCCTGTGGGACGTGTCCGTCGAGCGGAACACCGAAATCACCGGCCCGGACGCCTTTCGCTTCACCAGCCTGTTGACGCCCCGCGATCTAAGCAAGTGTCGGGTGGGCCAAGGCAAATACGTCCTGATCTCGACCGATGACGGCGGCATCGTCAACGATCCCGTGCTGCTCCGCCTGGGCGAGCAGCACTTCTGGCTGGCGGGCGCCGATAGCGACTTGCTGCTCTACGCCAAGGGGCTGGCCCTCCATTCCGGCATGCAGGTGACCATCCGCGAGCCGGATGTTTCCCCGCTGCAGGTGCAGGGTCCAAAGTCCAAACAGGTGATGCAGGCGCTGTTTGGAGACAAGGTGCTGGCCTTGCGCTATTACTATTTTCTCGAAACGGATCTGGACGGCATTCCCGTGGTCGTCACGCGCACCGGATGGACCAGCGAAGTGGGCTACGAAGTCTATCTGCGGGATGGCAGCCGCGGTGACGAGTTGTGGGAACGCATCATGCAGGCGGGGCGTCCTTTCAATATCCGGCCTACCGGGCCGAGCGATATCCGCCGCATCGAAGGCGGCATTCTGAACCATGGCGTCGATATGACATTGGATACCAATCCATACGAACTGGGCCTCGACCGCTTGGTCGATATCGACAAGGACGCCGCTTTTCTGGGTCGCGAGGCGTTGCGCCGTGTGCGCGCGGAAGGCGTGAAGCGGCGCTTGGTTGGCGTCGAGATTGCCGGCGCGCCGATTGAGTTCAACATGACTCGCTGGCCGGTGCGCAAAGGCGGCCAGACGGTTGGGCAGGTGACTTCGGCCATCTATTCGCCGCGCTTGGAAAAGAACATCGGTTACGCAATGGTGCCGGTGGCGCACGCGGCGCTGGGCACGGAACTGGAAGTCGGGACGCCCGCCGGCGCGGCCCGCGCGCTGGTGGTGCCGATGCCGTTTGTGGACCCCGGAAAGACGATTCCGAAATCATAGATTGCAGGCTGCCGGCACAGCTTTCTGGCACAGGCTTAGTCTGTGAAAAGCACGATGATCTGCTTCCGATGGCTCCCCCTGCTCGCTATAACCGCCGGTCTGTGTATGGCCGCGGAACCTCCTTCTGTCATCTTGATTTCGATCGACACCCTGCGCGCGGACCACTTAAGCGCCTACGGATATCGCCGCATCCAAACTCCCAACATCGATTCGTTCGCCCAGCAGGGTACCCTGTTTAGTAACATCGAATCGCAGGTTCCGCTCACGCTTCCCTCACATACTTCGCTGTTTACATCCACTTACCCATTTGAAAACCAGATCGAAGAAAACGCCGAGCGCGTGCCGCAGGGGCGTGTCACTCTGGCATCCGTGCTGCGGTCGCATGGATACAAGACCGCGGCCTTCATCGGCAGCGTGTTCCTCGAAACCGAGATGGGCCTCGACCAGGGCTTCGACCTATACGACAGCCCATTTCACTTTGAAGCGTTCTCGCCCATATCCGGCTCCATGTTCTTCGGCGGGGCGGGCCGTAACCAATACGCGGTCAGAGATCGGCGCGATGGCGCCTTAGTGCTGGGCGCGGCCCGCCGCTGGCTGGCGGCCAACGCCACCCAGCCGGGTCCGGGAGTGTTTGTCTTTGCGCATTTATTCGATCTGCACAAGCCGTACATACGCGCCGGATACGATGCCGAGCTCGCGTATACCGATGGACTCCTGGGCGCCTTCAAGCAGGCCCTCGTCCAAAGCGGTTGGTGGCAGCGCTCGCTGGTAGTCCTGCTCTCGGACCACGGCGAAAGTCTCGGCGACCACGGCGAAGACAGCCACGGCTACTTCATCTACGAAAGTACGCTGCGGGTGCCTCTCATCGTCCACTGGCCTGACGGCGCTCCCGGCCGCCCGGCGCGCGACGCCCGGCCCGCCGCCCTGATGGACGTCGCGCCGACAGTACTGGACTTTCTGCACATCGCCGCGCCGCCCTCGTTTGAAGGGCGCAGCCTCCTGCATGCAAGCAGCGATTCAAGTAGCCCGTCCCATATCTATAGCGAGAGCCTATATGCATACGACGGCTTCGGCTGGGCGCCGCTGCGCAGCTTGCGCGACGGCGTGCACAAGTATATCGATGCGCCCCGCCCGGAGCTATACAACTTAGCCGCCGATCCCCACGAACAGGTCAACCTGTATACCAAAGATCCCGCGCGCGCGCGTGCGCTGCGGGACGAACTGCGTAAACTGCTAGCCAGTCACGCTCCCAAACAGCCGGCCTCGCCCGCCGCCATCTCGCCCCGGACGCGGGCGCTGCTGGCGTCTTTAGGCTACCTGTCCGGAGGCCCACGCAAGAACGCGGGAGGCGCGCTGCCCGATCCGAAGGACCGGCTGGAGGAATACCGGCTCTACGAATTGGCGCAGTCGCTGCTGTACGACAAGCACCTGGAAGAAGCCGCCATCGTCTTCCGCCGCATACTGGCGCGCGATCCGAAAAATACGCTGGCGCGGCGCGATCTGGGCGGAACCTATGTCGAGCAGCATCTGTATGCCAAGGCTCGCGCCTGCTTCGAGACAGTAGTCGCCACCGCCCCCGACGATTACATGGCGCAGTTTGAGCTGGGCATCACCGACAAGAACCTGGGACTTACGAAGGAGGCGTTGGAGCACTTACAAGCTGCATGTAAGGTGGCGCCCGAAGCGGAACAATGCCGCCGCGAGTTACAAACGATACAAAAACAATAGCGGTCCTTTTGTGGGCCGGACATCCCTGGTCAGCATAGCGGTGGCGCGGCCTTACCTGATTGGAGCTTCCATTCTGTTCATCGCATAGGGGTTCCACCAGGCGTGGCGGGCGAAGAGCTGCCACCGGAAGCCGGGAGCGATCAGCACGCTCCTCCTGCTGACAGTGATCGGGTGCTCTCTCATCTCTTGGGTGAGCACGATCACCGGAGCATTGTCTGAGACCACGTTGCCGTCTATCCTGCCGGTGCGCTCTGGAATCAGCGGCCCCCGCAACCGCTATATAAGGGAGGCCCTGCCGTCAGGCGATTGAACCGCTAAGCAACGCACTGAAGCGGGCGCTTGAAGATTGACAGTTGTGAGTTTACACGCTATGACACGGCTCTGTGAGCGATAATTGACGCACGGGGTATGGGGCAGCGCACCCTGCCCTAACCGCTGTGGCCGTCCTTGCACCGAAAAGGTCCCGGTCGACCTTCTCCGGCTACGCCGCTCTAAGCAGTTCGGTGCGGTACTTGGGTGCGAGCGCTTTCACTTTCTCACCGAATGCGGCCTGCTCTTTTTCGTCCAGCTTCGGCGGGGGCGTCGTGCGCGTGGCGACCGGCACCCCAACCTCCATGAAGAATTTCTCCTGCCCCGCAGGAGAGCAGATACAGAGCATGCGCACCGGCCCAGTGGAAGTGTTGTGAAACTGATGCGGAGCGTT
>DATKFU010000046.1:0-7930 GCA_035511215.1 Bryobacteraceae bacterium | reverse complement strand
CAATTCGCGGGCGCGCTTGAGAGCCTCGATCACATCGGGATCGTGGGCAGCGGCGACGGCGATGGAGACCGGACCGCGGGCGCGCGCGGCGTCCAGGAGTTCATCGAAGCAGCGAAACATAGGCGGTCAAGGGGGTCCGCGAAGGCATCATAGCACGCGGCATGGGGCGGGCTCGGCTCGCCTGGAATTGCAGCGTTCCAGCAACCGCCGCCAGACACAGATTCCAATACCAGTGCCTCAAGCCCGGCATTCTCTCTTGACATATTCCTATATAGGAATGTAATATGAACCATGGCCCGCGCCGCCACCACATCGGACGCGTTCAACGCCGTCGCCGAACCGCGCCGCCGCGAGATATTGATCTACCTGGCGCTGCGGGAGCGGCCGGTGGGGGACATTGTCGCCACCCTGCGCCTGGAGCAGTCCTCCGTCTCAAAACATCTGCGTGTGCTGCGCGACGTTGGCCTGGTGGAGGTGCGCCGCGACGGACGCCAGAAGCTGTATCGAACCAATGCCGAAGCGATCCGGCCGCTGCACGAGTGGACGGGCAAATTCGAACGCTTCTGGCAGCACCAATTGAGCCGTATTAAGGAACGCGCCGAAGGGAAACCCAAGGAGGAAGCATGACCCCGACAGGACTCACCATCGAAGATCTGACGCTGAACATCAAACAGGAAATCCACGTCCGCGCGGCGCTCGATGCAACGTTCGCCGCGCTGCTCGAACAAATGGGGCCGTACAACGAAACGCACGACGGCAAGCCGCTGCCAATGAAGATCGAGCCATGGCCGGGCGGAAGGTGGTACCGCGACCTGGGCGGCGAGAATGGCCATCTGTGGGGTCACGTGCAGGCCATCAAACGGCCGGCGCTGCTCGAAATCACCGGGCCGTTATTCGCGTCCTATCCGCTGGTGTCGAACGTGCAGTACCGCCTGACCGAAGCGGATGGCGGAACGTCGATCGCGTTCCGCCACACGGCGCTTGGATTCTTTCAGGATGAACACAAGGAAGGTGTCGCCAAGGGCTGGGCGGCGCTGCTGGAGGGCGTCCGCAAGCGCGCCGAGGCCCGGTGACATACAGGAGAAACACATGTGTCCAGCATGCATCGCAACCGCGGCGCTGATCGCCGGAAGCGCCAGTTCGACGGGCGCCCTGGCCGCGCTGGTCCTCAAGAAGCTCTGTCTAAAGAATGTGGCGGAAGCCACCCCACAAACCAAATCAAAGGAGAGTCACAATGGCCAGTAGCCGGATGGAATTACAGCAAACCAACATAGTGTCGCCAGCCGAGTGGCTTGCGGCGCGCAAGGAACACCTAGCCAAAGAGAAGGAATTTACGCGGCTGCGCGATGAACTGAGCCGGCAGCGCCGCGACCTGCCATGGGAGAAAGTGGAGAAGCCCTATGTATTCGAAGGGCCGCACGGCAAAGAGACGCTGGCAGAACTGTTCGAGACCCGCAGCCAGTTGATCGTGTACCACTTCATGTTGGGTCCGGGGTGGAAGGAAGGGTGCCAGAGTTGCTCGTTCCTGGCCGATCATTTCGACGGCGCAGCCGTACACCTGGCCAATCGCGATGTGACGCTGGCAGTGGTTTCACGCGCGCCGCGGGCCGAGATTGAAGCGTTCCAAAAGCGCATGGGCTGGCGCTTCAAATGGGTATCGTCGTTCGGAAGCGATTTCAACTACGACTTTCATGTGTCGTTCACGAAGGACGAAATGGCCAAGGGGCAGGTGTATTACAACTACGGCGTGGGTCCATTTCCCAGCGAGGAAGCGCCCGGCGCCAGCGTCTTCTATAAGGACGGGAACGGAGATATCTTTCACACGTACTCCACTTACGGGCGCGGGCTTGATATTCTGGTGGGCGCTTATAACTTCCTCGACCTGGCGCCCAAGGGACGCGACGAAGACGGCCTGGCTTTTACCATGGCGTGGGTTCGCCACCACGACCGGTATACTGACGGCTATTTGGTGGATCCGGCGCAACTATACTCGCACCCGAAGACCTCCGATGACGCGTGCTGTTCGGGGGAGAGTCACTCGTAGCTACTGCGCTAAGCCTGCGCTAAACCATCGCTAAGCCAGCTCGAACAACACTTGTCCCGCTTGCACCGCGTCGCCCGGTGAAACGTGCACGGCCTTCACGACGCCGTCCACTTCCGGGCTGACGTTGTTCTGCATCTTCATGGCCTCGACGACCATGACCGGCTGCCGCCGGGAGACCCGCTCGCCAGCGGTGGCCAGGACCGCGATCACCAGGCCGGCGATCGGACTGCGGCAGACCGCATCTTCCGGCAGCCGCTGGGGAGGGCGGGCGTGTAGAACGGATTCGGGAATTGCGATGCCCGGTTCGTCTTCACCGGGCGCGGCGTCGGGCGGCTGGGCGTCCAGCGGTGGCGGCTCCACGAGCTCCGCGGCCCACCGCGCGAGAGGGGCGGTTAAGGTGTGCGACGCTTGGAGATCTTCGCGGCCGTGGCGGGCCCAGCGATTATCGCCGTTGCTGGGCATCGTACCGACGGCGGCTCCTGCAGCTCCTGCAGACACGGCCAGTTCATCTTCGGCAGCGTCGCCAGACATGCGATCCTCCATTAGTGATAGCCGTTAGTGACAGCCGCAGGCTACAGCGGAATCAATCCGTGCTTCTTTTGCGGCCGCCAATCGCGCTTAGTGGCCAGCGCCTGCAGCGCCTCGGCCACCTGCGCCCGCGTTTCGGCCGGTTCAATGATATCGTCCACCAGGCGGATGCCCGCCGCTACGTAGGGCGTCGCAAAAGTGTCGGAGAACTGCTGCACCAGCTCCCGCCGCTTCGCGCCGTTGTCTTGCGCGGCCGCCAGATCGCGGCGAAAGAGTACTTCCACCGCGGCCTCCGCTCCCATCACCGCGATTTCGGCCGAAGGCCACGCCAGGGTGCAATCTGCTCCCAGTTCCTTCGAGCACATGGCAATGTATCCGCCGCCGTAGGCCTTGCGCAGAATCACGGTGACCTTCGGAACGGTAGCCGCCGAATAGGCAAACAACAGCTTGGCCCCGTGCCGGATAATACCGCCATATTCCTGATCGACGCCCGGCAGAAATCCCGGAATATCGACAAAAGTAAGCAGCGGAATATTGAACGCATTGCAGAACCGCACGAAGCGCGCACCCTTGTCGGAGGCGTCGATGTCCAGCGCGCCGGCCAGCACGGACGGCTGGTTGGCGACCACGCCCACGGAGCGGCCGCGGACGCGCCCGAAACCCACCACCAGGTTCTTGGCGAAGTCCGCCTGCACTTCCAGGAAATCGCCGCGATCCACAACGCGTGCGACAATTTTCTTTACGTCGTAACCGCACTTGGGATCGGCGGGCACGATATCGTTCAGCTCGTCGTCGTCCCGGGGCGCTCCGCCGGGATCCAGATGGGGCGGCTCTTCCAGGTTGTTCGAAGGCAAAAACGAAAGCAGCCGCTGACAAATCTTCACCGCTTCCACATCGTTTTCGGCGACGAAATGGACCACGCCGGACTTGTTCATCTGGGCCCGCGGGCCGCCCAATTCCTCGGGCGCGACGATTTCGCCCGTCACCTGCCGGATCACCGCCGGGCCGGTGATGAACATCTGCGCATCGTGAGTTTGAATGATGAAGTCCGTCAGCGCCGGGCTATAGGCGGCGCCGCCGGCGCAAGGCCCGCAGATCAGCGAGATCTGCGGCACCACGCCGGAAAGCATCACGTTTTGAAAAAAGATGCGCGCATATCCGGCCAGGCTGCCGACACCTTCCTGCACGCGCGCGCCGCCGGAATCGTTAATGAAGATGAACGGCGAGCCGGTCTTTAGCGAGCACTTCAGCGTGTCGGCGATCTTGTTGCCGTGCACCTCGCCCGCGGAACCGCCGGCCACCGTAAAGTCCTGGCTGGCGACGTGCACCAGGCGTCCGTCGATACGGCCCCGGCCGGTGACCACGCCGTCGGCCGGCATCTCTTTGCCGTCCATGCCGAACAGCCGCCCGTTGTGTTTGGCGAACATCCCGGCCTCGCGGAAGGATTTCTTATCGAGCAGCAGACCCAGGCGTTCGCGCGCCGAAAGCTTGCCGGAACTGTGCTGTTTCTCGATGCGGTCTCGGCCGCCGCCGAGCTGCAGGCGCTGCTTGATACGGTCCAACTCGCGCGTGCGCTCTTTCGTGACGGCTTCCATGGCGTTCGCTCCGGACGTTCTATATTGTAGCGGATTTTAAGATAAATGTATCTGCTATGGAGATTCAGGGGGATTATGGCGCCAGTACGATTGGCGCCTGCCAAAAAGCCGCCTTCTGTCCGGTTGGGTTGAGCACTGTCACCTGGCAATCGTACTTGCCGGGCGGAAGGCCGCTTAGCGCGATGTCGAATTGGATGGGCATAGTCTTTAGCCGGTTACTTGCGCCGGCCTGCACCTCGACCGGCTGAGTTTCGAAAGCCTTCTTTTGCCCGGCATAAAGGCTTACAAACGCGACGAGCGGCTGAACGCCGGCGGTGTCCTGCTCATAGGCCTGCAGATAGACGTACATTTCACGGCTCCTACTGAAGACCCGCGTCACGCTGGGTATCAACTTCCGGCCGTCCTGAACCAGCGGGTTGGCCGACTCGCTCCTGTCCTTGCCCTTGACCGCGTTATAGAGCGCATCCTTCAGGTCCACGCGCTGGCTGCTCAGCACCACGGAGCTGATGGGGATGCGCTTCTCTTCTTTGTTCAGATTCGGGATGAGGAAGGTCGTTTGATATGTCCCGATCCGTCCCGTTTCAGCATCCCGCGCCAGAAACTTGATGGTGTATTTGCCGGGAAGAAGCGTAAAGCCGGCGTCGTATTCTATGGGCCGCTTCGCTAGCTCGAGTGCCGTCGCATCGCTCAGCCTGACATCCACTTTATCGCGCACGTTGGTGATGGTGGTGCCGTAGTTGTCCTTAATCTCGCCCACAAAATCGATCAGGGTTCTTTCGGCGCCTCCCCGCTTGGCCAGCGCCAGTTCGCGTCCCGGAATTTTGACTACTATCGGGACGAAATATTCGGCGCGGTTCAACTGGAAGTAATCCACCTCCATGGCAATGGTCAGTTCCGTGACCGGGTCGGGCAGCATGAGCGCATCTTCGAGCTGACGTTCTTTGTCGGCGGCAGTAAACTTGCCGAACACTTTGCCGGCAAAATAACCCTGGCGGTAATCCAGGTTCGTCGCCAGCGTCCCGTTGAGCGAGATCTTGATGCGGCGAAACTTGCCGTCCTGCGCGGTGTTGGTGGTGTAGTATCCGATGATGTAGTAACTCGAAATAGATTGCTCCGCCTGCACGATTCCCCTGGCCAGGTCGTTATAGTCGAGCAGGGCCTTGCCGCCGGTGTCGGAGGCCAGCGCATAGAGCGCATCCTGCGACTGCTGCAGGTTCGTGGTCACGGCCAGGGCGGCCGCGCCGGAATACATGCCGGCGTTGCCGGGCGATCCCATAGTGGCATCGCCCAGCGGGGCGTTCGCTACCAAACCGCGCGCGTCGATCGGCCAGAACGACACGCCCGCGCGGATGGCGGCGTTGATGGTGGCATGCAGTTGCGCCTGATTGTTCAGGCCGTTCAGGCGCAAGCCGCTGGCGAAGTAAATCAACGACTTCTTCTCGTTCAGCTGGCCTAACATATTCGCGGCGGTCTGCAGGGCGGACAACTGGCGGTCGGTATTGAAGATGTTGAACTCGCTGTCGTCCTGCCCGAAAGCGGCGCCGGTGTCGGCGGAGCTGGCATCGTCGGTCGAATAGTCCATGCCCTGGCCTTCTCCCACAATCATGGTTTGGATGATGCTCAGAAGGCGGTCATGATCGCCGGTGAAATCCTGGAGCACGTCGACGGCCCCGCCGGCATAGCGCAGAATGGCCAGCAGGTCCGCGGGCGTCATCTGCGTGCGGATGAACTTTTCGGCCGCGGCGAGCGAGCGCAACTGGTCTCCAGGAGGCATGGTGGTCATGTCGAAGTAGAGCGCCAGCAGCCGTCTGTCTTTGTATCGGGCATTCCCCGGTTCGTCGCGCGAGATTTTCGTCCGGCCGAGCTTGTCGTAGATATGAATATGTTCGGGCGCGGACCCCACGGGCGCGGCGGCGGCTGTCTGCGGCAGGTTTTGATGCTCGAAGAAACGGATTTCCTGCGGCACGCCGTTCTCGGTAACGGTGAAGTCCTTCGCGGTTAAGCCTTCGATGGGAGCGCCTTTCTTGTCTGTCACCACCAGGGATTCCACTACTAACTGGGTACTGGTGGTGAATGTGGCTGTGCCGGTTTGTTGAGCGTGGACAGCCAGCGCGGCCAACAGCAGGTAAGCTGGCAATTCGCGGCGCATGCGTTAAAACCTCAAGCGCAGCGTAGTCTGCAAACTACGCATGGTGTTGGCCGCGGCCGGCAATCCGAACTGCGTGCTGTTCCAGATGGTGTCCCAAGCCGTATAGGTGACATGGTTCAGCGCATTAGTGGAGTCTATCCGCAAGTCGAGATTAAACCGGTCACTCACCCGGAAGATGCGGCCCATAGAAGCGTTCAAAGTGAGCTGGGCTGGTCCCGTGATCGTATCGCGTCCCGCACTTCCCCACTGCGCGCGCAAAGGCGCGATATAAGACGCGGAGCTCAGGGAGGAACCGCCGATGTACTCGGGCCGGATGGTGCCTGTCACTCCCGTACCTTGCACGGGCGCCAGATAGACAGGAGTTTCAGGCAGGCCGCTGCCGGCCGTGACCGTGGTGGCGAAGGTCCACTCCTTGAAGAGCGCTCCTTTCCAATCGCTCAGCAGCGTTCCGCCGCCGGTCCCTATGCCGGTGGTGTACTGCATCTGCACGCTGAGCAGATGCCGCTGATCGAAAGTCGACAGCCCGCGTTCGGCGCTCAGATCCAGCCAATTCTGCGCGACAGACAGCGGGCCGGTTCCACTGGACGCCGACGTTCCCGACGTTCCCGATGTTCCCGGCGATGCGGCGGTGGGGCTGTTCTGCCCGATCGCGCTGGCTCCCTGGCCGCCCAGCGCCGCATCGTCGTCGATGGATTTCGAGAAAGCATACTGCAGGATCCCGGTCAAGCCGTTATGCAACCTGCGCCGCAACTGGATCTGGCCAGCCTCACGCGTGGAGTTGCCATTGGAAGTCATGTAATCGAATCCGGTAGGGCAGGCGGGACACGGACTCACCGCGCCAATCGGAAAAGTATTGGGCAGGAATTCCTGCGGTCCGCGCGTGCCTTTAATGCCGAGATACGTGGCGGTCATTTGCAGCGAGCCGGGCAGGTCGCGCTGCACCGAGAGCTGCCAGTTCTGCGCATATCCGGCGTGGAAATTCGGATCGATGGCGAACGTGTTGCTAATAATCGACGGCGATGCGATGAAACCGTTTGCCAGCGTGAGCGGATCTGCCGCGCTGTTTTGTACGCTCAGAGTCTTCGACAGCGGCGGTTGCTGCGCCATCTGCACGGCGATGGTTTGATAAACCGAAGTGTCGTAGTAGATCCCATAGCCGGCGCGCACTACCATCGACGAACCGGAAATGGGACGCCAGGCGATGCCCACGCGCGGCTCGAAACCGCGCTTGTCGGGACGCACCAGCGAAGTGGGATAGCGCGCACCGGTTAGCGCGCCGTCCGGATCGTTGGCCACCACCGGCGCTACAGCCGCAAAGCCCGGAGCGACGTCCAGATTCACCAGGCGGCCATACAACTCGGTAATGGGAGCGCCATATTCCCAGCGCACTCCCGCGTTCAGCGTGAGCTCCGGATTGATCCGCCAATCGTCATTGATGAAAGCGTCGTAGACGGATTGCCGGAAATACTTATCGGCGTTGCCGAGGGCGATGGAGCTGGTGTCCGGAATGCCCAGCAGAAAATCGGCAAAGTCGGAGCCCGGAGTGCCGCCAGTAGCATCGCCGGTGAACGTAAAAATCCCGCGTGGATTCTGTTGCGACAGGTAATCGAATTC
>DATKFU010000045.1:0-6344 GCA_035511215.1 Bryobacteraceae bacterium | reverse complement strand
GGAGGGAAGGGGGCCAGCCTGCTGAAGGGAATCGCATCATCGTCCTTCGCCGGTACCGGAGGCAACGTTTTCAACGGAAACCAACAGATCGACTCGGGCAACCTGGAACTGACGCAAACCGTAGATGCCGGCTCAAGAATGATTAGAGTGTCGACGGTGCCCTTTCTGCACGCATGCTGCTCTCAGGCGGCGGAGAACACGTTCGTAGGCAACGAGCTGCTTACCACGGTGGAACTGGCGTCGGCTTCCGTGGCTATTGGCTACTGGCCGCACGATGTATTCGGGCCATTGTGACCGGGCTACGGTATGGCGCTTAGGTTTCGGGCTGAGCTTATTCCGCGACACTTCCCGCGCATATGTCAGAGGCCGATTACCGGCCAGGGGGATATATGAAAATTTTCGCAGCCTGTTTGAGTTTCTGCTTCGCGGTCGCCGCCGTGGCGCAGCAAACCGCGCTCGTCCCGCGCGTGACTCGGTTCAGCGGCGTGGTAAAGGATGCCGCGGGCACGCCGCAGACCGGGATATTGGGAATCACTTTCGCCCTTACGAAGAGCAGCAGGGCGGAGCCGCCCCATGGACGGAGATCCAAAACGTACCGCTGGACGACAAAGGGCGTTACACGGGGCTGCTGGGGTCCACGCAGCCGAATGGGCTGCCCCTGGATCTGTTCAGCAGCGGCAAGGCGCGCTGGCTGGGCGTAACGCCGCAAGCGCCCGGCACATGATCCCTTTTTTAATCGATTCCGGCGTATTGTACGAGCGCCGAATTCGGGCGCATAGCGTAGCTCAAAAATAAAACTGGAAAGAGGTTTCGCATGTCACAATCTAAACGTTTACGGGCGCTGCCGGTTTGCTCGATAGCCGCGGTTTGCCTAATCGCCATGAACACTACCGCCCGCCCCGCCCTCGCGGCTTCGGGATTCGGCGTCACCATGTCCGCCGATGGGCAAGCGGGAAACGCGTGTATCCCATTGCCCAACTCGCCCTATGGCGGTTTCAGCTATTCGGGATCCGCAAACCACTATCTCAGCCAAAGCTTCTATACGGAGGGCGGCATGTCCAACGGCTCTAATTGTTACGGCGACTTCGCGGATGCGGCGGCGTCGGGAACAGCCCGGATGGGGATTCTTACGGCGGATGCCAGCGCCGACATGGTCACGCCCGTGGTTACCGCCGTCGCTGGTCTGACGGATGGATGGACCGACACCATAACCATCACCAACGGCGGCACGTTTCAGGCCACGGTGACGCTGGGCGCGACGGCCTCCGCCAACCCTAGCGGATGTCCGTCCAGCCCCAGCTCGGGCATCGTGGCCTATGCCAATGTGGGTGACAATTATGGGGAAATCAGAGGGGTGAGCTGGAACTGGACGGATTGCTCCAAGCCGGATCCACAGGTGTATAACGCGGCCATCGTCAACCGGCGGACGGTGCAGTTCAGCTTTTCGGCTACCACCGGCCAGGTGATCTCGATGTTGGGAAGCCTGCAGGCGGACGCCTCCGTGGGCACGTACCGCAGCAATGAAACCGACATGACGAACACCAAACTCACTTTGACCTTGGTGGGACTCGACGGCGCCACGTTTCAGAGCGCCAGCGGGTACGCATACTAGCCGTGTGCATCGAATATTCTTCTGGGCCAGTACGTCGGCAGCACGGTCGTCCGCGTGGACAACACGGGAAAAGGATTCTTCGATGGAGGCACCCAGACCGGCGGCGCGGATTTCGCCGAATCGGTCGCGGTGCGTGGGCAACGGTCCCTATACGAACCCGGCGACCTGCTAGTGATCGATGCCAGCGGCAACCGCAGGCTGGCGCTAGCGCGCGACCCGTACTCGGCGCGGTGGTGGGCAAGGCTCTGGAGCCGCTGCCCGAGGGGAACGGCGTCATTCAGGTGCTGGTCACGCTGCAGTAGATACCGCCGTGGGCTCCCTGTTCCACCCCTGTTTTACAGGCGCGCATCCGCCGCGGGAGCAGTGTGCCGTAACGAACCTGGGCTACCGAGCCATCCAGTTGGCTGCTTTGTACCTGCAACATCGATGAATACGGCGGCATCCATGTCGATGGCGCCGGTGCCAGGAGGTATAGGTCGGCGCGAAAACTACCATGATCGGCGGCGCTCAGTTGACCCGCCACGCCGCCCGTGCCCGGGACGATTGGCGCAGCCACACGCTGTAGGAGTAACTGGGCACTGCAATCGCCAGTTCGGTTACCCAGCCGCTCGCCGGTCAGGCACCATGGATACGCGCGCGAGCCTTCGACGAAACACGAGTAGCCGGTCACTGCTCCAGCCCGATGCGGCGCAGCAGGTCGTGGAAGGGTGGGGCGCCGCGCAGGCCGTCGAGTTCGGGAGCCGTTTTCACAAAGTCCGCGTTGCCGTCGTCGTCGCGGAACGCTTGAGTCAACCATACCAGCGCTTTGCCCCGATCTCCGGCGAGCCCGTATTGATAGGCGATTTGCAGAGCGCGGTATGCGCCGGGGTAGCCCTTCTCATTAAGTTGTGCGGACTTTATCCCGGCGTTCTCCCAGGTCGAGTCGCCCGGATGGTAGCGTTTCTCTTCGAACTCGGCGGATTTCACCCGCGCAGCGTGCAGGCCCGATCTGGCGAAGGCGGCGGCCACCTCGCCCAATTCGCCCGGCTGCACCGGAAGGTGCGCCAAGGCCGCTACCTTTCTGTCCTCGGCCAAGGCCTGCGGCACGCGGCCTTCGATCCAGTAGATGCGCGCCATCTTCACGTGGGGATGGTGAGACAGGGGTTGAATAGCGGCTTCCGTCTCAGCCTGCTCCAGCGCCCGATCGTACTGGTGCAGGCCTATCAGCATGTCCACTCGCAGATGATTGACTGGAAGCGAGAATGGATCCAGTTGCCGCGCCCGATCGTTTTCCGCCAACGCCTCTTCCAGGTGCCCAAGCATCAACAGACCCGCCGATCGATAGTGGTGGGCCATCGCATAATTGGGGTTCAAATCGAGTGCGCGCGTCAGTTCCTTCGCGGCATCGGCGAATCTGAACCGCCAGGTATCGATGAGTCCTAGCGATGCGAGTGCCGGGGACAGGTCGGGCTCCAGCGCCAGCGCCTTCCGGGCGTACTTCTCCGCCACGGATGTGTTTGGCTTGGCCCACCAGCCCACCCCATAGCAATCGGCGAGGCCAGCATATGCGAGCGCGAAATGCGGATCTTCCCTTAGCGCCTGCTCGAAATAGTCGACCGCCCCCGGAAACAGTTCCGCGATTCTCTGATTCAAGAGGTAACGGCCGCGCAGATAAGCCTCGTATGCTCGCGGATTGGCCGTTCCGCCGCGCGCCAGGCGCGTCTCCTGGGCGGGGGTGAGACGCCCAGTGACTTCGTGGGCTATCGCTACCGCCATTTGCCTCTCCAGTTGGATGACGTCCGCGACGTCGCGATCGTAGGTCTCCGCCCACAGTTGCCTGTCGGTGCGCGCCTGCAGTAGCTTCGCGGTGATTCGTACCCGGTTGCCGGAGCGCTGCACCGTGCCTTCCACGGCGGCGTCCACATTCAACTCCCGCGCAATCTCCGGCAGCGGCTTCCTGGTTCCCTGGTACCGCATCACCGAGGTCCGCGAGATCACCCGCACGGTGATCATTTGGCCCAGGTCGGCGATCAGGGAATCGGTAAGACCGGCGGCGAAGTATTCGTCCGCGGGATCGCGCGACAAGTTCTCGAGCGGCAGGACGGCGATTGATTCAATTCCAGGCGGGGCCGCCGCATTGTTCAAGCCGAAGGCGTTGAGCAAACGGCCGCGCAGGCCGGCCACGTTGAGGACGAATAGAGCCGCGATGGCCGCCACGGCACCGGCCGCATACGCCCACCGGAGTTTACGCCGCGGCCCTCCAGAGTCCCTGCCGCGTTCCAGACGCTCCAGTGCCGCCCGCAGCTCGGCAGCCGTCTGGTAACGCGCCGCCGGTTCTTTCTCGAGTGCTTTCGCGACGATCTGCTCGAGTTGCGGCGGTATTTCCGGATTCACCCGGGAAGCCGGTTCCGGCGCTGCGCGCAAGATGGCGTCCATGACAGCGGCGGACGTCTCGCCCGGGAACGGCATTCTGCCGGTCGCCATTTCGTAGAGCACCACGCCCAGGATAAAGACGTCGGTGCGGGCATCGACTTCGCGCCGCTCGATCTGTTCGGGCGACATGTACCGTGGCGTGCCCAGAATCATACCGCTCACCGAGACCGAGGAATCGGCGGGCGGAAAGATGGCGCCCAGCGCCTCCTGCCCCCAGCGCGCCAGACCGAAGTCCAGCAGCTTGGCGCCGAATGTGGTGAGCATGATGTTGGCGGGCTTTACGTCCCGGTGGATCACGCCGCAGCCGTGGGCGTATGCCAGCGCTCCGGTGACCTCGAGGGCCACGCGCAGCATCGCCGCATAAGGCAACGGACTCTGCTTCAGCCGCGTGGCCAGGGTCTGCCCCTCCAGGTACTCCATCACAAGAAAATCGAGCTCGTCCTGGGAGCCGATATCGAACAACGTACAGATATTGGGGTGATTCAAGCTGGAGATGGCGCGGGCTTCGCGTTCAAAGCGGCCGCGGGTTCCACTCCTGCTCAGCATGCCACCCGCGAGGATCTTCAATGCCACGGTACGGCCTAGCCGGGTATCCCGTGCGCTGTAAACCTCACCCATGCCGCCCGCTCCCAGCGGCTTCAGGATCTCGTAGGGGCCTAACCGGGCTCCTGAGGCAAGGCGGTACCCCGTGATGGCTGTGCCTGGAATCTGTCGCGTGTCTCCCTGCGCCACGTGCATATGAATGGCGCGCGCCGCCTCATCCAGCACCGCTGCTTTTTCTTCGAACGCCAACAGCGACTGCACTTCGCGGCGCAGATCCTGGTCGCCGGCGCACGCCGCCGTCAGTACGCCTGGCCGGTCTTCCGGCGATGCTTCGCCAACTAGATCCAGAACCCGCTTGATCTCCTGCCAACGCGCCCTCGTCATGCTCTAGCTTCTAGCAGCCCGGGGTAGAGGTCTCGGTTGGCGAACCGCCGGCCCCACCAAGGTCGCAAGTCGTCGATTCGCAGCGGTGGGGCAGCGGTTTCGCCTGCCTACCGCAAGTCACGGCCGCGCGCCATCCAGTTCGCGGACCAGCCACAACCGTGCCGTGCGCCATTCCACCTTGACGGTGTCCGGACAAACCTCCAGCACCGACGCCGTGTCTTCCACGCTCAGCACGCTGAAGAAGCGCAGTTCCACGACGCGCACCTGACGCTCGTCGATCTCCTCCAACCGCGTCAGCGCGAGGTCTCGGCACTGAATATCGAGCGAGCCGCTTTCTATCAACTCCAACTGGTCGTCCAGCGGGACGCGGAATCCACCGCCGCGCTTCTGGGCGTTGCGCGCCTCCAGCCCCAGAATCTGCGACCGGCAGGACCAATCGAAATGGTGTTGGCCGAGCAGGCGTAAATAAGCCTCGTGTACCAGTAGGCTGCGGGGTGTGATCCAACCGTTCGCCGGCCAGGCAGGCTTGCGGGATGCGATGCAATTCAGTATAGAGAGTCGGCAAAGCCGAATCCAGCGCTCTTCTGTCGCCGGCGCGTAGGCCGCTAAGCGCGGCATCGAAATCCGGGGAATCGCTCATCCCTTTCCTATTGGAAGTGATTGTAACGCATGATCCCCGGAAAAAATGATAACTGTACCCGTCCTCTGGATGGGCTTCGCGATATTCTTCCCACAGCAGTTGGACCGTGAGGTTGCGGAAGTGTCCTCCGTCTAGCGAGAACGTTGCAGGCGCCCGCATCACGCGATCACCGCAGCGGCAATAGGCAATTCCGTTGACCCAACGATCCAGATTGCGGGCCATCACCCGTCAGGAGCCATTATCGCCATCCCTGTGGGATAAAAGACGTTTCAGTGTACGAGTAGCCGCTCATCACTGTGCCGACACGCATCACGACGCGAAAGCACCTTTCGCGGCCTGTTCTATCAGACGAGCGACGGCCTGAGGCTGCGAAAGAAAAACAGAGTGGCTGGCTTTCACCTCGACGACCGTCGAGCCGGCGCGTTTGGACATCATCCTTTGAGCGTTAGGCGGAATCATATGATCCTCGGTGGTCACCAGATACCAACTCGGCTTTGCCCGCCACGCCGCCTGAGTGATTGCGGCACCGAGTGCGTCGAGACCCCACGGGACCTGAGAATCAGCCATGAACGACGAAACCTCCGGATCCACATCGCCTGCAAATGCTGCCGCGAACTTCTGCTTATCGACCAGTAGGAATCCATCCTCGGGCGGTAAGATTGGCGGCACGGACGCGCCGGGCGGCGGATCTTTGAGGAGCGACGACACCGATTCGCCGTTGTCCAATGCGAATGCCGCAATGTAGACCAAGCC
>DATKFU010000044.1:0-3073 GCA_035511215.1 Bryobacteraceae bacterium | reverse complement strand
TACCGCCGAAGAGATTGTGGCGGAATTGCGACGCGGCGGATTTAATACGTCGCGCGATAATCCTCTAGGGTGGTACACCGTGTCGGCGGAGCGTCCCGCGGCACGCATGGAAATTTTTCCCGGCCGCGATTCGTTCCCGGGCAGCGAGCCGGCGCAACTCGAATTCGAGCAGGGAAAGATTTCACGAATCGTATCGCTTCAGGATAATACCGCGCGGCAGCAAATCGCGGTGGATTCGCCGCTCATCGCCACTCTTTCCGAAAAGCACGAGCAGCGGCAGATCGCGCAGTTTTCGGACCTTCCAGCCAACTTAGTACATGCCGTGGTCTCGGCCGAAGACAAGCATTTCTTTCAGCACACGGGTTACGACGGGCTGCGCATCCTGAAGGCCGCCTATGTCGATTTGAAGGAGGGCCGCAAGGAACAGGGCGCCTCCACCTTGACCATGCAACTGGCGCGCGGCTTCTTCCTGGACGCGGACAAGCGTTGGAAGCGCAAAATGGAGGAAGTCTTCATCGCCGCCATGCTGGAGCATAAGCTCACCAAGCGGGAAATCTTCGAAGACTACGCCAACCAGGTGTATTTGGGACGCAGCGGACCGTTCAGCATCAATGGATTCGGCGAAGGGGCGCGCGTTTATTTCGATAAGAACCTGTCGCAGCTTTCGAACGCAGAAGCTGCACTGTTGGCGGGCTTAGTGCAGCGGCCGAGCTACTTCAACCCTTATCGCTATCCGGATCGCGCCAAAGAACGCCGCGATCTGGTGCTCAATATGATGTGGGAGAACCACTACCTGACTACCGCGGAATATACTGCCGCGGTGGGGGACCCGGTGGCGATCAAGGCCGACCGCTTGACCAACATGCAGGACGAATACTTTGTGGATGTGATGACGGCGGAGTTGCAGAATCGCCTCGACGACCACGAGCGGCAGACGCGCTACATCTACACGACGCTCGACCCGGAGCTGCAGCAGGCCGCGGAAGAAGCCGTCCGCATGGGCATGCAGAACGTGGATCAACTGCTGAAGAAAGCCAAGAAGAGCGCGCCCATCCCCGTTGGACAGCCGCAGGTGGCGCTGATCGCGCTTGACCCGCACACGGGCGAAATCAAGGCGTTAGTGGGCGGGCGCGATTATGCCTCCAGTCAACTGAACCATGTGCTGTCGATGCGGCAGCCGGGGTCGGTGTTCAAACCGTTTGTCTACGCGGCCGCGCTGAATACCGGCATCGAAGGCGGCGAGCAGATCTTCACCCCGGCCAGCATGCTGAGCGATCAGCCGACTACATTTTCATTCGACAACAAGACCTATAACCCGGGGAACTTCCGCCACGAATTCATGGGCGAAGTAACCTTGCGGACGGCCCTGGCGCATTCGTTGAATGTAGCCACCGTGAGCCTGGCCCAGCAGGTCGGTCTGAACAACGTGGTGGCGATGGCGCGGCGGGCGGGGTTGAACGACGGCATCAAGGCAACGCCCGCGGTGGCGCTGGGCGCGTATGAGACCACGCCGCTCGAGATAGCCGGCGCCTACACGATGTTCGCCAACCAGGGAATGCGCGTGACGCCATCCACAGTTTCCGTGGTGCGCGCCGCCGATGGAACGGAACTCTACACGCATCAGCCGGACGCGCAGGCTGCGCTGGACCCGCGAGTCAATTATCTGATGGTGAGCCTGCTGCAGGAGGTGCTGCGTACGGGGACGGGCGCGAGTGTCCGGGCGCACGGATTTACTCTGCCTGCCGCCGGGAAAACGGGAACCTCGCACGACGGATGGTTTGCCGGCTTCACCAGCAATCTGCTGTGCGTGGTGTGGGTGGGGTTCGACGATAACCGCGAGTTGAACCTGGAAGGGGCGAAATCGGCGCTGCCAATCTGGGCGGAACTGATGAAGCGCGCGGCCAAGATGCGCCCTTATCGCGACACCAAGATGTTCGCGCCGCCGCCGGGCGTGGTGACGGCGCCGATATGCATTACCAGCAACTCGGCCGATGGCAGTGGCGACCCGGTGCAGACGAAACGCACGGAAGTATTCATCTCGGGCACGGAGCCTACGGCCGCATGCGATGCAACTGTTTCGCCGGCGGCCGCAGCGGCCGACCGGGTGGTGGACCCGGTGACTAGCGCCGCCACCGTGAAATCCACCATGCCGGCTCTAGCGCCCCCGGCGACCGCGCCGCCCTTGCCTCCGCTTCCCGCCGGCGGTGCGACGAAGACGAGCGACAAGACAATGCCTCCGGTCGCGGGCGGTCGCCAGCAGTAACCTTGGGTGGGGCATGCTGTAGCTTGATGCCGCTCGTTATTTGAAACATTGCTGCGAGTCCGACAAACGTAGGGCGGACCCCCTGGTCCGCACGGGCCCCCCTGGACCCGTTCTTCGCCAATGGGAGCAGCCTCATGGATCATACTGGCAAGCCGGCCAGGGGGCCGGCTGCGGACCAGGGGGTCCGCCTACTTTAGAAAAGCGAGCGGCATTATGCTTTAGCTTGCCCTCGCAGTTAGCGCCGCACAGCCGCAATCGCCAGTCTCCGCCGTTACAGACACCGGTATGTCACTCGTGATAGGATATCCCCGATTGGAGGCGACAGATGGCTCATTGTTCCCGACGCCATTTCTTGAAGGCTGGACTCGCCGCGGGCGTACTCGCGGGTACCGGACGACTGCCGTTGCGGGCGGCGCGCGGCTCGGCTACGGATTGGGTGACGTTAGGAAAATCCGGCGTCAAAGTAACGCGGCTGGCGTTCGGCACCGGGACGATCAGCGGGCGAGTACAACGTGAACTGGGGCAGGAGCAGTTTACGAGTCTGGTGCGCCATGCTTACGACCGGGGCATTCGTTTCTTCGAGACGTCCGAGACTTACGGCGAGATGCATCGGATGCTGGGCGTGGCTCTGAAGGGCATTTCGCGCGATACCTACCGGCTTATGTCCAAGGTGACGACTCGCGACGGAGTAGATCCAAAGGCAAAGATCGATGAGCTGCGCAAGCTCGCAAATACGGATTACTTCGACGTCATGCTGATGCATTACCAGCACGTGGCTACCTGGCCAACAGACACTGCACGGTGGCAGGA
>DATKFU010000043.1:0-31395 GCA_035511215.1 Bryobacteraceae bacterium | reverse complement strand
TTGTGTGCGTTGAACCGCGCTTCCACAGCCGGCCAATTGACCACATTCCACCACGCGCCTAGATAATCCGCGCGGCGGTTCTGATACTTCAAGTAATAGGCATGCTCCCAGACGTCCACGCCCAAGATGGGATGCTTGCCTTCCATCACCGGGCTGTCCTGGTTGGCGGTAGAAGTAATCTCCAGCTTGCCGCCGCTCGCAATCAACCAGGCCCAGCCGGAGCCGAACCGGCCCATCCCAGCCGCTTGCAGCTTCTCCTTGAATTGGTCGAAGCCGCCGAAGGCGCCGGTAATGGCCTGGGCCACGTGGCCCACCGGCGCGCCGCCCGCGCCCGGCCCCATGATGGTCCAGAACATCGAGTGGTTGATGTGGCCGCCGCCGTTGTTGCGCACCGCCGTGCGGATGCCCTCCGGCACGATGGCGCAGTTGTTCGCCAGCAATTCTTCGATGCTCTTGCCGGCCAGGTCCGGCGCCGATTCCAGCGCCTTGTTCAGGTTGGTCACGTAAGCGGCATGGTGCTTGCCGTGGTGGATCTCCATCGTCGTCTTGTCGATGGAAGGCTCCAGGGCATCAGGTGCGTAGGGCAGTGCGGGAAGCGTAAAGGACATATCGATCTCCATTCATCGTCAAATAATTGTCACAGGGTAACGCCTGTGCTAGCTCGCTCAAAAGCGTCAGCCAGGCGGAACATCGTGGGCTCGTCGAAATGCCTGGTCAGAATCTGCATTCCCACCGGCAATCCCCCGGCCGTCGTGCCGCAGGGGACGCTCATGCAGGGAATGCCGGCCAGCGAGCCGGTAATCGTGTAGATATCCGAAAGATACATGGCCAGCGGATCGTCGATCTTTTCGCCCAGCTTGAAAGCCGGGAAAGGCGACACCGGCGCCACGATCGCGTCCACTTCCGAAAACGCCTGCGCGAAATCCCGGGCGATCAGCGCGCGCACCTTCTGCGCCTTCACATAGTAGGCGTCGTAATAACCCGCGCTCAGCACATACGTCCCCAGCATGATGCGCCGCTTGCATTCCGCTCCGAACCCCTCGCCGCGCGTGTGCCGGTACATGTCGCTCAACGTGCCGGAGTCCCCAGACCGGAAGGTGTAGCGCACGCCATCGTAGCGCGCCAGGTTGGAGCTGGCTTCCGCCGTGGCGATGATGTAGTAGCAGCCGATGGCATAGCCGGTCGCCGGCAAGCTGATCTCGCGTACCTCGCAGCCAAGCTTGCGCAACGTCTTGACGCCTGCCGCAACCAAGTCGCCGGTTTCGCTCGTCAAATCTTTTAGATACTCGCGGGGCAACCCAAGCTTCAGCCCTTGGACGTTTCCGTCCATCGATTGTGTGTAGTCCGGCACGGGCGCATCGGCGGATGTGGCGTCGCACGGGTCGCGGCCGGCGATGGTCTGCAGCAGCAGGGCGGCATCACGCACGGTGCGCGCTAGCGGCCCGATGTGGTCGAGCGAGCTGGCGAACGCGGTCAGCCCGTAGCGTGAAACGCGCCCGTAGGTGGGCGTCACCCCCACCACGCCGCAAAATGAAGCGGGTTGGCGGATGGACCCGCCGGTGTCCGACCCCAGCGCCACGACGGCCGTTCCCTGCGCCACCGCGGCCGCCGAACCGCCGCTCGATCCGCCCGGAACGCGATCCGGCGCCAGCGGATTGCGCACCGGTCCGAATGCCGAGTTCTCGTTCGACGAGCCCATGGCGAATTCATCGCAGTTGGTCTTGCCCAGGATCACGCCGCCGGCTTCTTCCAGGCGCGCGATGGCCGTGGCATCGTAGGGCGGCACGTACTCGGCCAGCAGTTTCGAGCCGCACGTGGTACGCAGGCCTTTGGTGAGGATCACATCCTTCACCGCCACGGGCACGCCGGCCAGCGGACCTGGATCGTCGCCGCGCGCGATCTTCCCGTCCACCCGCGCCGCCGCGCTCAGCGCCCGCCCGGGCGAGAACCGCAGATACGCGTTGGTGGCGGGGTTTTGCGCCGCGGCGAAATCCAGCGTTTCCCGCGTCAGCTCGACGGCGCTGAAGCGGCGCGCCAGCAAACCGTCCCTGACCTGGCCAATGGTGAGCGATCCGATGTCCATACTCAGCGCTCGATGACCTTTGGCACTTTAAAATAGCCGCCGCCGGACTGTGGCGCATTCGCCAGCGCCAGGTCTGTGCCCAGTGGCGGAAGTTCGCGGTCGTCGCGCCATGTTGCAGTGTCGCCAGCGTCATCCGCCGCATGATGGGCCGAGAAGAGCACCTGCGCCATCGGCTCGACGCCGGTAGTGTCGATCTCGTTCAGCCGTTCCACATGGCCGAGAATCTCGTCGAGATCGGCCTGGAATTTGCGGACCTCCGCTTCGCTCAGGTTCAGGTTGGCCAATTCCGCCACGTAGCGGACTTCTTTTTCCGTGATCTTCACGCCAGGGCCTTCTTGCGCGCCAGTTTGTACATGTTGCGCATTACGGGGTCCGCAATCTGATCGGCCTCATCGAGGGTCGCCAGGGCCGGCTGCGCCACTTCGGCCCGCTGGGGGTCGCGCCGCGGGGGCATCACGCGGAATTCCAGATCTTCGACAATGCCTTGCCCCAGGTGCCGTTCCAGGTTCGTCAGGATCTGCCGGGAAAGTGTGAACAATTGCTTCTTCCAAATGGGATCTTCAACTTCCACGATCAGCCGGGTGCGCACCATGCGCGCGGGCCGGGTGCGCGCCGCAACCTTCTTGCCCACGGCCAGCGGCCACGCGGCGCGGGCCAAGCCGTCGATGTCGATCGGGCCGGTGAGCTTACCGATGAGTCTGCTGGCGCGTTCCATTCTGGAGAGGACGTTGAAGGACCCCGATCATTGTAGCGCATGCCGATGTGGTGCATGCACGCTGCGGGACTCGTCATGACTCGTCCCGGCGCCCGTGCGTGATCATCGGCACACTACTCGCCACGATTGCGGCATCTCTTAACAAATTCGCCCTGCACCGATTCGCCCGGTGACAAATATCGAATCGCCCGCATCCCCATCAAAACACGGCAAAATGCCTCCGCGCGCCCAACGCAGCGCGCCGCTGCCATGCTACTGTCTCGGCAGATTGCAGATTTGCTGTTACGGAGGGTGACTGTGAGTAACATTCTATCGATACGGGGCGGTGGTATCCGCGGCATCATCCCGTGCTGCTGCCTGATGAAATTGGAGTCGCAACTGGGTGGCCTGACCAACGATCACATCGATTTCTGCGCCGGGACTTCCACGGGCGCCCTGCTGACCGCCGCGGTCGCCGCGGGCGTGCCGGCCAGCGACCTGCTGAAGGTTTACACGGACCGCGCCCACGAAATCTTCACGCCCACCGGCCTGGCGGCGGACGCCAATCGCGTCGCCAAAGGCTTTATGTACAATCCGCAACACCTGCACGATGTTCTGGTGAACATTTTTGGGCCGGCTGCGCCCTGGAGGATCAGCGATGCGCCCATCCGGGTGATGATCTCGGCCACCGCCATGAACGGGCACAACTGGTTCTTCGTGAAGGACAACGCCCGGAACAATCGCACCACCGGAGCCGTAAAGCTGATCGACGCGGCGGTGGCCTCCGCTTGCGCGCCAACATATTTCGATCACTGGCCGATCGACGGCATCATGGGACAAACCATTTGTTTCTTCGACGGCGGCTCCGGAGGAACCGCCAATCCGGTGTACCAGGCGTGCGTGGAGGCTTTCGAATACGACACCTTCGCGCCCGCGGACACCCGCGTCGTGGCTCTCGGAACGGGTTACTTTCCAGCCTCGGTCGATCCGCCCAACGGCTTGCTGAAGACTATTGGATGGGTCACCAGCACTTTGGTCGATAGCTCGGAGGATTGGGCCGGGGATGCCGTAAACCGGCAATGGCCTGGAGTCATGCAGGACTTCAATCCGCTGCTGCCGGCCGACATCGACGAGGCGGATCTCTCCGCCATCCCCACCCTGGTTGAGATCGGCCAGAAAATGGCGGCGGATATGGACTGGAAGCAGATCCTGGCGTAAATCTCCGTAGATCCCGCGCAGATCTATGGGGGCTTGGCAGGTGGAAGCACACCGCAGTAAGATCATGTAGTCATGTTCTCCATCGCGAAGATTCTTCTGCCTGTCGATTTTTCCGAGCGCGCCATCCAGGCCGCCCGGTTTGCCCTTCCCCTCGCGGAGCGATTCAATTCCGAAATCATCCTGCTGTACGTGCTGCCGCCCTATCGCGAGTTCGGCGCCATCGAGATGGCCGGCGTGATGACCGATATGCTCGCCAACCGGCGCAGCGACGCCGAGCAGCGCATCGTCGGGTTCCTGCGCGAGGAACTCGCTCCGCATCGCGTACGGCGTCTGTTGCTGGAAGGCGATCCGGCGTGGGAAATCGTGGATTGCGCGCACCGCGAAGAAGCCGGCCTGATCATGATGCCCACGCACGGTTATGGCCCATTCCGCCGTATGCTGCTCGGCTCGGTCGTCGCCAAGGTGCTGCACGATGCCGATTGCCCTGTCTGGACCACCACGCATGCGGAGGCGCTACCCTCGGGCAAGGCCGCTCTGAAGCGCATTCTGTGCGCCATTGACTCGGGACCGTCCGAGGCGGGCGTCCTGAACTGGTCCGCGCAACTGGCCGCGGAGTTCGGCGCGCAGCTCACGCTGGTGCACGCCATGGCGGAGCTCGATCCACGCACGGAGGGATACTATTTCTCGCCGGAATGGCGCAAATTCCTGGTGGACAGTGCGGAAGCGGAGATTTCGACCCTTCAGGAGAAGGCAGGCACGCGGGCCGAAGTGGTCCTGACCATGGGGCCGGGGCCCGAGATGATTTGCGAAGAGGCCCGCAAGGCGGAGGCGGACCTGCTGGTGATCGGCCGCGGCGCGGATGCCGGTATACTAGGCCGCCTGACCGGGCGTGCCTATTCCATCATCCGGCAATCGCCATGTCCGGTGGTCAGCGTGTAGCGGCGGGAACGCCTGAAATAATTTGGCAAACGCCCGAGTCGTTTGCCGATTTTCTGTGTTTAATAATTGAGGGCGCCCGGACGCGAAGCCAGTGCCGCCGGCGCCTAAGGAGGGTTATCGAATGAAAGCCAAATTTCCGTCTCGCAGTTTCGCTCATAGCCATGGCGTTTGCCGCAGCTTCGGCGCGCGCCGGCGAGATTCCCATCGATATCAGCAGCCTGGTGAATGTGCAGTGGACGTCTTCCTTTTGCGATAACTCTATCGTCAACGGAAGCACATTTCCATCCGGAGCCAGAATTTTGGAGGCGTCCCCTTCGCGATTCCGACCGGTCTCAATTATAATTATTGGAGCGGCTCAGTAGCCGGAAACTGTGGATCGGGCGTCGTCAGCCTGACCGTTCCAGTTGGCGTCGCGGGCGTCACTTCTGCCTTCTCTTTGGTCAACACCTTCCGGGGGCAGGCGGGCCCGGATGCCTATCTGTATGTCACTTTCACCGGGAGCGCTGGCGCGACCGTTACGCAACCGTTGCTGGGTGGCGTGAATGTCCGCGATTATAACAACGACGGATATCAAAACACGATCAACAACACGAGCACTACTCAGGTTTGGACAAAATGTTCTGCCGGCGGAATTTGCCACCCAAGTGCTGACCAGTGTGACTATTACCGATGCAGGCAGCTATGACCTCAGCCGTGCAGTCTTTTCCGGCTTGACTGTCAGCACGTGCCAAGCTTATGCTGCGGAAGCGGCACGGATCCGCCTGCGCCGCCAGGAAAGCGATAGAGCACGCTCTCCTGCCAGTCCGCGGCGGCCGTCAGCATGAACACCGTGCCACAGCCTGTTCTGCAGGTTGTGCCGGTAAGTCCTCCGCTTACGGTTGTGCCGTAGAGATTGCCCGCGCGGGACGAGCTTCGCAGATGTGAACAATTTGTAAAATGGCTGCGAGCGGTACATCTATTTTTCCCACGCAACTTGACATGAGATAGGCCGGTCGAGATAGGCCCGCTGCGCGGTGAAAATCAACACATATTTACTTGACTCAGGTAACCACCACCGGTTGTGGCCGGTCGGCACCGGGGATTGCGTAGCATCTGACCATCGATTTGTACGGAACCGGGTCGACGGCAACGGCCTGCTGCATAAGTTGGAAGAAGAGCTTGCCACTGCTGCGTGACTTCCGCCGGTTGAAGCGGAAGGTGAATTCGTCCAGGTAGTAGTCCAGGTGTTCCAAACTCACCGCTCCCTGGTGCGTCCCCAGCAGCCACCGCTTCAGCAGGGAAACCACCCGGTGCACTCTCGGCATCAGTTCCGGGTGCGCCTCCTTCTTTCCCTTTAGAAAGGTGACCTGGTGAAGGTAGCCTTGGCCCGGCAGGGGCAGGTAGCCCCGCCAGCCGCCGGTGTGGACCACGCTGCCCGCCTCCACCGAATCTTCCACGAAACGTACCAGAGTCCGCGCCGAGGCGTTTGCGATGCGCCGCATCCGAATGCGGCCGATACCCGGTCCTACCTCTTGTGCCGCCACCACGATCAGCGCTTTGGAATCTGTCTGGCGTCTACGCGCGCCGTTCTCCAAATCGCCGCCCAGGTATGTCTCATCCACCTCCACCCGGCCCGTCAGCCGGTCCCGCTCCGGGCGAACCATAGCGCGTCGCAATTTGTGTAGCCACGTCCAGGCCGTCTTGTAACTCCTCAGTCCCAGCGCCCGTTGCAGGCCCAGGGCGCTCGCGCCGTTCTTCTCGCTGGTCACACACCACGCTGCCCGGAACCATAGTGTCAGAGGCTTGCGGGTGTCCTGAAAGATCGTCCCGGCCGTCACCGAGCTTTGATAGTTGCAATCCGAACACTGTAGCAAAACGTCGGATACCGGCCAGGCCTTCCGCCCGCCACAGCGCGGACAACGAAAGCCATCCGGCCAGCGGAGCCGAAACAGGTATTCC
The DNA here is from genome assembly GCA_035511215.1 of Bryobacteraceae bacterium. Lineage (GTDB taxonomy): Bacteria > Acidobacteriota > Terriglobia > Bryobacterales > Bryobacteraceae > Bog-159. The sequence goes on along the minus strand of DATKFU010000043.1, from coordinate 24,523 downwards.
CGGCAGGCCGCCTCCGTCGAGAAGCGCACCTCGAACTCCAGGAGATCCTGCGGAAAATCCTTCATTCAAACCCATACTATAGGTTGTGGCTACCTGAGTCAAGTAAATATCTGGCTTAAACATTAACAATTAATAATACTGCGAGAACAATCGCGGGCCGCGGGAACACCTCAGTTAGAAAGCGATTGGAAGGAAACGCGATGAAAAACTTCTTGACCATGGAAAATCTCTTGATGTTGTGGGTTTTGCCGGTGCTCTCGCTGCATGTGGCGAACGCATCCCTGGTGCCGTGCCTGATCGGCGGAGCGGATTCCGGTGTTGACGACCCGGTCGTAAATACCACAGTGATAACCTGCGGCAGTCTGGTATTCTCCAATTTCGATGTCCCGAATTTCACCGGTGGCACTTCCGGCCTCGTCGATATCCTAGGCGGAACCGATTACGATTCCGAGACTGGCGCCGCGTACCTAAATTTCAATCCCAACCTGGTGGGGGCAACCCAGTATACGCAGCTCATGTTTGAAGTGACCGGCGGTGTCGGCCAGATCGGCATGTCGCTCGGTGGCGACAATGCGTCGGTTACGGAGCGGGCATGCGCCAACCCCGTCCCCCTCGCGGGTCCTTTGGCCCTCTTGTGTACCGATCCTACGGGCACCATCTACGAAGCGCCCCTCGGCCTGATCACGGTTGCCTCGGACGCCGCCGCCCAGCCGGTCTTTTCAGCGTCGTTCCCCAACACTTCTCCCGTTTACGTTTTTGACGATATACAGACGGGCGCGGCCGGACAGTTGGGCCAGTTCACTCAGATCTTCGATGGCTCGGCCGTTCCGGAGCCGCTAACCACGGTCCTGTTGGGATCCGGTTTGCTGATCCTGGGACTCTTGCGGCGGAGAGTGCGCGCGACCTAACTGCCAGTCGACGCCGCAGTGGTCTAACATGTTTCCATGCTCAAACGCGCGTGGATTCTGTGCATCTGCCTCCCCGCTCTGCTGCCGGCGGCGCTCCTCCGTATCGAGGTTTCCGAGCGCAGCGACGTTCTGGACGGTAAGGCCTTCGCCTCCGCCGGGCCCTACGAACGCATCGTCGGGAAGGCCTATTTCGTGGTCGATCCCAGTCTGCCTGCTAACAAGATCATCACCGATATCGCCCAGGCGCCGCGCAACGAGGACGGGCTGGTCCCGTTCTCGGCCGATTTCTATTGCCTGAAGCCGCGCGATCCCCACCATGGCAATCATGCCGTGCTCTTCGAGGTCTCGAACCGCGGCGGCAAGGGCATGCTGGGGACTTTCGATCTCGGTGGATCGCCCGACCCGCGCGCCGAACACGATTTCGGCGACGGCTTCCTGCTCGAACAGGGCTACACGCTGGTGTGGCTTGGATGGGAATTCGACGTGCCGCCCGGCCCCGACGCGCTGCATCTGTACGCGCCCGTTGCGCAGGGCATCTCGGGGCTGGTGCGCTCCGAAATCACCGTGGATCATCACGCGATTCGGCAATCTTTGGGCGACCGCAGCCTGCTTGCTTATCCTGTGATGCACCCGGACGATCCTGCACTCGCGCTTACCGTGCGCGATCGTCCCGACGGCCCGCGGCGCTCGATTCCGCGGGAGACCTGGCATATCGAAGGCGGCACGCATATCGTGATGCCGGCCGGCTTCGAACCCGGCAAGATCTACGAGCTCGTGTACACGTCCAACAATCCGCCAATCGCTGGACTGGGACCGGCGGCAGTGCGCGACCTGATCTCGTTCTTCAAATACGGCATCCTGGCCGACACGGTTCTCGGCGATCATCACGACTATATTCAGCGCGCCTATGGATTCGGCATTTCGCAGAGCGGCCGTTTCCTGCGCACGTTTGTGTATTACGGGTTCAATCGGGACGAGCAGGGTCGGCTAGTTTTCGACGGCATCATGGCGCACGTGGCGGGCGCGGGGCGGGGAAGTTTCAACCACCGCTTCGCGCAGCCCTCGCGCGACGGGCACCCGTTCCTCAATACGTTTTATCCGACCGATATTTTTCCGTTCACGGATCTGGCGGAAACCGATGCCGAAACGGGCATTACCGACGGATTGCTGACCCACGCCACGCCGCCCGCGGCCGCGCCGAAGATTTTCTACACCAACACTTCGTATGAATATTATGGGCGTTCGGCGTCGCTCATCCACACCACGCTCGACGGCGAAAAAGACGCGCCCCTCGCGCCCACCACCCGCATCTACTTCCTGGCCGGATGCCAGCACGGACCGAGCCCGTTTCCGCCGCAGCACTGGGACGCCCAGAACCTGTGGAATCCCAACAATTACAGGTGGACACTGCGCGCGCTGCTGGTGGCGCTCGACAGTTGGGTGAAGGACGGCGCGGAGCCCCCGCCGTCGCGCTATCCGAAGATCGCCGACGCCAGCCTGGCGCCGCTGCGCGCCGTGGCATTCCCGAAGCTGCCTGGCGTGCAGTTTCCCACTCGCATCCAACAGGCCTGGCACGTGGACTACGGCGAAGAATTCCGCACAGCCGGCATTGTGACCGTCGAGCCGCCCAAAGTGGGCACCGCTTTTCCCATGCGGTTGCCCCAGGTCGATGCGGACGGCAATGACACCGCGGGGATCCGCATGCCGGCGACCGCGGTCCCGCTGGCGACCTATACCGGATGGAATCTGCGCTCGCCGGGGATCGGCGCGCCGGACGAGTTATATAGCATGACCGGCTCGTTCATTCCCTTCGCGCGCACCAGGGCGGAGCGGGAGAAAACGGGCGATCCGCGGCTGTCTGTTGAGGAGCGCTATACCAGTAAGCAGGCTTATCTGGATAAGGTGGAGGCCGCGGCCGGCGATCTCGTTAAGGAGCGATTTCTGCTGCAGCGGGATGTGCCGCTGGTCGTGGCGCGCGCTTCGGCCGAATGGGATTTTGTGGAAGCCCGGTAGCAGGTAGGACAGGCTTCAGGCTGTCAATTCGACGGAACGAACGTAACCGAGACCGTGAAGGCTCCTCCATTGCTCTCGCCATTGTCGTCGTTGATACCCAGGAAAAGCGTCCCAGCCTCGTTCACGGGAATCGTCTTGCCGGTGCCGATAAAGAAGAGCCCTGTAGGCAGGATCCCAACCCGCGCTGTGCCTTTGGTCCCATCAACCGCGCTGAATCCCGCCGCCAGAACGCGCGACTGCGCAACAAATGTGCCGATCAGCGAATCAAAATTGCCGATGGGTCCGCCCGCAACCCCCAGGGCTTCTTGGAGTGGAAACTGGTTGCCAGTGACGTTCCATACCGCTCCATCCGGTCCGGTGTCTATTCCACCGGCGTCGGTCACGGTGCCGCTGAGATAAGCCACGGTAATCGTCCCCGGTCCGGGAACCGCGAGGGCGGGTACGTATGGCTCGCTGCAACAAGCCGGGTTGCCGAAGCCTCCCAAGGTATTTCCGGGGACTACTACGTTGACTGTCTGAGCATGGGCAGCTGTAACCGCCGAGGCCAGGCAAAACACAACCGCGCAGAGTGCATTTTCGAGTGTCATCATTTCCCCCTTTGTCTGAGGCGTCACCGCTGCAAGGCGCAGCTTACTATATCACAACCGTACAGTGTGTAACTCGCCCTTGACACCCGCGACAAACTCGCCCGCGCCACCAGCGTTGGGTACCCGAGGGCGCACGGCATAATGTCAGCGGGCTCAGCTATACTGGAGAAGACCACATGACGGACAGCCAACTATACCTCGCTATCGGCGTCCCCATCCTCTTCAACGCCCTCGGATTCACCCTGCTGATCCTGTATATCCAAAGCATGCGAGACCTCTGGCGCGCCGAACTGCGCCGCGTCGAAGAAGTCCTCGACGCACGCCTCAAGCACGTCGAAGAACGCCTCGAACACATCGAGAACAGATGACCACCCGCCCGCGAGTACCCAGAAGGGTTAGTTTGTGGAAGCCTCCATCCTGCTGCGGCTCACCCGCGTGCTGGACCTGACGAATAAGAGGCTGCTGCGCCAAGCCGGGGTCACGCGGGAACAGTTGCTGGGACCAGGCTACGCCATCACCCGTGAAATCGGACTGCGGGCGTGGGAAAACGGCATCGAAGCCCTGCTGGCCCTATCGGCCGCGCATCTCGCGGAGCGCAATCCGGCTGTATTTCTGGACAACCAACGCCCCTTATGGAAGGTGTCGCTCACGACCGTTACAAACGATGAAGGCTAGGTAGGGCAGGTTTCAATCCGGAGCGGCATCTAAGTCTCACGACGCATAAGAAGATGCCATTGCCGAAAGACCAACCCTCCTTCGCGCACTCGACTAAATTGATGAGCACGCCTCCCACTCAGTCGAAATCCGTCGGCCAATGCGGATTCCGGTAATGCTCGAAGAAACGCCGCACCTGCTTCTCCGTGACGCGCATGGCTGACAGCGGCGGCAGGGCGTCCTCCGCGAACCAGTCCACGCCAGACGTCTCGTGGCTCAGCGCCGGCGCGCCGCCGATCACCTCGCACTGGAAGACGATCTTGTAAGAGTGGAACGGGATCGGCGGGTGGCCGTGCCGATTGCGGTCGTACAGAGCCAGCAGTTTCACGGTTCGCACTTCGTAGCCCGATTCCTCCCGCACCTCGCGCGCGGTAGACTCAGCCGGAGACTCCTCCACTTCGGCCCATCCTCCGGGCAGCGACCACGCGCCGTCCGCGCGCTCTTCGACCAACAGAATCCGGCCTTCGCGGAACACGGCCGCGCGCACGTCCACCTTGGGTGTGGCTTGTCCCGCCTGGCTGGCAAAAAGGTCGCGGATGGGCGCCATAGGGCTCGCCGATCCTGCAGCCATCATCTCCGCCGCGATCGCGCGCACCGCCTGGTAGCGGTCCAGATCGAATTGGCTCGGTGAATAGGCCAGACCGCTTTGCGCGATCGCCTGAAGGCGCCGCGCCCAATCCAGCCAAATTGGTTGCTCCAAAATACAGGTTACAACACGGCCTGTAGCCTGATGCTCCTCCGTTGTCCCGCCGACAACGGTGTCGAGATGAGTCTCGACACGGCACGCACGAGTGCGTGCGCCACGTCCTACCATTCCTTCCAAAACAACTCGGCGTCGGACCGGCGCACGTAATTCGCATCGATCCCCGCCGGATCTGCCGCCTTCCCCGCGCGCAATCGCTCGCCCGCAATCCGCCCCACAGCCGCGGCCAGCGCGCGCGGAGCCGTGGTCACCGCCGCGCCGGCAAAGCGCGTACCCGCCAGCGCCGCCGCAAACGGGCTGAAATCCAGCGACACAAACTCGATCTCGCCATCCGGCAAAGTGCCCAGCCAGGCCGTAAAAGGCATCACGGTTTCCGGCGCCACGGCCGCGCCGCGCGCATCGTACACCGCGCCATAAACTTCCCCGCGCCGCGCATCCAGCACCACCGCCCGCATTGCAGCCGAGCCGAACGTAGCCATCGCCGCCAGGTTCGACACCGCCACCACGGGCTTGCCGGTGGCCTCCGCCAGCCCCTTCACCGCAGCCAGTCCGATGCGCACACCGGTGAACGATCCCGGCCCCGAGGCCGCCGCAAAACAATCCACCTCCGCCGTTTGGCACGCTTGCCGCGCCAACAGTTCCGCCAGCCGCGCGAACAGAATCTGGCCAAACCCCTCGGGCGAATGCATCAGCATCTCTTCCAGCGCCTCCCCGCCGCGCAACAGCGCCAGGCTGCCGAATTCATGCGTGGTGTCTACCGCCAGAATCAGTTCGGTCACTTGTCCAACTGGTATGTCTTGTCCACGCTGTAGACCTTGCCGTTGGCGTTCATGCCATACAGCCGCAGATCCATCACCGCCGGATAATTGACGGCGACATGCGGCGGGAAACCGAGCGTGCCTTTCTGGCTGGTCCCGAGCACCCGGTATCCCTCGCCATCCACCGTAGCCTCGCCCGTCCACAGCCACATCATGCTGCGCGTGGCGCGCGTTTCTTTCGTGAATTTGGCCGCGAAAGCCGGCGGCTTCGACTCCGAAATCGCGCTATCTGCCGGCTGCGCGATCGCAAATGGCACCTTCGACAACTCCTGCTCCACCACCTGCGCATCGATAGGCCGCGACTCGAACTTGTAAGACTTCAGCATGCCCTCCTTGTGGCCTTCGCGCGACAAGTGCAATACCCAATCGTGCGAGCGGTCCGGCGGCGACCCGGTGAAGTGCTCGCCATGATACCCCTTCTTCTCCTTGATCTCGTCGCCGTCCGCCGGGTTGATCCAGGTGACTTCGTAAGTGTGGCTTTCCACCCGCAATTCCACCGGTCCGGGATTCTCCACATAAACAATATATTCGACCGCCGAAATCGTATCGTCAGTGAGCTTGAATTCCGGCACCGCCACCGCGCGTCCGCCGTCCACGTCGAAGTAAGGTTCCAACTCCCAGTGGCGCGCGCCCGCGAACAGGTTGTACCACACGGTCATTGCCTTCGCGCCGGGAGCATCCAGGTACCGCGCGTCCACCGCGATATTGCCGCCGCCCGCCGTGCCGCTGTTGAAGTAAGTCGGATAATCCCCGTCCATCACTGCGTTCCAGAGGCGATGGCGGAAAGCGTTGCTATCCACATCGTCCGGCTGCGGCTTGCCTGCGCCGCTATCCTCGCCCGCGAACTTCAGGTTGACGAACGGCGTAGAGAATAGCTGATGCTCGATGGCGCAGACCGGGTCCTCGCCCGTATGGTGCGCTACGAAGTCCATCCACCCGTCGTCCATCAGGCCCCCGGAAGTCGCCAGGTTGCCGCTCGAGCGCGGATGCTGGTAAGGGTCCGTCTGCTTCAACAGCGTGCCGATCTCCTTCATCAGCGCGCGCCCCGAGTCGTAAGTCTCGAACGCCTGCACGCCCTGCCATGTCACATTCATGCCCGCATAACGCGCCACGATATAGCCGATGTAGCGCTGCCGCTGCTGCCAGCTTGGAAACAGGCGCGTCATCTGGTTCTCCGGTCCGGCCAGGATCAGGTCGGCCACCATGCCCTTCTGATTCATATAGCGGATGGCCTGGTCCAGGTGCTGGAAATGCTCCAGGTTGGGGTGGTCCGGCGAGGGGAAAATGCGCGCCGCTTGTTCCGGCGTGCCCAGCACCAGGCCGCGCATGTGATTGAACTTCTGCGCCGCGCGCGCATCCACGATGCGCTGGAACAGCGCCTGGTCCGTCTCGGCCAGCGAAGCGAACGGGTACAGCGTGTCGCCCATCCACAGGTGCGGTTCGCGGCCGAGCCCCGCGGTCCAGGCCCAGTGGTGCACGTTGGCCGCGCGCACGAAGCCCTTCGCATCGGATTCCGCCGCAGTGAATGTGCCGTTCTGCCCCTCCCACCGCTGCACATTGCTGCTCGCGCGCCACAGCCACTCGCCCGCTTCGGTGGGCGTGAAGCGGATCACCAGCCGCTGGCCGCCATCCCAGAAGGCCGGCAGCTTGAACGTATGGAAGTGCGGCGAGCGAAACTCGGCGGACAGATTGACATCCACATAGGGGTTAGGGTGCGCGGCGGCTTCCTGCGGATTCAGCTCGAAGACAAACTCGCACGGTGTGAAGGCTGGCGTATTATTGCAAGGGGCTTGGGCAAATAGGGTCAGGCCGGCGCCGGCCAGCAGCATCAGGCGGAAGAGGCGCATTTCTCCAGTGTACTAGGCACGTGGGGCAGGCTCGCAGCAGGGGTACTCTCTCATAGGCGCTAACTGAAGCGATGCTCATTGCCGCCGGGTTTCCTTTGCCCTGGAATCTGCGAACCTCGGGGTTGCCGTCCCTCGGCCCAATTTCGCGGCTTCACATGTCAAAGATGCGCGTTTTCCCCCAGTGGAAGTGACCCGGACTTACCAGGGCTAATGTGGCGCGGCAACGCCGAAGGCCACTTTTCAGGAGCCTAGCGCGTTTATCCTTCCTGATGCCGTTCCGGGTTCCTCAGCAGCAGCTTTCTCCCAGTGGCGCGTCATCCGTCCGCGATCCAAATCAGTCACAGCCGGTGAACCGCTGCCATGCCAGCGGACTCCGCGTGTCGAAAGAGGATTTCGCGTCAGTAATCGGTGCCCCGAGTCGTTCTGAGATGGTGAATCGCAAGCCGATTGAGATGTCAAACAGGACTCGAAATGTTCTGCGGCGATCGGCCCTATTCCAGCCGTAGGGCGTCGGTGGGGCTCACGTTCGAGGCTCGCCACGCGGGGATGAAGGCAGCGGCAAGGGCTCCTGCCGCGAGGACTATTGCGGCTGCGGCGATCGTCGCCGGATCGGTGGCAGTGACACCGAACAACTGCGACTGGACGAGCTTGCCGAGGGCGGCGACGCAAGGCAGGGCGAGGGCCACGCCGGCGGCGATCATCGTGACGGCATCGCGCAGCACGAGGCGAAGGGCCGAAGCGCGAGTAGCGCCGAGCGCGAGGCGGATTCCGATTTCGCGGGTGCGGCGCGTCACGACGAACGACATCACACCATAAAGGCCGACCAACGAAAGCAGCAGCGCCAGGGCGCCGAAGCTGCCGGAGAGCGCGGCGAGCATGCGCTCGGTATTGAGGGAGCGGTTGACCTGGTCGTCGAGGGTCCGGAACCAGAGGATCGGCAGCCGCGGGTCGTCCTGGCGGACCAGGCGGCGGATGGAGGGAATGGCCTGCTCGGGAGCGCCGCGAACCCTGATATAGAAGGTAGCGCCGGTGTCGTCGTGTTCGAAGAGCGGGAAGAAGACCTGCTCCGAGTGATCACGGACGCCGCGATAGCTCATGTCGGCGACAACGCCGACGATGCGGCTATTGGGCTTGACGTCCGAGCTACCGCCCCGGGCGATGAGTACGCCGAGGGGATCGCGCCCGGCCAGATAGCGCTTGACGAAGGCCTCATTGACAATGGCGCAGCGGGGACCGATCTCGCCTACGGGAAGGGTGTCGCTCTTGTCGAAATCGCGGCCGGCGAGGAGGCGAACGCCGAGGGTCGAGAAGAAACCGGGGCTGACGGCGTTGAAATTGATGATGCCATCGCTAACGGTGCGGTGATCGGTCTGCATAGTCACTTTGTTGCTCCAGGCGCCGCCGTTGAGGAAGGCAAATCGGGCAGCGGCGGAGGAACGGGCGGCGGGCAAGGCGCGGACCTGCTCGTCGAGGCGGCGGACCAGGCGCGAGGCGTCGGCATCGGAATAGCCATTCTGCGACGGGGCGATAGTGAAGGAGAGGAGGCCTGATGTATCGAAGCCGGGCCCTTTGGCAAGCAGACTGGTGAGCGTGCGTAGGAAGAGGGCGGCGCCGATGAGGAGAATGAGGGAGAAGGCCACCTGCAGGGTGACGATCGCCTTGCGGAGGCGGACACCGCCAAAGCCAGTGCCGCCGCGCTCGCGGAGCGAGTTGACCAAGCCGTCGCCACCGGCGCGGAGGGCGGGAGCCAGGCCGCTGAGCAGGCCGGCGGCCAGGCTGGCGAAGAAGGCGAAAGTAAGCAGGCGAATGCTGAGGGTGTCGCGCAGGGCGTTGGCGGCGAGCTCGTGCGGCAGGAACGCGATGAGCCCTCGGATCGCCATCGGAGCGGCTGCCGCGCCAAGAACACCGCCTGCCACCGCAAGGAGTAGGCTATCGGCGAAGATCTGGCGTCCAATGCGGCTTCGAGAAGCGCCGAGAGCGAGGCGCGTGCCGATCTCACGGCCCCGTGCAGAACCGCGGGCGAGAAAGAGTCCAGCAACGTTGAGGCAAGCGAGGCCGAGCAGAACACCGGTGGCGGCGAACAATAGCCAGAGCGGCTGGGCGAGGTTGCGGCGCAGCACCGAATGGCCCTGGGGCGCGGAGGTGAGTTCAAGAGTGGTTGCCAGGTACTCGTGGCGGTGGTCGGCCGAAATCCTCGGGAAGCCGGGACGAAGCGTGCTGTCCGCGAGCCACGCCTTGAACCACGGCTGCAAACCGGTCTGCGCCTGCGCGAGTGTAACATCAGAGCGGAGGCGGGCGAGGATCTGCAGCCAGCGGGTGTGGCCGTTGAGGAGATCCTCATCGCCGGTGTCGAGGTTCGCGCCGGCGTACATGGACGTGGGCATCCAGAAAGCCGGCACGGCGCCAACGTCGACGCCTCGAAAACCGGCGGCGGCCACGCCGACCACGGTCATGGGGCGATTGCCGATCAGGACCTTGCGGCCGACGATATCGGGAGCGCCGCCGCACTGCGCCTGCCAGAAGTCATACGAGAGCACCACCACCGGACCGGCGCCGGGTGCGGCATCGTCTGCGGGCTCGATCACGCGGCCGAGTGCGGGGCCGACGCCGAGCACGGGGAAGTAGCTGCCGGAGACGATCTCGGCGGCGACGGGCCTGGGATCGCCGCCGGCTGTGAGGTTGACCTGGATTTCGGCGCGGCAGAGGACGCCGTCAAACAACCGAGTCTGCTGCTGGAGGCCGCGGCAGATGGGGTAAGGCATCAGATTAATGGAGCCGGTGACGTAGGTGATGAGGTCGTCGCCGTTCCAATCCACGAGAACCAGGCGCCCGGGCTCGCGGACGGGCAGCGCGTGAAGGATCACCTGGTCGACCAAGGAATAGATCGCGGTGGTGGCGCCGATGCCGAGGGCGAGTGAGAGCAGAACGGCGGCGGTAAAGCCGGGACTGCGACGCAGCGAGCGGGCGGAGTAGCGGAGGTCGTAAAGGAAATCGCGGAGCCATCGGGTGAGCCAGACATCGCGGACTTCCTCGCGGACTTGGGCGAGGCCGAGCTCGACGGCGACGCGGCGGCGGGCCTCGGGCTCGGGGATGCCGGTGGCGGTGAGGTCGGCGATGCGGCGGTCGTAGTGATATTGGAGCTCGCGGTCGAGCCCGCGCTCATGCGAGGCGCGGCGGAACCAGTTAAGGAGATGGATCACCGGCTGCCCTCCTCGAAGATCAGATTTACGGCTCCGGAGAGGCGCGCCCAGCTATCCTTTTCGACAACGAGCTGGCGGCGGCCGGCGGCGGTGAGGGAGTAGAACTTGGCCTCGCGGCCGGTCTCCGACTGCTTCCACTCGGCACGCAGCCAGCGCTTCTGCTGCAGGCGATGCAGCGCGGGGTAGAGCGAACCCTGGTTGACCTGGACGACGGACCGGGAGATCTGGTTGAGGCGCTGCGCGATGCCGTAGCCGTGGGCGGGCTCGAGCGACAGGATCTGGAGGATCAGCATGTCAAGCGTGCCTTGCGGCATGGGGAAACGCGGAGACGGCATTGATACCTCAACCTTCTACCGTTGAGCATACATCCTGGATAGGTCGAAGGTCAAGCTATCGGAGCAGGCGAGCTGCGAAGCAGATGGTTTGTGGTCGGTCTCGGGACGCGCCGCCATTGTTCTTTGGTCGGATCACACGCGACTCTTCCATCGCCAATTCGTGGAATTGCTGCCGCGCAACGCAGACCTTCTCGCAAAGCGTTTCGCACCAGTCGCGGTTTTAACCATTAACCCTTGCCGTTTATCGGGGCAATGGTCGGATCGTCGGCCAGACAAGGGTGGGCGTTACGAATAGGTCCCCGGAAGTCGGCCAGCATCCTCTGATGAGATCACGCTCCGGACCTGCCCACTCCGGATCGATTTTGTGACAGGCGTTTCCGCGAAGCGAGCGATGCTCGGCCCGGTCATCGGCCAACGGGCGTAAGCAGACCGGAAACCGGCCTGCTGGGCCGATCCACGGGAACAGCGAGGAAGTCCTGTTTGAGCGCCAATGCGAACCCAGCCCTAGCGAGAATGCTTATCTTAGTGCTTATGTGGGGTGCCCTCCGGGTCCGGCAGCCTCGCAGCATGACGACGCCGAGGGCGATGTATTGAACGGGAAACCCGACTCGAGCCCGGATTGCGGTTTACCGAATTGCGTTTCAATGGATACAGACTCAGGCGGCAAGCTACGGTCGCATCGAGGCGCCCACTCCAAGATCCCGAAAGCGACAAAGGTCGACGAAATGCATCCCCTTCTAGCCCTTTCAACGCGCCGCCCGGGGCGAGCGAAACTCGCTCGACAGATCCACAACCACATAGGGTTGGGGTGCGCTGCTGATTCAGCTCGAAGACAAACTCGCACGGCGTGACAGGGCCAGGTGGGGCAGGCTCGCAGCCCGGCTAGTAGCCTGCGGGGGCCTCGCAGGCTGCCAACGCGCGCTACCGCGCGTCTTTTTCATACCCCGTTTGTGGCCGCAGGCTGTGAGCCATTCACAGGTGCTTGGGATCCGAATCTAAAACCCATTCGAGCACCGGATCCCGGCCCGCCTTGTAGTCGGCCCACGATGGCGTGATTTCCCGGTCCGGCCGGATCGCGTTCTCCCCGCCTTCGGAAAACTTGTAATACCGCGTCGAGTAGTGCACCGTGAGTTGCGAATTCGGCAGCAGCATGCTGCGCACCTCGGCGTAACCGTTCGGCTTCTCTCCGATAGTCTGGCCCACCAAAAACGCCGCCGTCTGCGAGCGGAATTGCGCGGCGTTGTTCATCGCGGCGGAAAACGTTACAGCGCCGACCAGCACGAAAAGATGGCCCCTCCGATTGATCGATGCGAGGTCGCGAATGGGATGGACGAGCCACCTCTCCCCCACGGTGTAGTCACCCCCGCCGTTTTGCCGCAGGTCGATAACCAGCTTATCCGGATTGTGCTGCGCTACGAGGCCCAGCATCTCCTTTGACGGTGCGTACAGATTCTGCACGGCCCGAACATTGCAGTACAGAGTGCGCGCCTCAGGAAGGTATCTGCACCAGAATCGCGTTTCGGGATTCTCGCGATATAGGGGTGGTTGCTTGAATGGCCGGATCGGCGTAACCTTCGTCCCCGGCGGGGCTGCCTTCACCTCGACGCTGAACTCGCGCCCCGCGTCGTCGGCCAGCGTGTAGCGCGCGGCGTTCCGATCCGGAGAGATGTCGAGTCCGTGCAGCGTGGCTCCCGTGGTCAGCGCATCTTCCACAAAAGCTTGCCCCAAGGGCGGGTTTTCGTCGCGCGCCGCCAGCGGAAGAATGAGCTCGGCCGCGCGCGATATGGGTGTGTCGTGAACCTTGATCACCCGCCCGCAGAGGGCGTTCTCCAGTCCCGCAACCACGCTCGAGATCCGATACTCTTCTCCAAACCGGGCGATCTCGATGGGGAGATTGGCCGAGTCGCGCGGGGTCTGAAGGTACGTGTGGCCATCGCCAACCAGCGCCACGATACGCTGCATTCCAGTCCAGATTGCGTCGCCGTCGAGATGCGCGATTTGACGATCCAGGGAGGCCACCGCCGCCTCGTATTGTGCCTTGGGAGTGAAATGGAAGGCGTTGGCGTGCCGCGCCGGCAACTCCCGCGCCAGGAAGGCGAGATCTTCACTCCACTGCGCCGCCGAGAGGTGCAGATTCTCCGTCTGGGAGTATGCGGGAAGCGAGACGAGCGAAATGACAAACGCCGCGATGCTCTTCGATATCGTCACTCGTTGTCCGGTGCCGCTCCCGCCAGTATAATTGAAATCATGTCAGCCACCGTCGCCCACGCCTTCGTGAGCGCCATCAACCACCGAAGCTCCGCGGAAATCGCCGGCCTGATGACGGAAGACCATGTCTTCATCGACTCGTTGGGAGCGCGCGTGGCCGGCCGCGAACAAATGAAGAAAGGGTGGGAAGGCTACTTCGGCATGGTCCCGGATTACGCGATCTCAGTCGACGAAACGTTCGTCGACGGGTCCGTGGTGGTCATGCTTGGCGCCGCACAGGGCACCTACTCGTCCGGCGGCCCGCTCAAGCCGGAGAACAAATGGCGGACGCCCGCCGCATGGCGCGCCGTGGTGCGCGGGTCGTCAGTCGCGGAATGGCGGGTGTATGCGGACAACCAGCCCATCCGCCGGATCATGGCGTCTAACGCGCCCAGCTAAGCCGCGCCGGCGGAGCCACCGACCAATCCAGCCCCCGCCGCGCCTTGATCGCGGCGAAGTCCAGTCTGGCCAGCGCGTCCAGGTTTTCGGGCAGCGTCAGCTCCCACAGCGGGAAGAAGTCGCTGCCCACATCCAGCCCCTCCTGGTATCCGCGCGGACCGAATACGATCTCATGGCAGGCGTCCAGTCCCAACTTACAAAGATCTTCCGCCATCTGCACTGGGTTGTCGATTTGAATCATTCGCGCGGGTCCCTCACAGTTACGAGTACACACCCGGAGCCGCGCACATCCAAATGCGGTGGGACAAATCGGACCAGTGGTCCGAATCGGCCTAGCAATAAAACTATTCACTCTTGTGGGGCAGACCATCGCCTTTCGTGGTCTGCCGCCTAGCCGCCGGCCCGGCTCAAGGCTGCCTGCGCCCATTGCACCCACACCCGGCCGCCGTACAGCAGCGCGCTGGCCTCCACGCCGATCCAATCGATAAGAGACAGCGGGGAGCGGGCCAGCATCTGGCGCGCCAGAATCAGATCCATCCGCAGATGGGGCGCGGCGATGTCATGCAGGATGCCATCCAGCGTGAACAGCATCTTGCGGAACATCATCAGGCCCGCTGGGAAGCGGACGCCTTCGAGCGCCAGCCGGTCCAACAGGCGCATGGCATCCATGCTGCTTGGCAGGCGCGAGAACGACAGCTCGCCGATGAACCGGTTAACCAGATCCTGCATGAAGCCGCGGTGCTCCTGGCTGAGCCGCCGCCCCACCGTGAGCGCCTCGATTTCTCCGCAGACCCCCACCGGGTCGCGCAAGCCCAGCATCAACGCCAGTATCGCTATGTGCCGCCGCTGCTCGCGCGTCAGGCTTTCCGTAAGCGCCCAGTCGAGCAGCACCAGTTCACCCGTGCGCTGGTCATACAACAGATTGCCCGCGTGCGGGTCCGCGTGAAAAACGCTCCGCTCGCCGCGCGCAAACAGGGGCGCCGCAATCAGCGCTTCGATCAACTGCTCGGCCGCGCGCCGCCGCTGTCTGCCGGACGCGCCCGCCAGCGCCGCCGTCACTTTCACCCCTTCTTCCTCGCTTAGCGCCGTGATGCCGGCAGTCGAGAGCGGCTTGATCAGCCGCGGCACGCGCACGCCGCACATGCGTTTATAAAACCGCGCCGCCTCCACCAGGGTGGCCTGCTCGCGCACAAAGTCCACCTCGTGCTCCAGCAGACGGCGCACTTCCAAGATGGTTTCCGGCAGCGCTCGCCCGTATTCGGGATGCTTGTCCGCCAGGAAATGCGCCAGTTGCTGCAGCAGTTCCAGGTCCTCCGCAAAACACGCCGCCACGTATGGCTTCAGCACCTTGAAAACGCCCCGTTCCCGCTCTCCGTTCGCGGCGTTCCACCACGTAAACCGCACCACTGCGCTGACGCTGGCCTCGGCAAGCATGTCCGGTTCGATTTCCACCGCGTGGGTTTCCAGGCGCCGCCCCAGTTGCTTGCGGATCAGCGCGCCGATCTCCTCCGGGCTTACGTCGCGGATGCCATTCTCCAACTCCGACAGTGCATCGCGTAACGCCGGATCCAGGTGCCGGTTGCGCGCCAGCACCTGCCCGATTTTCTGCAGCCCGGGAACCTTGGCGATCAGGCGCAGCAGGCGCGCCTCCGGCGTGGTATCCAGCGGCAGATCGATCTGTTCCACCAGTTTGGGAGCCAGCCGCGCCGCCGAAAGGTGCGCGATCATGAAGAGCATCGCGTCCCGCACCAGAGGACGCCACTCCGCGTAGATCTCCGGTACCACGCTCTCAGGCGGCAGAAGTTGGATCACCCAGCTTCCCAACTCCTCGCGCAACATGCCGCCGGTGGGACTCTGCAGCGCGGTCTTCACCGCCGCGGTTCGCGCATCCCCCGGCGTGTGGCTGCCCGCAAAGGATCGAAGGACGGTCAGGTCCATAACTCCATCTTAGGCCATCTTAGGCCATCTTAGGACATGTTAGACTGCTACCTGTGTGCTAGCGCTTGTGCGCGCACGGCGAGCAGTTCCTCGACGGTTGACGTGACCTCGCGCTCAGCCTCCGTGCGGAGTTCTCCGCTGGCGTGGCCGGGGAAACCGGCATGCACCCCACGGACGCGTCCATCCCGGCCGAGGATGAACGTAGTCGGCCAGCAGTTAAGATTGACCCCCTGCGGCATCTTGGCGTTCAACTCACTTTGCTCGCCTGCCAGCAGCACGGTATACTCGATCCCGTACTGAGTGATAAAGGCGCGCAGCCGCGTCGGATTCTTCAACTGTTCGGCCTCTTCAAACGAAATCGCCACAATCTCGAGACCGTCGCCGCGGTATTTCCGGTAAAGTGCCGCCAGGAAGGGAGCCTCGTCGTGGCAGTTCGGACACCAGCTTCCCATGATACTGACAATCACGACTTTCCCCTCGAAGCGCGCATCGTCGTTCGAAACCACGCGTCCGTTCAAATCGGGAAAGCTGAAATGAAACGGCTCAGCCGGATCCTTGACGCTGGTATGCCGGGACGGGTCCGTCGGCTCGGGAAGCCCCTTGGCGCGCGCCATGGCGGGGCGCGTCGCTACTAGATCGCTCTTGCCCCTGCCGTCTGTGAGACTCACCGCCAGCGTTCCATCACTCTGGGGTGTCAGCGTCAACAGCGCCGGCCGCGCGCCGGAGAAATGACTCAGCACGAATTTGCCGTCGCGATAACTGCCTGTCAGCGCTCCCGTATCGCCGTCCACGCGGAGGATGGCCGACGACGCTTCGGCGCCGGATTGCCGTACGATCAAGCGCCACGCGGATTCCCCTTTGGGGCTTTTTACCCCAATTTCCCAAAGGCCGGCGATCGCCGGCACGGAGGCCTCGCGTTGCGGTTGCGCGACGTACCGTTTGGCCTTGAAAGGGTAGAATCTCCGCGCGGACCCATACTCGCCCTCCAGCAATCCATCCTTCAATGTCGCGTGCAACTCGGTTGCGTAGTGCGCGAAGGCCAGAACCAGCGCCCCGTTTTCCAGGTGTCCGCTAGTGGATGGGACCTTGTCGTCGCCATTGAAGAACCAGCCCCGCACGTTAGTCCCTTCGCCGGAAAATTCCATACGAAACGGGATCTCGACGTCGTTGACCGTGACGGTCGCGCTCCACAGGCCTGCAAGCGACTGCGCCATGGCGGCCTGCGCAAACGCGAAAACGGCAAGAATGGGGAATCTGCTGGTCATAGACTATACTCTCTCATTCCGACTCCTATCTGACGACGGGGCCGCCAGGGGCTAAGATTCCGTATGACGTTCGGTATCGCGGCGAGATGTGCGCCGTGCCGAAGATTACATCCCACAGGAAAAACATGTTCCCGAAGTCGCCCTTGTAGTAGCCCACGCCGTCGTCCGAGGTGTCGGCATGGTGCGCCTGATGCGTGGCCGGTGTGGAGATGAACCGCTCCAGCACCCATGCCATGGGATGCAGAACCCGGTATTCGTAGAGCGGGCGGTCCCCCGGGATGCTGGAGTGCGCCAAAGTTGGGATCACGCTCTTGAGGGCCAGCACAAGAAGCGCCGGTACGCGGAGGCCGCGGTACGTGAGCGCCGAGGTCAGATAGTTCTGCGAAAAGAATATGGTGTAGATCAGGTTTTGTCTGCTCGACATGGCCATGCCCATGTACGGAGCGGAATGGTGCGTGCGATGGAATCGCCACAAATACTGAGTGAGATCGTCGGCCACGCAGATGATGGCGAAGCCCCACCAAAACGGAACCCAATCGAACACGTTCCGCATGCCCGGCAGAATCAGCGGAACAAGCTCGAGGCCAAAGCGTGACCGTTGAAACTCGTAAGCGTCTGTTCAGCGCGCTGGTATGAGCAGTGGTATAGCGAGAAGAGATTCCTACGGGCCTATGGCCGGCCACTGACAGAACCAGGAGCATCAGCAAGACCGGCGCGGCATTGAGAAACAAGCTGAGCAAGGCGTTGCGGACCAGTTTTCGTCGGAGGTGTCCGTCGAGTTTCGTGTGGTCTGAAATTTCAACGTTCATCTGGGCTCACTTTGTGCGCGAGGACCAGGATTTTCTTGGCCAGAAGGGCAAGGCCCGACCGAATCATTCTAGTGAGTATATAGACTTTGTGGACAACTTAGCAAGCGCGATCTTTCCAGTTCCACCACTTCAGCAGCTCGGGGTCATGCTTCGCCTCCGAGGCATAGTACACGGCGCACCGGAATACGTAAAGAACGCATCGGTCGACGTGGTGGCCCACCTCGCGGCAGAGTTCGGTGTAAAGCGCCTCCGGGCTACGGCCTCTTAGTTCCGCGGCCTCCCGGATTCCCAGCCTCTGTAGATCCGCGGCGATGGATGGCCCGACTCCGGGAATGTGCAACAGATCGCAACGCCGCGAGGCTTGTTTTACTTGTCCGACCATACGGAAAGCTCATTGCCGGCCGGATCGGAGAAATGAAACCGCCGCCCTCCGGGAAACGAAAAGATCTCTTTGACGATTGCGCCACCGGCCGCGCCCACCTTCGTTTGCATGCCGGCGAGATCGCCCGCGTATATGACTACCAGCGGCCCTGCGGCCGCTACCTTATCGGTCTTGTAGAATCCGCCCGCCAGCCGGCCGTCTTCAAAGCTGGTGTAGTCCGGGCCGTAGTCGGTGAATTTCCAGCCGAAGACGCCGGCATAGAAAGCCTTCGTTTTGGCCATATCCAGAGCCGGGAACTCGATGTAGTCGATCCGGCCTTCGTTCGTTTGAGTGTCCACGAATCGAGTATGCCGCAGGCCTCCTGACAGCGTTGTGTCAGGATGGTTTCAGATGCGGCGCGCCGATCGGCTATTCCAAATCGTCCAACACTTGCGGGGACGGCGCCTGACTACCGCCGCACAGCTTGCCGGCTGGCTACAGGTATCCGAACGGACGGTGTACAGGGACATACGCGATCTGGGCATTTCCGGCATCCCTGTGGAGGGCGAGGCCGGCGTCGGATACCGGCTTCGGCCGGGCTTCGATCTTCCGGCGATCATGTTCACTATGGATGAAGTCGAGGCGCTGGTGGCCGGCGCACGGATGATAGAGACGTGGGGCGGGCCCGCTTTGGGACGCCACGCGCGATCGGCGCTCGCCAAGATCGCATTGGCGCTGCCTCCGGCGCGGCGCGAAGAGGTTGAGCGCACCAGACTTTTTGCTCCCGGATTTCTGGTGCCGAAAGACGCGGCCGCTGGTTTGGAAACGGTGCGCCACGCGATCTTAGAGCGCCGCAAACTGCATATCGAATACGTCGATAGGGCCAACCGCGCGTCGACCCGTACGCTCGATCCGCTGGCGCTCTATTTTTGGGGTACGACCTGGTCCGTGGCGGCCTGGTGCGAGGCGCGCAAAGACTTCCGCGTCTTCCGGCTCGACCGCATCCGCAGCCTGCAAATGGGTGGAGAGAAATTCGACGAAGTCCCCGGCCGCACGCTCGACGACTTCATCGCAAGCGTGAGTCGCGAGCGCGCCAGTCCTGCAGCTACCCCGCACTCTTCGCCTGCTCCCGCACCAGATCCCGATGCACTGCATCCAAAACGCCATTGACAAACTGCACGGACTCTTCGTTCGAATACCGCCGCGCCAGTTCCAGCGCTTCGTCGATCACCACTGCCGCGGGTGTATCGGAGTTCATCATCTCGTATACGGCCAGCCGCAGAATGTTGCGGTCCACCGAGGGCATGCGCTCGATGCGCCAGTGCTCGGCATGTTGCGTGATGCGGCGGTCCAGTTCCTCCACGTGCTCCACGGCTCCCGTGACCAGCCGGTCCACAAACGCGTCGGGCTCCGGCTTGGTGCGGCTCTCTTCGGAATACAACGTATCGTAGTAGGCGGCGGTAGCCTCTTCCACAGGTTGCCGGCGCGCATCCCACAAATAGAGAATCTGCAAAGCCCTCTGACGCGACTTGCGGCGGGCTGGCATCAGTTCGCCTGGCGCAACTGACGCATCAGATTGGCCATCTCGATGGCGGCCATGGCGGCGTCGAACCCCTTGTTGCCGCTCTTGGCGCCCGCGCGGTCGATGGCCTGCTCCAGCGTGTTGCAAGTGAGCACCCCGAACGCGACGGGTACGCCGCTTTCCGCTGCCACCTGTCCGATGCCCTTCACCGCTTCGCCGGCCACGTAATCGAAGTGTGGTGTATCGCCGCGGATCACCGCGCCCAGGCAAATGATGGCGTCGTGCCTTTTCTGCCGCGCCAACTCGCGCACTACCACCGGCAGTTCCCACGAGCCTGGAACCTTCACTATTTCGATGTCATCGGGTAGCCCGCCCGTGCGCGCCAGTGCGTCCAGCGACCCGCCCAGCAGCCGCTCGCTGATGAAGCCGTTGAACCGGCTCACCACGATGGCGAATTTCAAACCCGCCGCCGTCAGTTGACCTTCGATCGTTTTCGGCATGTTTCACTTTCCCGCGAACGCCGCCGGCCGCTTCTCCAGAAACGCGCGCGTGCCTTCGCGTTTGTCTTCCGTGGCCGTAGTCAGGCCGAACGCCGCGGCTTCGTATCTCAATCCCTGCTCGAGGCCCGCTTCCAGTCCCACATCCACGGCCTGCAAGGTGAGTCCCAATGCCAGCGGCGCGTTCGCCAGCACTTTGCGCAGCCATTGCCGGCTGAATTCCAGCAGCTCGGCCTGCGGCACCACATGATTCACCAGCCCGATGCGATACGCCTCCGCGGCCGTTACCGGCTCGCCCGAGAGCAGCATTTCGAGCGCCCGCCCGCGGCCCACCAGGCGCGGCAGCCGCTGTGTGCCGCCATACCCCGGCAGTATGCCGAGCTTTACTTCCGGCTGTCCCAGCCGCGCATTCTCCGCTGCCACGCGCACCGCGCAAGACATGGCCAGTTCCAGGCCGCCGCCCAGCGCGTAGCCATTGATGGCCGCCAGCGTGGGCTTGGCCAGCATCTCGATCTCGCGAAAGACGCGCTGCCCGCGCTCCGCGTAAGCCTGCGCTTCGATCGGAGTGAGCACCGCGAGCTGATTGATATCGGCGCCCGCCACGAAGGCTTTCTCACCCGCTCCTGTCACCATCAGCGCGCGTACTTCCGCATCGCGGGACGCCCGCGTCACCGCGTCGTCGAGTTCGAGCACCGTCTCGGCGTTCAGCGCATTCAGTTTCTTCGGCCGGTTTACGGTGAGCAGCGCGATACCAAAGTCACCTATTTCAAACCGGATGTTGCTGTAAGACATATGGGATAATCGGTGGAGGCAGGTCACACTTGCCCCCACACAATCATACCGCATGGATCGCGAATTCATCCGCAATTTCTCCATCATCGCGCACATCGATCATGGAAAATCGACGCTGGCCGACAGGCTGCTAGAAGCCACCGGCGCGCTGCAACAGCGCGAGATGATGGAGCAGGTCCTCGACACCATGGACCTGGAACGCGAGCGCGGCATTACCATCAAAGCCCACGCCGTGCGCCTGAATTATCCGGCCAGCGACGGCCACATGTACCAACTGAATCTCATCGACACGCCGGGACATGTCGATTTTTCCTACGAAGTGTCGCGCAGCCTGCAAGCCTGCGAAGGGGCGCTGCTGGTGGTGGACGCCTCGCAAGGCGTCGAGGCGCAGACGCTGGCCAATACCTACCTGGCGCTGCACCACAACCTGGAAATCGTTCCGGTCATCAACAAAATCGATCTGCCCGCCGCCGAGCCGGAGCGCATCCGCGAGCAGATCGAATCCGTGATCGGCCTGGATGCCTCGGGCGCGCTGTTGGTGAGCGCCAAGCAGGGCATCGGCGTGCACGAAGTGCTGGAGGCCATCGTACACCTGGTGCCGCCGCCCAGGGGGTTGCCTGAATCGCCGCTGCGCGCGTTGATTTTCGATTCGTGGTTCGATCCTTACCGCGGCGTCATCATCCTGACGCGCGTGGTAGACGGCCGCCTACGCAAGGGACAGCGCATCCGGCTGTGGTCGAGTTCGTCCAGTTCCCAGGTGCTGGAGGTGGAAGGGCTGGGCTACCAGGCGCCCAAGGCCACTCCTTGCGACGAGCTTTCCGCGGGCGAAGTCGGATTCGTGTTCGCCAACATCAAGACCGTTTCCGACGCCAAGATCGGCGATACGATCATCGATCATGACGATCCGGCCGCCGAGCCGCTGCCCGGATTTGAAGAGATTAAGCCCATGGTCTTCGCCGGGCTGTATCCCATAGAATCGCACGAGCACGGGCTGCTGCGCGATGCGCTGGAGAAGCTGCGGCTGAACGACAGCGCCTTCAATTTCGAGCCGGAGAATTCCGTGGCGCTGGGCTTCGGTTTCCGTTGCGGCTTCCTGGGCCTGCTGCACCTGGAGATCGTGCAGGAACGCCTGGAGCGCGAATTCCATATCGACCTGATCACCACCGCGCCCAGCGTGCGCTATCGGGTGACGGCCACCAACGGCGAATTGATCGAGGTCGATAACCCGACCAGGTTCCCGGATCCTTCCAATATCAAGCAGGTGGAAGAGCCCATTATCTTGGCCACGGTGATCACGCGCGAAGAATACCTGGGCGGAATCCTGAGCCTGCTCGAAGAAAAGCGGGGCGAGCAGAAGAAGTTCGAGCACATCGGCAGCGGGCGCGTGCTGCTCGAATACGAACTGCCGTTGAACGAGATCGTGCTCGATTTTTACGACCGGCTGAAATCCTGCTCGCGCGGCTATGCTTCGCTCGACTATCACCTGGCGGGCTATCGGGTAGCGCCGATGGTGAAGCTGGACGTACTGGTGGCGGGCGATCCTGTGGACGCGCTCTGCATGATCATTCACCGGGATTTCGCCTACGAGCGCGGCAAGATCCTGATCGAGCGCATGCGCAAGCTGATCCCGCGGCAGATGTTCGAAGTGGCGCTGCAGGCGGCCATCGGCAACAAGATCATCTCGCGCGAAACGATTCCAGCGATGCGCAAGAACGTGCTGGCCAAGTGCTACGGCGGCGACATCAGCCGCAAGCGCAAGCTGCTGGAGAAGCAGAAAGAAGGCAAGAAGCGGATGAAGCGGGTGGGCCGGGTGGAGATTCCGCAGGAGGCGTTCCTGGCGGTGCTGAAGGTGGGGAGCGAGGAAGGGGAGTGAATGCCAACGGCCTCCGATTACGAGTACGATGTCTTCTTCAGCTACAAGCGGCACTGCTTGACGGCGGAATGGACTAGCCAGGTCCGCGCGCGGCTGAGGTTTTGGCTGACACAGGAATTGGGCGGCCGCGAACCGGAGCTTTTTGTGGATGAGGATAGCATTGAGACTGGCGATCGCTGGCCCGACAAGCTCCGCCAGGCCCTCAGGTTGTCGAAGTGTATGGTTTGCGTGTGGTCGCCGTCTTATTTCCAGTCAAGCTGGTGTGTGTCCGAGTGGAGGAGCTTTCTGGCCCGTGAGCGGCGCCTTAACCTGCAGCCGCATGGCCTAATTGCGCCCATGAGATTCCACGACGGAGAGCATTTCCCCGAGGAAGCTCGGGTCGTACAGTGGATGGACATCGCCCCGTACACGTCTACGATGCCAGCCTTCTGGGCCAGCCAAAGAGCGCTCGAATTGGAAGACAGGCTTAAGGTGTTTGCTACGAGCGTCGCTCACATGATCCAACGCGCGCCGGAGTTCCAGGCAGACTGGCCCCTTGAGGAAGCGCCAGCTCTCGCGCTTCCAAGAATTGAATTGGCCAAGCTATGACGGCACGCATCGCAGACGGAGAGCGCGGGACCATTTACACGTTCTACTCATTCAAGGGTGGGGTTGGACGTTCGATGGCGCTGGCGAACGTGGCCGCACTGCTGGCCAAATGGGGCTACTCCGTTTTGGTGGTGGACTGGGACATTGAGGCCCCAGGAATTGAGCGTTTTTATGCTCGTGAAAACCCGGCGATCGCGGAACTACGCGCAACAACGCCGGGGATTGTGGATCTGGTTCAGGCCAATAGCAAAGGAGCCAGACAGCCGTGGCGGGACTGCCTGATAGACGTCAAGATCGGGAGCAACGGATCGCGGCTGTCTCTCTTGACCGCTGGCAAAAGCGGTGACGATTACACCGGTCGATTGCACGCGCTTAACTTTCCGGAACTCTTCGACAAGCATGATTTGGGGACGTATATAGAGGAATTGCGGAACGAGTGGGCATCGGAATACAATTTCGTGCTCGTGGACAGCCGTACTGGCGTTACCGATATAGGCGGTATATGCACCGTTCACTTGGCCGACGTGCTCGTGCTACTGTTCACGACGACCGAGTCGAGCACGGAGGGTGCGTTGCGGATTTTGGAACGGGCCAGAGCGGCCCAGGAACACTTTCCGCGGGACCGCAAACGGCTTCTCGCCCTACCGGTACCGGCCAGGGACGAAAGCCGAACAGAATACGAGAAAGCAACTGAGTGGAAGAAGAGGTTTGCGGAACGCTTTGGCGATCTTTATCGCGACTGGCTGCCAACCGTTGTAGCACCATTGGATGCGGTCGAGAAGCTGCGCATTCCTTACGTACCATATTGGAGCTTTGGCGAACTGTTACCTGTAGTTGAGGAGGGAACCACCGATCCTGCCAGCATTGGCTACTCCTATCAGATCCTGGCCCGTCTCCTTGCGAGCCGGCTGGACTGGTATAAGGCCTTGGAGGGTCAAGAGCCCGCCCCGCCACCGACCGCCAAACCTCACCAACCGGATCCTGATTGGCTGACACGGCACTCGTTGGCTGCGATGGAATATCTGCTGGGCTCAGGCCTGCCGGGCTTTATGGAGGCTTCACATTTTTGCCCCGATTCGTTCCTAGAAAAGAATCAGCGAGAGTTGC
>DATKFU010000042.1:0-25526 GCA_035511215.1 Bryobacteraceae bacterium | reverse complement strand
GGAGGGAATCCCGAAGCCGCGCACGCCCTGGCTCAAACCATCTTTGACCGAATTGCCGGTCTTGAAACATTTCCCGGCTTAGGCAGACCAGGAGAACGGAAGGGTACCCGCGAGTTAGTCTCTCCGCCCTATGTAGTAGTGTATCGACTTAAGGAAGACGTTGCCGAAATTCTTTATATTTGGCACGGCGCGCAGGATTGGCGCTAGGACGCAATCTGGCTTGCTTTCTTGGCGGCCTTGAAGAACCCTTAGCGTCTTTGCGAGAGACGAAAAACGGCACGCTTGCGTCCGCAAACCCATGGCGGTATCCTTTCTTAGTCCCTCGCCATACGTCGCCATATAATGGCCCAGGAGCTTCTATGACCAAGACTGCTACAGCCCTGTTCGCCGCCGCGCTGAGTTTCACCCTCTGGGTCGCCTGCGCGCGCAAGGATGCTGGCCTCGCCGCGGGCCCCGATTTTCAGAAGAAATTCCAGGAGGCGTTGATCGCCGCCAAACCCGGCACTGTGATCGAACTGCCGGAAGGCCGCCTGGATATGGACCGCGCGCTTTCCCTTTCGGTCGACAACGTCACCATCCGCGGCAAAGGCATCGACAAGACTATCCTCTCGTTCAAGAACCAGAAGACCGGCCCGGCCGGCCTGCAAGTCACCTCCAACGGCTTCACCATTGAGGACCTAGCCATCGAGGACACCAAGGGCGATGCACTCAAAATCAATGGCGCCTCGGGCGTCACCGTGCGCCGTGTGCGCACCGAGTGGACCGGCGGTCCCAGCGACAAGAACGGCTCCTACGGCATCTACCCGGTGCAGTGCAAGAACGTGCTGATCGAGGAGTCCGCCTCCATAGGCGCCGCCGACGCAGGTATCTACGTGGGGCAATCGAGCAATATCATCGTGCGCCGCAGCCGCGCCGAGGCCAACGTCGCCGGCATCGAGATCGAGAATTCGCAGTTCGCCGACGTGTACGAGAACAAGGCCACGCACAACACCGGCGGCATCCTGGTGTTCAACTTGCCCGACCTGCCGGTGAAGGGCGGCGGCAACACGCGCGTGTTCAACAACGAGATCACCGAGAACAACACCCAGAACTTCGGCGCCAAGGGCAGCATGGTGGCCAAAGTCCCCACCGGCACCGGAGTCATCGTGCTGGCCACCAATCACGTCGAGGTCTTCAAGAATACCATCAAGGACAACAACACCGCCAACGTTTCCGTGATCAGCTACTTCACCACGGGCAATCCCATGAACGACGCAACCTACTATCCGTTTCCGGAAGCCATCTACGTCCACGACAACATCATTTCCGGGGGCGGTACCGCACCCAGCGGCGAGTACGCCGATGCGCTGGCGCCGGTGGTTGGCAAGCCCATGCCGGCGATTCTGTTTGACGGTATCGTGAATCCGGCGAAGCTGGGGGCCGGCAAGCGGCTACCCGACGACCTGCGGATCTGCATCCAGAACAACGGCGACGCCAACTTCATGAACTACGATGCAGGCGGCCATTTCAAGCACGTCAGCCGCGACTTGAAGCCGTACAGTTGTTCGTTGACGCCGCTCTCCGCCGTCAATCTGCCCGCGCCCGCCGCAACCCCGCCGGCTGGAGGCAACTAGTTGTACTTCTGTTCATCCTGGAGGGCGGGCAATCTTGCCCGCAGCCGCCTTTCAGGCGGCTCTCTTGTCCTAGCCGCCCTCTTGCTCACCGCCTGCAACAGCCGAAGCGTACACCCGCACCTAGCCGAGCCATTCCCTGCCAAGCTCTCCGCCTGGCGGCTCTTCACCGGCGACCCCGCCGCCCTGAAGCCCAACGCCGGAGTAGTCCCCTACGATCTGAACACGCCGCTCTTCTCCGACTACGCGACTAAGTACCGGTTTGTCTGGATGCCGCCCGGCACTTCGGCGACTTACAGTGACACGGAAGCCTTCGACTTCCCCGCAGGCACCATCTTCTCCAAGACCTTCGCCTTTCCCGATGCCGACCAGGGCGGCAAGCAGCGCATCATCGAGACGCGCCTGCTGGTGAACGGCCGGTCCGGCTGGGTCACTCTGCCATATGTTTGGAACCGGGAACAAACCGAAGCGGCTCTCGATGTAGCCGCCGACCCGGCCACCGTACACTGGGTTCACCCATCCGGTACTCGCTACACCATCGACTATGTGATTCCCAACACGAACCAATGCAAGGGCTGTCACGACAGGTCCAAAGCCGTCACGCCCATCGGTCCCAAGGCGCGCAACCTGAATAAGGATTTCAACTATCCCGAAGGCCGCTCCAACCAGCTCGCCTACTGGACTAAGATCGGCTATCTGAAGGGCGCGCCTCCGCCGGATCGGGCGCCGAAGCTAGCGGTATGGGACGATGCCTCCAGCGGCACTTTGGACGCCCGCGCCCGCGCGTACCTGGAAGTCAACTGCGCGCATTGCCACAATCCGCGCGGTCCGGCCAACACCACGGGACTCTATCTTCTAGCCGCGCAGACCGATCCTATGCGGTTGGGTCTCTGCAAAGTGCCGGTTTCGGCCGGACAAGGTTCGGGCAGCCTGCTATTCGACGTGGTACAGGGCAAGCCGGAGGAATCTATCCTGGTACATCGCATGGAGTCGATCACGCCGAAAGTCATGATGCCGGAGTTAGGCCGCACCATGGTTCACCAGGAAGGCGTAGCCCTGATTCGCGAGTGGATCGCGTCTATGCAAGGAGGTTGCGGAGCGCCCCAATCCGGGCATCTTTGAAACCCAGTTGCGGCAGGTTGTATTATTTGAAGGCGGCGAATACCCGGTACGATCCTCTCTCCAGATTCGTCGTAAACACCGTCGCGGCCGCCTGCGGCTCCCCACTCAACTCCGCGCCACTCACCACATCGCGCAGCTTCGTTATGCGCTTATCCGTAACGATACGCGCCTCCACAGGATTCTCCTGAAACGATTCCACGATGAACATGTCATTGTCATATACGAACAGGCTTACCCGGCTGGGCGCATCCAGGAGCACATACATATCCTTCGCCAGCACATCGCGGATGGCCTTCAAAACGCCGGGCGGATAGCTATACAGATCGCCCATCGCCTGCGGGATAGTCAACACATACAATACACCCTTCGAGTACTTCGCGGACAGCAGAACCGGCGTGCCGGAAGTCTTCGTGGGAGAAGTCAGGGCGCTGACGATTTCCCACGCGTCGTTAGTGGCATAGCGGATCTCTGGAATCAAGATGTCCGACTCGGCCTTGGCCGCGCCGCCCAGCCGAAATCCTTGAAACTCACGCGTGGAAACCGTCTGGCCCGTATAGGCCAGCTCAACGATGTCCGCGAGGCTCTTCTGCACAGCTTTAAGCAAACCGGAAGTGATCACCACATCCTTGCCGGCGGCTAACTGTTTCTTGATCTTACTAACAATATCCGGATCGAACTTCGCCTGTTCCGTCAGCAGGATGGTCCTGGCATCGGCCGGAAATTCCGGAACGATGTCCATGGGAATGCCGATCATCCCCAGATAGCTCGGCAGGAAATCCTCGCCCGACGAATGAAACGGCTTGTAACTCTTCACGCCGAGCGGCTTGCCAAGCTCGCCCAGAAACCCATCGACTTTCGCGAACACCTCGCCCGCGATGTGCGCCGCCTGCGACTCCGGCGGAACTGCGGGCTGGTAGAGCGTCCCTATATTGAACAGCGTGATTTCCGGCGCTTTGGCAAACAGCGTCAGCCAGAGCTGTTCCGCATAACGTCCCGGTATCCGCGACCCGCCCTGGTCCACCCATCCGCCCGCGTTACCGCCCGGCTTCAGGTTCTCAAAGTAGCGAAAGACGGAATACCCATGGTATTGCTGCAGGTGCTGATTGCTGCCGGCCGGGTCTCTGGTTTCGGTGCCCGTGTAGATCTTATCGAAATACTTAGGTTCTGTCTCCAGGTTAAATCCCATGAACTGGAAATGGTCGTACCAGTTCGGATACTTGATAATGACGCTGACTTTGGGGTTGACCGCCTTGGCGGGATTGACCACCAGGGTGCGTCCGGCTTCGTCCATCTGGGCCAGGCGGTAGGCGGTCCAGCTTCTGTCTCCCTTGGCTTGAATCTCGCTATCCGACTTGCAATCGGTGAAGAAGAAATCGTCGAGGATGATCTCATCGAAGTTGCGGGCCGTGAATTCGACGACCTCCTTCAGCTTCTGGCGCAACACAGGGTCCGCGTAGCAATAGGTTTCGAACAGGTTCCGCTCGTTGATGGTCGCCGTGATTCCGCCCGAGACTTTGACACCCTTGCCGGCGAAGAATTTCTTAGCCTGGTCGAGCGTTTCCTGATCCACCACCACCATGTCGCGGTGCGTCTCCAGGTAGATCTTGTCGACTTTCATATTCCGCGAGATGGCTTCCCAATGGCTTTCGAGCCATGCGGGATCTTTCATCTGCTTCGTCTCGTAGACGCGGCTGTAGACGGCCACATCGAAATTCTTGTAGTTGTTCCCGCTCGCCAGCGCGGCGGAAGCGACCAGCACGGCTGCCAATAGAATGCGGCACATTTCAGACCCGATTATAAACCGGGACACGCGCGTTGAAAGGCGCGGTCAGGAGGCGTCCAGCGGATCGGACCATTTCAGGCCGGGGAAGCGGGTGAAATCGCGATCATAGGTATATAGGACCGCGCCGTGCTCGATGGCGACGGCCTCGGCGGAAGTGAATGGCTGGGCAGGCATCCGCCGATGCGTACCAATTCGCAAGAACGCCAGTATCGTGACCCAGGACAAACCGGTGAGCTCCGGACCGGACAGAGCCGTTACCAGCCAATCCGCGGCGCCCCGATGGAATTCGGAACGCACGCGGAGAGCAACAGGTTCGCGTCGATCAGTCTCATTTGTGGAGCGGGCCTTCCAACTGTTCGATGAGTTCCTCCACATTGTCGTTAGGGAGCCCCGGCGGCAGCTTGGCTTTAAACGTCTTAGTCCAGCGTTAATGTGGTGCGCACATCGTGATGATAAGGTGCTAGCATCATGATGGCAAGTGTAATGCGACTTTACCGATTTGCCCTGGTCTTCTCTGCGCTGGCCTGGGGACAGGCGCTCGCGCAGCCGCCGCGGCCGCCAGCCGCCCAGAAAGTGCAAGGCCCCTGGATGGACAAGACGCTGTCGCCCGATCGACGCGCCGACATGGTCATCGCGCAGATGACGCTGGGTGAGAAGATCCAACTGGTCCACGGTACCGGCTGGGGCGCACTCAGGCCGGGCGCGCCTATTCCGCCCGGTTCGAACGAAGGCGCCGGTTTTGTGCCCGGCATCGAGCGGCTCGGAATTCCGGCCATCAACATGGCCGATTCCGCGGTCGGCGTGCGTATGGCCGCGGTCGAAAGCCGCTACGCCACGCTGCTTCCCTCCACGCTTGGCGCAGCGGCCAGTTTCGATCCCGAAGCGGCATACCTGTACGGCTCGGTGATCGGCCGCGAATTGCGCGACCAGGGTTTCAACATGTCCATCGGCGGCGGCGTCGATCTCATCCGCGAGCCGCGCAACGGGCGCAACTTCGAATACGCCGGCGAGGACCCCATCCTGGCCGGAACCATGGCCGGCCAGCTGATGAAGGGCTTGCAGGCCCAGCAGGTGATGGGCGACATCAAGCACTACGCGATCAACGACCAAGAAACCGGGCGCAATATTCTGAATGTGATCCTGGACAAGCGGGCCATGCGCGAGACCGATCTGCTGGCGTTCCAGATCGCCGTGAAGATCGCGCAGCCCGCGGGCGTGATGTGCGCGTACAACAAGGTCGACGGAGATTATTCCTGCGAGAACGACTACCTGCTGAACCAGGTGTTGAAGAAGGAGTGGGGCTTCGAGGGTTGGGTCCTGTCCGACTGGGGCGGCACGCACTCGACCACCAAGGCCGCCATGAACGGACTCGATCAGGAGATGCCGGGCGACCGTTTCTTCGGCGCGCCGCTGGAGAAGGCAGTGGACAGCCGTGAGGTGCCCGAGGCCCGGCTCAACGATATGGTCCACAGGATTCTGCGCAGCATGTTCGCTTGCGGAGTGATCGACAATCCGCCGGTGCGGAGCGTGGTGGATCCTTTCCAGGGGCTGGAGGATGCGCGGCACATTGCGGAAGAGTCCATCGTGCTGCTGAAGAACGATGGCGGCTTGTTGCCGCTGGATGCGGCGCGGGTAACGTCCATTGCGCTGATCGGATCGCATGCCGACGTTGGCGTCCTCTCCGGCGGAGGCTCGGCGCAGGTGGACCCGCCCGGAGGAGATCCGGTCACCCACCGGAAGGGAGGCTCGCCCTGGATGCAGCCGGTCTGGTTTCCCTCTTCGCCTATGAAATACATCCGCGCCAGGGCGCCACAGGCAACCGTGCAGTACGACGACGGCGCCGACCCGGCTGCCGCGGCCAGGCTGGCGAAGGCATCCCAAGTGGCCATTGTGTTCGTCAACCAATTCATGAGCGAGGGCCGGGACGTGGCTACGCTCTCCCTGCCGGATAACCAGGACGCGCTGGTGAGTGCAGTGGCGGCGGCCAATCCGCGCACCATCGTGGTGATCGAGAGCGGCGGGCCGGTTTCCATGCCGTGGCTCGGGAACGTGCAGGGTGTGTTGGAGGCCTGGTATCCGGGGATCGGCGGCGCGCAGTCCCTGGCGGCGATCCTGTTCGGCGAAGTGAATCCTTCCGCGAAGCTGCCGGTCACGTTCGCCGCGAGCGATGCGGATCTGCCGCACCCGCAGGTGCCGGGTATCGACCTGAAGCCGGCGAACCATCCGCCGCCCTTCGACGCGAACTACACGGAGGGCCTTAGGGTGGGCTACAAATGGTTCGAGGCAGAGCACAAGCAACCGCTGTTTCCGTTTGGATACGGGCTCTCTTACACGACGTACGCTTATTCGGCTTTGAGGGCCGACGGTGGCGCGCGCACGGTCAGTTTCAACGTGAAGAACACCGGGCGGCGTGCCGGCACTGAAGTCGCGCAGGTTTACGTCACGCTGCCGTCCGCGGCGGGAGAGCCCTTCAAGCGCCTCATCGCCTGGCAAAGGGTGCCGCTGAATGCGGGCGAATCGAAAACGGTCACGCTGCCGTTGGACTCGCTCTACCTTTCCATCTTCAACTCCGAAAAGGACGGTTGGGAACTGCTGGCGGGGGACTACAAGGCGTTCGTCGGGCCATTGACGTCGGCGTTCCAAATCGCCGCACAATGATGCGCTGGGGGGGTAAGCGCTGGGTTTGTGCGCTGGCGTGGCTCGCCATAGCGGCGCCTGCCTGCGGCGCCGCTACTTTCGATGAACTCGCCGGCCTGGCCGCCGCCGCGCGCGAAGCCGACCGGGTCCCGCAAGCCATCAATCTCTACCGGCAAGCCTTGCAACTGAAGCCCGACTGGTCCGAAGGCTGGTTCTACCTCGGCACCCTCTATTACGATTCCGACCGGTACGCGGATGCGCAGCCGGCCTTCGCGCAATTCGTCAAGCTGGCGGACAAACCTGCCGGTTGGGCGTTCCTGGGCCTGTGCGAATTCGAGACCGGCGGCTACGCACAGGCGCGGCAACATCTGCAAAAAGCGCTCGACGGCGGATTGGCGCCGGAAATCGAAGCCGTGGTCCGCTTCCACCAAACGCTCCTGCTTACACGGTTGGGCCTGTTTGATCAGGCGCTGTACTGGTATAAGGCTCTGGTGAGCGGCGGCATCCACGACCCTGCGCTGATCGCCGGCCTGGGGCTCAACTCACTCTCCAAGCCGATGCTGCCGGCGGAGACGCCGCCCGAGCGGCGTGAGTTTATCGCCGCCGTGGGCCGGACCGCCTACGTCTGGCTCTCGGGCGACAATGCCAAAACGGAAGCGGCGTTCCGCGCTCTGCTGGAGGCTTACCCAAGCGCACCCGGCGTTCATAATTTATACGCCCGTTATCTGCTGACCTCTCGTCCGGATGCCGCCATGCCGGAACTGCGCCGCGAATTGGAACTGGATCCTCAATCGGTGGAAGCGAGCGCTATGCTGGCGCTCCTGCTACTGCAGGCGGGACAGAGATCCGATGCATCGTCCTACGCGCAGAAGGCCGCGGCAGACGGGCCCTCCTCCGCGCTGGCGCAATACGCCTGCGGGTCGGTTCTGGCCGATATCGATCCCAAGGAGGCGGCCAGGCATCTGGAAACCGCCGCGCGGCTGGATCCCTCCAATGTGGAGTATCATGCCACCCTAGCGCACCTATACTCAAGATCGGGCAGAAACGACGACGCGCGCCGCGAGCGCAAGATCGCCATCCGGTTGGCCCGGCAGGCTGGCTCCTCTGGCCCGAGTTAGCCGCGTCCGGATTATCTTCGCGGGTCTGCGCGCACCTGAGGCGGAGTTCCTTCCCCAGCCCGCTCCGTGACGGTCAGAATCTGGTCCGCGGGTACGTTGTGCAGCGTCTGATGAATGCGGCTGGGCCAGGTAATGTCGATCTCCTTCACCACTTTCGACTGTCCCAAACCGAAGTGCACCCGCGGGTCGCTGGAGCAGGCGTAGCCCGTGCTGGTAGTGGCGTGATTGTACTGCACGCCGCCATCGGTCGAAATGCGCACCTGCGCCCCCAGTCCCATGCGATTGCTCTCGACGCCCACCAGCCTCAGCAAAATCCAATGATTGCCATTCTGCGAAGTGTTGTGGAAGTATTGCGCCTTCCCGTTCAGTACGCTGACCACGGCATCGATGCGGCCGTCGTTATCCACGTCGCCGAACGCCATGCCGCGATGCGGCGCGGGGATCAGGAAACCCGCGCCCGCGCCCGCGCTCACATCCTGGAACTTCACGTTTCCTGTGGTTCCCATTTTTCCCAAATTGCGCAGTACGGTGTTGGGTTCTTCCGGCGCGCGCAACGACATCTCGGCAATATTGTCCAACGCGTGCCCGCGGACCGCCAGCAGGTCTTTCCATCCGTCGTTATCGAAATCGGCGATTCCATTCGACCAGCCAAACATGGAGCGGGTTATAGCGGCCACGCCGGAGACAGCGGTGATCTCCGTGAAGTCTCCCGCCGCACCGCGATTCTTGAACAGCGGAAAAGTATCGCCTTCGAAGCCGGTCATCCAGATGTCGTCGTAACCGTCGTTGTCGACGTCCCGGAAATCGGCGCCCATGCCCGATATGTAAGCGCCCGATTCGGGAAATGCGACGCC
Source organism: Bryobacteraceae bacterium (assembly GCA_035511215.1). Lineage (GTDB taxonomy): Bacteria > Acidobacteriota > Terriglobia > Bryobacterales > Bryobacteraceae > Bog-159. Next base: position 16,402 of record DATKFU010000042.1, on the reverse strand, counting down.
CGTTTGTAGCGCCACCTCCTGGAATTTCTTGCCGCCCAGATTGTGGAACAGCATGTTGGGAGCGTTGTCGTTGGCCACGAAAACGTCCGTGAATCCGTCGTGATCGTAGTCCGCGAACGCTACCCCCATCCCCTTGCCGCGGATCTGGCCGATGCCCGTGGCGGCCGATACGTCCGTGAACGTGCCATCTCCGTTGTTGTGGTACAGCGTGTTCGGAAGCGGCGCGTAGTTCCGGGGATGGCAGTAGGCGCGCAGGGTCGCGTTGGGCCCGCAGAAGGGGTCCTGGTTCACTTCCCATTTGCAATAGTTCGAGACGAAAAGGTCCAGGTGGCCGTCGTTATCGTAGTCGAACCAGCCGGCCGCCACCGCCCACATCTTCCTGCCGTCCAGGACGCCGCCGCCCACACCGGCCTTGTCCGTCACGTCGGTGAACGTGCCGTCGCGGTTGTTGTGAAGAAGCTGATTCCTGGTTACATTGGCGAGGAAGATATCCGGCCATCCATCGTTGTCGTAGTCTCCGATGGCGACGCCCATGCCGTAGCCCTCGCCCTCGACACGGGCCTTCTCTGTAACATCGGTGAAGGTGCCGTCGTGGTTGTTGTGGAACAGGCGATTCCAGTATTTGGGGGACTCTTTCTTTAGCGACGGGATGGCCGCGCCGTTGACCAGGTAAATGTCCAGATAGCCGTCGTTGTCGTAATCGAAAAGCGCCACGCCCGCCAGCATCGTCTCGGGCAGGTTTTTGTTTGGCGTCGGGCAACTGTCGGCTGTGAAGCGGATGCCGGCGCGGTCCGCGATTTCTTCGAACGCGATGGGCCCCAGCGTGGCGGCCGCCGCCAGAACCGGCGCGAACAGCGCGAATACTTGCCAGCCCCTCACACTTCAGGATAGTACGTCGTTAACGCCCTTCACTGGCGCGCAGGCTCGGTCACCGTAACCACACGGTCCGCCGCCACATCCCGCAGCACCTGCCGGATACCGCTCGGCCACGTGATTTGTATCTCGCCCACCATCGCATTCGCCCCCAAGCCGAAATGCACCCGCGAATCGCTTGACGACGCATATCCCACGCTCGTCGTGCAATGGTTATACTGCACTGAACCGTCCGCCGCCGTCAACCGGATTTTTGCCCCAATTCCCATCCGGTTGCTTTTCGTGCCGGTAAGCTTCAGCAGGATCCAGTGGTTGCCGTTTTGCGTGGTGTTGTGGAATATCTTGGCAGGGCCGTTCAGCACGGAAACCACCGCATCGATCCGGCCGTCATTGTCCAGATCGCCGAATGCCACGCCGCGGTGCGCGCCCGGAATTTGGAAGTCAGTCCCGGCCGTCGCGCTCACGTTCTTGAATTTGCCGTTGCCGGTGTTTCCAACCTGACCAACGTTGCGGAACACGGCATTCGGTTCCTCGTACATCCGCGGCGAGAACTCGTGTACGTTATCGTCCACGTTCGAGCGCGCCACAAACAGGTCCTTCCATCCATCGTTGTCCAGATCGGCGATACCGTTCCCCCAACCGGACATCTCGAACGTATCCATGGCCAGCCCTGCCACGGTGGTCTTCTCCTCAAACTGGCCGTGACCCAGATTCAGGAACAGCGGAAAGGTCTGCTTCTCGATGGAGGTCATCCAGATGGAGGGAAGCCCGTCGTTGCGCACATCCCGGAAATCCGCGCCCATTCCCGAAAGAACTTTCCCGCCTTCCCCAAAGGCTACCCCCGCCTCTATCGCAACATCCTCGAATCGCTCTCCGCGCAGGTTGTGGAAGAGCTGGTTGGAGGCATTATCGTTGGCCACGAAGATGTCGGGGTAACCATCGCCATCGTAATCCGCAACCGCCACTCCCATACCGCGCCCCAGGTGTGCGGCGATGCCCGTTTGGGCGGAAACGTCGGTAAACGTGCCGTCGCCATTGTTGCGGTAAAGCGTATTGGGAAGCGGCCGGCAGTAGCGGGGATCGCAGATAATCCGCGCGCCATTCTGGCCATTCGCGAAGCAGGGCGGTTCGGTGCCCGGGTCCCACCGGCAGTAATTCGAGACGAACAGGTCGAGCAACCCGTCGTTGTTATAGTCCAGCCACGCGGCGGCTATAGACCACATCTTCTTGCCCTCGTAGGATCCGCCTGCCACGCCGGCCTTCTTCGTCACATCCGTGAACGTGCCATCCCCGTTGTTGTGGAACAACTGATTCCCGTTGACGTTGGCCACGAACAGGTCCGGCCGCCCGTCATTGTCATAGTCGCCCACCGCCGCGCCCATGCCGTAGCCCGCGCCACCCACTCCGGCCTTGTCCGTAACGTCGGTGAAGGTCAGGTTGTGGTTGTTGCGGAACAGCCTGTTCTTATGCTGCGGCCCTTGCTTAACCAGCGATGGCATGCCGGCGCCGTTTACGAAATAGATATCGAGGTATCCGTCTCCGTCGTAGTCGAATGCCGCCACGCCGCCGACCAACGTCTCCGGCTGGTGCTTTAAGGGGGTCGGCGAGCTATTGCTCTTGAAGCGCACCCCGGCGGTGCCGGCGATCTCCTCGAACGTTATCGGTCCGAGGACCACGCTGCCCAGCGCGGACAACTGGAAACAAATGAGGAGCGCTTTCCAATTGAAAAACAGCCGCGTAACACTCCGCTGGCGAAGACTCCCAGGCAAATCCGGCGGCGGCAAGGTTTCCATTTTGGAACCCTCAGTGTACAATACGACGGGATTACCGCCCCGCGATTTGAGAGAATTGGCGGTGGAGGGCCTGGTGAATTGCATAACGAAAGCGATCTGGGGGCCGGAGTCAGGCGCGCGCTGCAGACCTGCCTTGCGCTTGCGGCGCTAGCCTCTGCTTCGCCGGCCGCCGGCCCGTCTGCTTGTGCCGCCTGCCATCCCGCTCAGGCGCAGTGGCAGCCCCAGAACGCCATGGCGAACACCATCCAGTTGCCTGCCAGCCAGGAGATTCTGAAAGCCAACCCGAAGCTGACATTCGAGAAAAACAGCTACAGCTACACCATCGAGCGGAAGGGCGATGTCAGCATATACACCGTGCGCGATGGCGCCCGCGAACTCTCGCTGCCGATTCAATATGCGTTCGGCGTCCACAGCCAGAATTTCGTCTTTCCATACCAGGGCCGCTTTTATGAAAGCATGGTCAGCTATTACCCGAAACTGGGCGGCTTGGCCATCACTCTGGGAGACGAGCAATTGCGGCCTCGCAATCTGGTGGAAGCCATGGGGCGCCAGACTTCGAACGAGGAAATCGTCCACTGCTTCGATTGCCACTCGACGAACGGCGTGAACCAAGGCAGGGTGACTCTCGATACTCTGACGCCTGGCGTTGCTTGCGAGCGCTGCCACACAGGCGCGGCCGCGCACATGGAAGCCGCGGCGAACGGCAAGGCCGCGCCGCTTCCCGCAAGGCTCAGCCAAATGGGCGCTGAAGACCAGGCGAACTTTTGCGGCCAGTGCCATCGCACATGGGAGTTCGTGGTCAGTAAGAGGGAGTGGGGCGAAGTCAATGTTCGGTTTACGCCGTACAGGCTGGCGAATAGCGAGTGCTTTCTCGGCGAAGACAAACGCATCCGCTGCACGGCCTGCCACGATCCGCATGGCAGCCTGGCGCGGGACGAAGCCGGCTATGATCGCGCCTGCCTGGCGTGCCACGCCTCGAAGCCGCTAAAATCCTGTCCGGTTTCGAAGAACAATTGCGTTAGTTGTCATATGCCTAAAGTGATTCTGTCGGACGGCCACGACCCCTTTACCGATCACCAGATCCGGATCGTGCGCCCCGGCGACCCCTATCCCAACTAGGCTGCTAGCTGGGCACAATTTCATTGGTCGTGTGGCGCACGCACTCGTGCGTGCCGCGTCCCCACACCATTTCCCACTCATGGGGGCGCCTGCCGGCGAAGCCGCCAGTCATGCCGCGGGCGAGCTCATGATCCCCTTTTCCCGCAACCCGGACAGTGCCAGTCCATAGCGCCCGCGGATCCCCGTCTTCTCAAAAATGTGCTTCAGGTGGATCTTCACCGTGCCCGGCCGAATCCCCAGTTGCGCACCGATGTCCCGGTTCTTCAGCCCTTGCTCCACCAGCTCCACCACTTGCAGTTCGCGCGACGTCAGGTTCGAGTGCGCGCACCGCGCCGTGCGCTCGGGCTCCTGCAGCACGCTCTCCTCCATGAAGGTTCTCCCCGCGCCCACCGTGCGCATGCAGTCCAGTAGCGCCTCCAAAGAAGCCGTCTTGCGCACCACCCCCAGCGCCCCGACCTGCATCATGCGTAGCGCCTCCGTCTCGTTCAGGTTCACCCCCCACACGATGGTGGCTACCCCACTCCCCAAACCGCGCAGGCGTTGCAGGCAGTCCATGACGGCGTAAATGCCGAATCCCTTGTCCAGAATCATGATCGTCGGCGTGTACTGCCGGACAATCTCCATGCCGCCCAGCAGCGACGTTTCCGCCGCGGCCAAACGCAGATCCTCGCACTGGCCGAGGAGCATCCGTATGCCCTCGATAGCGATCGGCTCGGTATCGCAGATAGCCACGGATTTTGCATTGACTTGATAACTCATGTAGCTCTCACGCGCACGAATGAAGGACTCCCTCAATCGCCACATTCGGGAAATTCAGATTTGCTGTTTTTTACAAAACTGTAGTGCCGGGAAGGGGCAGGACTCTCAGCTTTTTGATGTCCGTCCCGTTTTTATGTTGATTGTCCCTCTGCACTGTGCGGAACCGCACCGGCACGGGACGTCGTCGATCTTGTCGGAAAAGTGATAGTCCACGGTTAGCTCTTCGCCCGGCCGGATGTCCCGCTTGCTCATGTAGAGGATGTGTCCCTTGAAAACCCAGCTATACAGGTTGGGAGTGCAGGAGTGGTTGATCAATTCCGCTCCACTGCCTCCCACTGCTCCGTCGAGCGTCCAGTAGTTGTCCAGCGTGAAGAGGTAGGTGCGCGGCCCCAGCCCCCGCCGCCGGGTTTCGCGCCGGCTGATCCGCTCTCCGGTATATTCGATTACCTTGTGACGTGCCGGAATCCGCTGCGCCGCATAGACGCCCAAACCATGTATCCCGGAGCGGCCCAGCTTCAAGCGGAAGCAGGCCAGCCGGGGGTCGATGCGAGGTTCCGCAATGAACGCGTGTGCAGCCATTTTCGAAGATTGTACCGAACCCCGGACCGTTTGAGAAGAGGTCCAGCCCGATATAATGCAAAATCGTGATCCAATTCGCCAACCACACCTCTCCGGAACTCTTCGCAGCCGCTTTCCGCTTCGCCGAGCGCCAACTGCGCACCCTGATCGAGCGCCATCCCGATTTCTACCCCATGTACACCGCCGCCGGCCGCTGGAAACATTCCGGTGAAGCCTGGACCCACTGGTGCGACGGCTTCCTGCCCGGCATGCTCTGGATTGTCTACGCCCGCCAGGCCCCCGGCAGCCCGGAGTCGCGCTGGTGGCGCGAGCAGGCCATCCGCTATTCCCGGCCGCTCGAGCCACGCAAGTTGGACCGCACCGTTCACGACCTGGGATTCCTTTTTATGTCCAGCTACCTGCGCTGGTACGGCTTCACGCCCGACCCCACCCTCAAAGCTGTGCTGGTCGAGGCTGGCCGCACCATGGCCCTGCGCTTCCAGGAGAACGGGCGATACTTGCGGTCGTTCGTATCGCCGGATTCCCTATTCATCGACATCATGATGAACGTCGGCATCGTGTTCTTCGCGGCCCGCGAGACCGGCGACCGCGCCCTGCTGGACATTGCCTTGGACCATTGCCACACCACCCGCCGCGTCCTGGTGCGCGGCGATGCCTCCACCGCCCACGAGGGACTCTTTAATCCCCAGACTGGCGAGTTCCTCAAACAGACCACCCATCAGGGCTACCGCGGCGATTCCTGCTGGTCCCGCGGGCTGGCCTGGGCGCTCTACGGCTTCGGCACGGCGTATAGCTACGCACGCGATCCCGGCCTGCTGGCAACCGCGGAAGCCTGCGCCGATTTCTACATCCGCCACACGCCGCCGGACGGAGTGCCGCCGTGGGACTACGATGCGCCGCCGGACACTTCGTTGCCGGATACCTCCGCCGCCGCCATCGCATCCTCCGGCCTGTTCCAGTTGAGCGGACTGGTGGCGGACGCCGCCAAAGGCCATCTCTATCGCGAGACCGCGGTCCACATTCTCACCACCCTGTGCCGCGACTGGCTGGCGGAACCGGACCCCCAATGGGAAGGCATCCTCAAAGGCGGCGTCTACCACATCCACAAGAACCTGGGAGTGAACGAGTCGGTGATGTGGGGCGAGTACTTTTTCCTGGAAGCGCTGGAGAGAGCTTCGTAAGTTGTGGGAAGGCGGGAAGGCAGGATGAGAACGAAAGCGATTCAAGCCCTGCAGGATGCGCTCGGTCGCGTGGACAATGCCGGTTCGCTTCGGCCTGCCGCGCCGGAGGATATCAAACGCGCGAAAGAGGCCGGATTTCCCCAGGAACTTCTTGAGTTCTACGCGGATCATGAACCCGGCCCGGATAAGACCTGGGTACAACTTCGGCAGCGCATCTGGTGTATTGCCCACGCGCTGGTAGAGAATCGGAATGCGGTGCCCGGCTTGGGGGTGTTTCCCCACGGCTACGTTGTGTTTGCGAGTAACATGTGCGGCGACGGATGTTGCATTGACACCAATGTCAGGTTACTGGACGGGCAACACCCTGTGGTGCTGTTTCCGCACGACAGTATAGATGAGCATACGGACCTGGCTTATATCGAAGCTTCCAGGGTTGAAGTGGCTTCGTCTCTGGACGAGTTTCTTCTCAAATTTGCCGCAGGTACACTTATTGAAGAGCCGTATTATCCGCCGCGCTGACTTCCGTTAACTACCGCCCCGCCCACACACCTCTTCATAATATCGTTCGTAGATCGGGATAATCTTATCCGCGCAGAACCGATCCGTGGCGGTCCGGCGCGCTGCCTGCGAGAACCGGTCGTGCATCTCGTCGTCCGTCACCAGCGCGGTCACGCGCTCGGCCTGCGCGTCGATGTCCCCCACCGATTCCAGGTAGCCGTCCACGCCATCCGTGACCAATTCGGGAACGCCGCCCACGCGCGTGCCTACCGGCGGCACTCCGCAGGCCATACCCTCCAGCGCGGCCAAGCCGAACGACTCCAGATCGCTGGGCATCAGCAGCACGTGCGCCAGTGGGATGATGCGCTCCACGTGGTTCTGCTTTCCGAGAAACGAAACATGCCGCTCCACGCCCAACTCACGCGCCAGGTATTCGGCTGGGCCCCGCTCCGGCCCATCGCCCACCATTAACAGGTGCGCCGGCGCGCGCCGCACAACTTCCGCCAGGATGCGCACGCAATCCTGCACGCGCTTCACCGGCCGGAAATTCGACACGTGGATTAGCAGCTTCCTATCCGCCGGCGCATAGCATTTCGCCATGGTCTTCTCGCGGTCCGGTTTATATAAGTCGCAATTGACGAAATTAGTAATCACCCGGATGTCGTTGCGCACGCCAAATACGTCCACCGTTTGCAGGCGCAAATATTCGCTGATCGACGTAATGCCGTCGGATTTCTCGATCGAATATTTGGTAATCGGAAAATACGACCGGTCCGAACCCACCAGCGTGATGTCCGTGCCATGCAGCGTGGTGATGAATGGCAGCCGCCGCACCGGCCCCAGCATGTCCTTGGCGAGCATCGCCGAAATGGAGTGCGGGATGGCGTAATGCACGTGCAGCAGATCCAGGCGGTGTTGCTCGGCTACCTCCAACATGCGCGACGCCAGTGCCAGGCAATAGGGCGGATATTGAAACAGCGGGTAGCTCGAAACCTCCACTTCGTGGTAATGTATGCGCGGGATGCCGGGGTCCAGGCGAATGGGATTCGCGTAAGTGATGAAGTGGACCTCATGCCCGCGATTGGCCAGTTCAAGGCCTAGTTCGGTGGCCACGATGCCGCTGCCACCGTACGTCGGATAACAAGTGATGCCAACGTTCACAAGGTCAGGCTACCACGGCCGCCCTGGCGTTCGCACTTTTGTGAGGTCCAGTGTACCCGACACCAGGTATTCTCCCAGCCATTACATTCGACCGTACCATTTCGACCGGACAAATCGTGTGGCTATTGAATTATCGATTATTGGTTGCTTGACAACTGTCCCCCGACTATCGCATACTAAGTCGCTTGGGTGAGCCGGACAGAAATGACCGGTCTCAAACTTCAACCCCAAGCCGGAGGTTCTTCCAAGATGCGAAACGTTTGTACTAGCACCGTTGCGGTTTTTCTACTGGGCCTTTGCCCGCTTTTGGCTGCTAACAAGGCGAGCCTGATCAGTTTACCACATCCCGCCAGCGCGCCGGACTCAGTTAGTGACGGCTTTCTTACCACTGCCGTGATGACCGCGGATACAGATCCGGAGGGGATTCTTCCCTGCTTTAACTGCGTTAGTGGCCCGGACATTCAAACTCTACTGATTGCCCTTCCTCTCGGGGCCGTTACCTCGGGCCATGCAATAACAATCATGGTTACAGGCGACAATCTGAACTATAATGCCAATGCTTCCTTCACCTTCAACATCAAACCAAATGCTATGGCAGCGCCGATTTTGACGGAGAGCGTTTCCGGCGATGTCTATCCAGGCATCTGGATTGCACAGTTCCCAGTAACCGCACCCGCGCCTGGGACGTATATTGTGGAGGGAGTCATCAGCACCGGCGCAAATCTGAGTCAGCAGACTAAAGTCGTCGGACCCCTGGTCGTCGGAGCAGCGAACTAACCCCTGCGAAACTGTCTGACTATGGTCGCGGACGGCGGTTGCCGTCCGCGGCACCGACCAGTTCGCCGGTCGAACGATCTTGAGAACTCTCCCAAAGCTTCTCGCTTCCCGTATAATTAGAACGTATGTCGTCGGCGTTCGTGGATCTTGCGGGGCCCGAGCTGATCGCCAGGTATGAACCAGTGATCGGACTGGAAGTCCACGTCCAACTGGCGACCGCGACCAAAATTTTCTGCGGCTGTCCTACCAGTTTTGGCGCGCAGCCGAACAGCAATGTCTGTCCGGTCTGCTTGGGCTTGCCGGGAGCGCTGCCGGTGCTGAATCGCGCGGCCGTCGAACTGGCCATCCAGGCGGCGCTGGCGCTGAACTGCCGCGTGCGTCCGGTTTCCCGCTTTGCGCGCAAGAATTACTTTTACCCCGACCTGCCCAAAGGCTACCAGATCTCGCAATACGAGGAGCCGCTCGCCGAGCATGGCTGCGTTGAGATCCCGGTGGACGGCGCTCTGAAACGCATCGGAGTGACTCGCGTCCACATGGAAGACGATGCGGGCAAGAGCATCCACGACGGCTTTCGGGATTCCGCTCGCTACACCTACGTGGATCTGAACCGCTCTGGCACGCCGCTGATCGAAATCGTCACCGAGCCGGATATGCGTCGGTCGCAGGAAGCCTACGATTTCCTCACGGGACTCAAGCAGACTCTTGAATTTCTGAATGTTTCCACGTGCGACATGGAGAAGGGGCACTTGCGGTGCGACGCCAATGTGTCGGTCCGGCTTAAAGGCGCCGCGCAGTTCGGTACCAAGGCCGAGGTGAAGAATCTGAATTCGTTCCGCTTTTTGAAGCTGGCGCTGGACTACGAGATCGCGCGCCAGGTGGCGGTTCTGGAGAGCGGCGGCGCCATCCCGCAGGAGACGCGCATGTTCAATCCCGATACGGGCGAAACCGCCGCCATGCGCAGCAAGGAAGCAGCGCCCGATTACCGCTACTTCCCGGAGCCGGATCTGGCGCCGCTACGGATTGCGGAAGCGTGGCTCGACGAGATCCGATCGCGCATGCCGGAACTGCCCGTGCGTAAGCGCGCCCGTTTTATGGAAACCTATGGGCTGAGCGCCTACGATGCGGACGTGCTGACCGCCAGCCGCGCGATTGCCGAGTATTACGAACGCGTAGCCGCCACCGCCGGAGAGCCCAAAGCCGCGGCCAATTGGGTGATGGGCGATCTGATGGGTGCGCTCAACGCCGAAGGCAAGGAGATCGCGGACTCGCCAGTGACGCCCGAGCGGCTTGGCGAACTGGTCGCCCTGATTTTAAAGGGCGGGATTTCCGGTAAGATCGCCAAAGAAGTCTTCGTGAAAATGTTTTCGAGCGGCGAGGCCGCGCCGGCCATTGTCGAACGAGAAGGATTGAGGCAGATCAGCGACACTGGCGCGTTGGAACAGATAGTCGATCAGGTACTGCAACAGAATCCGAAGCAAGTCGAGCAGTACAAGAGCGGTAAGGCGACGGTGCTCGGATTTCTAGTTGGCCAGGTGATGAAGGCCTCCCGCGGACAGGCTAATCCCGGCGTTGTGAACGAGTTGCTAAGGAAGAAACTATGTTGAAAGAAGGCGATACAGCTCCTAAGATTCAGTTACAGACCGATTCCGGCGAACCGTTCGATTTGGACGACGCACGGGGTAAGAAGGTGGTACTGTTTTTCTATCCCAAAGCCAGCACTCCGGGCTGCACCGTGGAAGCGTGCGAGTTTCGCGATACGTTCAAGAAGTTTGAAAAGAAGGGCGTGGTGGTGCTCGGCATCTCTAAGGACACACCGAAAGCACAGACCAGCTTCAAAGAGAACCAGCGCCTTCCATATACGCTGCTGTGCGATGTGGACAAGAAGGTGGCAGATGCTTACAGCGTGTGGAAGGAAAAGAATATGTACGGCAAGAAGGTGATGGGAATTGAGCGCACCACCTTTGTGATCGACGAGCGGGGTAAGATTCAGAAGATCTTCTCGAAGGTTAAGCCGGCGGGCCACGCCGCGGAGGTTCTGGCGTCACTATAGGCCGGCCGATTAGTAGATGCTTCCGCCCGCTTGGGTAGAATGCAAAACGCCATCGATGGCGGACAGCGAGTAAGCCGCGCCTTCGGTTCCGGCCCAAGCGGCAATGTTGAACTTGCCGCCTGAATGTACACGATATACGGAGACATTGCGGAACGTGAGAGGCGTCTCGCGCCTGCAGACTTCCGGCGAACAAGACGTTCGTAGAAAGTAGACCGCGCCGCTGCCGGCGGCCACCCCACTTCCATCCGGCTCCATCAGAAACGCCGTCTTCTCGTCGGTCGCAATAGCCGAAACCCGGCCTGCATCTCCATCCTGGATGACGCGCGCAAGGAACGCGATCAGCCTGCCCATACGGTCGCGCGCTGCAAAGTGATCGTCTGTGAACGTATCCCGCAGCAGCGGCGACACATTAAGAAATCCATTCTCGATAGTTATCAGCGGCGTGTAAGGATTGGCGAGCGCCTTCGAAGTCACTGAACCGGTGATGGCCGAATAACCGTACTGCGCGAGGACGGCGTTGCCGGCGCTGGTGCCGCCCACTGGCACACCGTGCATCGCCAATGCGTTTATAGCCGCCGCGACCGGCGTACCGCCGTAGTAGTTGACGTAATTCGCTTGGTCCCCGCCGGCAATGAAGAGCGCCTCGGCCTTGAGAATCGTGTCCTTGACGAAGGGCTGCTGTGCGCCTGTCCGGCTGTACACGACCAGAGTCGCAACTGAGTTGAGCGCGGGACAGAGTCCGCGGATATACGAGTTGTAGGCGGCGGTCCCACTGACGCGGATTACCAGGAAGTCACCGCCATTCGCCTTCGCGCACATCCATTGATAAGCGGCGTCCACGTCCGTGCTTCCGCCTTCAAACAGGATTCCGCCCCTTGTATTACTGGTGACATCGTTCGGATTGCCCAGCCGGATGTAGTCCCAGCCGTTGCCCTTCGTCACGATGCCATCCGGCGCCGCATAGGCGGCGCATGCCAGCGACACCAAGAAGCACAGTCGCCGGATCAATTCGTACCCGTCACGCGCAGCGTCTTACTCAGCTTGGCACCCGCGGAGGAGCTAGCAACAGTCACTTCCACCTCATCCTGTTCCAGCGCCCAGCGCTTCCGGCGCACATCCCAGTAAGTCAGTGAGTCGGCCGCCAAGGGAATCTCGACCGTCTTGGTCTCGTTAGGCGCCAGCGCAACCCTGCGGAAGCCGCGCAGCTCTTTCGCGGGCCGTTCCACGGCTGACTTCAAATGCTTCACGTAAAGCTCGACGACCTCATCCCCCTGGCGCGTCCCGGTGTTCTTGACATCCACGCTAACCGTCACTTTGCCGTCCGCCGCCAAACGCCCGGCGCTGACTCGCAGCTTCGAATAGCGGAATGTCGTGTAGCTGAGACCGTAGCCGAACGGGTACAGCGGATCGCCCTTGAAGTACATGTAAGTGCGGCCGTGGCGTATATCGTAATCCATCATGGCGGGAACCTGATCGAGCGACTTAGGCCATGTCTGGACCAAGCGTCCGCCGGGGTTGTAGTCGCCGAACAGCACATCGGCGATGGCCGTGCCCATTTCCTGCGCATTGTGCGTCATGTGCAGGATGGCCGGCAGATTCTCCTGGCTCCAGTTGATGGCGAATGGAAAACTGGCCACCAACACCATCACGGTCTTCGGATTGGCGGCATAAACCTGCTTCACCAGCTCTTCCATCTCCAGATTGATGGCGCGCCGGTCGACCGCCTCCTTGCCGTCGCTGGGTGTCGGGCACTTCTCCCAACCGGCATCGCACGTGGTATGGTTCCCTACCAACACCACAGCCACGTCGGACTCCTTCGCCGCCTTGACTGCCGCGTCATTATCGTTATTCGCGGCATAGTTCACGGCGACGCCGGAGCCGAGCTTGGCCTTAATTCCTTCAATCGGAGTGACAGTGTAAGGAGGCGTGCCACTGTACCAATCGAGCAGCACCTGGTCCGCGCGCGGGCCGATCACCGCGATCGACTTCAGCTTCGACTTATCCAGCGGAAGGAACCCATTCGCATTCTTCAGCAGCACAATCGATTCCAGCGCCACCTGCCTTGCCACGTCCTGGTGGCCCGGCGCCTTCCAGGCATCCTCTTCGCCCACCAGCTTGGAGTACGGCACGCGCTCCGGCGGATCGAGCAGCCCCAGCCGGATCATGACTCGGAATTCGCCCTTGATCACATCGTCGATATCCCCCTCCGTCAACAGGTTTTGCTTCAGCGCATCGTTCACCGGAGCCTGGAACCGATCCAGAAACTGATTGATCCCCGCCTTCACCGCGCCCGCCGCGCCCTCTGGCAGCGTGGCGTAGTATTTGTGCAGGTTGATCAAGTTGCGCAGCGAGCCTGCATCGGTGCAGACGATCCCATCCACGCCCCACTCTTTCATGGCGATTCCCCGCAGGATGGGGTTCACGGTCATGGGGATGTGATTCCACGCGTTGTAGGCCGCCATGAAGGCGCGCGACCCGCCGTCCACTACGCCCATGCGGAACGGCACCGAATAATACTCGCGCAGCAGCCGCTCGTCGAAGTCCGACGACGATCCACCGCGGCCGTTCTCGTTGCTATTGGCGAGGAAGTGCTTCATCAGGGAAGCCGTCAGCCAATACTTGGGATCGTCGCCCTGCAGGCCGCGCACCATGGCGGTAACCATGGCGCCGTTGAAGAACGGATCTTCGCCGAAACATTCCTCGGTCCGGCCCCAGCGCGGGTCGCGGCCCAGGTCGGCATTGGGCGCGCGCACCACCAGGCCGCCACGCTTCTTACTCTGATAGATGTAGCGCGTCTCGTTGCCTTCGACGCCGCCGGCCTTGCGAATCAGGTCCGGATCCCAAGTCTCACCCATGCCGATGGCTTGCGCGAATTGCGTGGTGGGAACCGGCGTGTTGCCCGGTCGTTCCCAGTGCGCGGGACCGCCCAGCGCGAGGCCGTGCAGCCCCTCGACATGCCCGGTTCCCTCAATCCCCAGGCGCGGCACACTCGGGCGCGTGCCCAGGCAGGCGACCTTTTCGTCTAGGGTCATCAGGGAGACGATGTTGTCCACCCGCTGCTCAATGGGCAGATCGGGATTTTGGAAGGGATACTGGTATGGGCCGGCGGCGGCGGCCGGGCCGCGCACCAGGAAAAACAGGAGGCTGGCGGCCAGGGGGGCGATAGGGTTCATGAAACCACCATTATCCACCCCGGTATCCCTTCCGGTTTCGGAAGCTGTTACAAAGCCGTTTCGGCGGCCACAACCGGGTACGATGAGGACGCGTTGGCGGGCGGCGGCGGCGTACGGGGCCGCAGGTGAGCCTGCCCCACTTTCTCGACCTGAAGATTGTTGGTCACCGAGAAGACTCCGTACACTCCGTTGGCTCGTATGTTCACGATGTTCCTGTCTCCGTCGTTGGCAACGACGCCCTCCAGAGTGACATGGCCGTTCTTCACAATGATGCGGATTGGTTTCAGCACCGGCATGGCGTAGCGATTCAGGGGGTATATCCATAAATCGCCCGGTAGAGGTGGCGCCGCAGCCGGTCATCGTTCATAGATACAGGTAACACCTCGATTCGGTTGTCCACTCTCGCCACACCTTCGATGCGCTGCACGGCTCTTTCGGCATCTTTCTTAAGTGTAGGGCGAGTGACCTGGCCGGATAGAACTACGCTGTTACTCTCCACACTGTACGCCAGGTTGTCGAATACGTTCAGATATGGAAGCATCACCAGTTCGTGCCGAACTTCTTTGTTTAGGCGTGCCGTCGTCTCATCGGTTTGAGCGAAGGACACTCCGGTTGTCAGTACCGCGATTGCCAAAATATATTTAATCATCTTGATCTCCTTTTAGTTTCTTGATTTGTAACTCACCTACATTCGTTTTCTTTCGCTAGCGGCGGCGTACATCGACTGAGCGGACCCTCCCCGAGCTGAAGTCGACGGAGCAGGAGAACGAGAACCTCGACGTTTCAAATCCTCGCCTGCCACTTACCGTTCCTATGACCCAATCGTTGCGGCCCGGATTGTCGTCCGGAATCGTGCGCTCAAAAGTGACGTATGGGTAGCCATCCCGATTCAGCCGATTGGTCACGGAGTCCTGACAGATCCGAATGGCTTTCGCCATGGGGAATCCACCCGGACCGCCCGGGTAGCCAGGCGCCGGAGGTTGCGGAGCGGATGGCCAACCGGGCGCCTGAGGCGGGGGACCGGGCGGGTGGCCCGGCGCAGGAGGCAGCGGGGCGGGTGGCCAACCTCCTCCTCCCCCTCCTCCAAATCCGCTCCACTGCAGATTGAAGGTGTAGCCTGCGCGGCCGCCCTTAGGATCCTCGATGTGGACCACCGCCGTGCCTCCGTTGAAGCGAGGATTCCGGATCAGGCGGACGGCGCCCCGGCCCGCGATCCTATTGAAGCGGAAGTCACTGGGGTTGGGCGGCAGCGGCCGGTTGCACTGAAATCGCCGCCAGAAAGCCTGCTGTCCTGAGAGGGTCCGCAAGACGCCCGAGTCGCCGGACACTTCCACTTCCGCCGTACCGTCCACATTTACCTCAACCGTGCACCAGCCGTTCCCGCCACCGCCGCCGGTAATCGTGGCCCGGCGGAAGTCGCCGTCCGCATGTAACGGTTGCAGCAGCAGCGCTAGAATCGCGGCGCTCTGAAAGAACTGTTTATTCATGGTCATCCTCCCTCCGCGTTGCCTTCCTACAGTTCCGGCGCAACCCGTAGGTTGTCGGCGACATGCGCGGTTACTTTCAACGCCCGAAGCTGAGCCATGCTGCGATCGGTGTCCGAATCCACTACGCCTTCGAGCGTGACCCATCCATTTCTGACGATGATGTGAATCGGAGGAGCGGCGCGCGTGCCGTACTTTTCCAGCGGCTCCTCCTCATAGATGGCGCGATACACATTCATGCGCAGTACGTCGTCGCGCCGGGACGAAGGCAGCACTTCAATCCGGTTGACTACAGCGTCGACGCCATTGATCTGAGCGGTCGCGCGTTCGGCGGCCTGCTTGACCTTCTCGTTCATTACCTGACCCGACAAAGTGACGGTCTTGTCTTGTACTTCAAAATTGAGCGTGTCGAACACCCCATGAAACGGAACCGCGGCGAGTCTCTCATGGACTGTCCACTCTAAGTCGTCGAGCGTCCGTCCGGCCCATTTATGCTCCTGGGCCAATCCGCAAAGCGCGACCAGCAGCATCGCGCATCCGACTCTCGAAATTCTCAGCATCATATTGTTTTTCATCCTTTTCCTCTCCCGTTCGGATGGCGCCGTGGCCGATCCTCGGACATAACATGGCAAGCGCCGCTCCAATTGCGATCAGGAATCGCCCGAGAATGCTATCGGATGTGTGCTCAGCAGGTTGCGAGGAGTTCAGGCAAGCCGGAATCGCGGGAACCAGCGACGTTGATGAAGAGAACGACGAAACCCTGCGACACGATGATTGCTAACCGTCACGCGGCGGTTGGCGGCTTTTCGATGCGCATGAATTCCACATCCGACGTGGCGATCATGCCGGTGTCCATCATCTGCTCGACCTCAGGAATCAGCCGCGCCAGGTTTTCCGTCGTATCGACAATCGTGACGACAATGGGCTGATCCTTCCGGATGAGGTGCCTCTCCCC